>CAZMEC010000001.1:0-53299 GCA_964565265.1 uncultured Myxococcales bacterium
CAAGAGCAGGAGAGCAAGCACCACAAAATGCTTCAACATGCCAAACCTCCAAAGCCAATCCGAACCCCGACTGCAAGGGAGGGGGTGTCCGTCCGTCCGTCCGAACCCCGACCGCAAGGGAGGGGGTGTCCGCCCGTCCGTCCGAACCCCGACCGCAAGGGAGGGGGTGTCCGTCCGAACCGCGACTGTCAAGGAGCGGGCTGTCTTCCCCGATCCGCTTGCTCCGCGCGCGGCTAGGAACGACCAACGGCAAACCCCACCCGTCCAAGCCGCGAATGCAATGAGCGGATCACCCGTCCAAGCCGCGAATGCAATGAGCGGATCAGGCGGCAGGATCGCAAATGCAGGGGGAATTGGCAAGCAGGGTGTTGGATGCTGCGGCAAGTGTAATGTAAGGTCCTGACCCCTTCTCCCCCTTCTCGCCGCGCTTGAACCTTGTTTCCTGGGGCGCTAGACTCGGGCCCGTCAGATCAATCTGGAGGTGAGCCCATGGATGACAGGCAGGGACTGTTTCCCGGGGTAGGGGGGGCCCAGGCCATCGATCAGGAGCAGCGCTCGGCAGTGCTGGCCGAATTGATGGGTCAGATTCTGGGCTCTGGCACTGCCGCCGAGGAACGGCTGGCGACCTCCAATCCGGCCCTGCACTTCAAGCTTCGGGCCGTCTTCGGATCCTTCGGTCGGGGTCTCTCTGCCCTCTGGGACGAGCTCCCCGCCCCCTCCTCCCTGGAGCCCGTCCGGGATGCCCTCAGGCGTCACTGGGAGACGGGGCAGGCCCTGGATCAGGCCTACTTCCTGAGGAGTGATCCCATCCTGGGCAAGGTCATCTTGCAGCTCTTCGAGAACCTGGACGCGGCCCTTCGCGACGCCGGTCTGGATCCCGTCCTGGCGCGGCGCAGCCGGGTGCTCTCCGAGGAAGAGATGGTCCAGCGGGCGCGGGTCGTGGCGTCCGTGCTGAAGAACCGGGTGGGCAAGGACTGGGAGGTGGAGGACCCCCTCTTGATGATGAATGTGCGCCGCCTTCACCCTTCCTACCTGGCCTTCTTCGCCTGGCTGGACCAGCGCCTGGACGCCAACTCCGTGCTGATCCTGGTGCAGCACAAGAAGAAGCTCCTGGCGGTGCCTGTGGACGCCTTCCGGGAGGCGGGTCGCGGGGGTCTGGGTCGCAGCATTGGTGACCTGAAGTATGAAAAGGCCTTTCACTGCCGCTCCCGGAGCGTGCTGGTGTTCACGGCCTCCGGTTGGGTCCACCGTATTCCCTCGGAGTGGATCCCCGTGATTGGCCAGCCGGAGGCCGAGTTCAAGGTCGAGATCCGGCGAGGGGATCGGATCGCCGCTGTGCTGGACGAGCCGGGCGCCGAGGAGTTGCTCATCCTCATCTCCGAGAAGGGGAGGGTCAAGGCAGTGCCCCGGGACGACTTCCGGCGTTTCCCCGCGGAAGGAGCCCGCTGCCTGGGCCTGGAGGAGAAGGACAATCTGGCCTTGGCCGTGGCGGCCCGCTTCGATGGCACGCCTCTCGCGGTGTTCTCCCGCAAGGGTAGGGCGCTGCGGCTGCCCATGGACAGCATCAGGCTGAAGTCCCGGCAGGCTCGCGGGGTCATCCAGCTTCGCTTCCAGGAGGAGCAGGATGGCCCGGTGGCGGCCTTCCAGTTGTCTGACGAGGACCCCTACCTCGTGGCCAGTCCCGACGGCCGCGTCAAGGCCGGGCTTGGGGGCCTGGTGCCCCTTCGCCTGAATGGCGGGTCGGGGGTCATCGTGGCCCGGGGGCAAGTGGCCGGCGCAGCCTCTCTGATTTGTGCTGGCATCGGCCTGCTGAGCCGAGGTGGCCGCCTCCTGGTGTTCTCCTCCGAGGAGCTTCGCATCCTCAGCCGTGGGGCCCGGGGCGTGAAGGGGCTGGCCCTGCGGGGTAATGACCGCCTGGATTTCGTGTTCTCCACCTGAAACTAGTTTTCTGCGGCGCGTCGTTCCTGTTGACACACCGCAGCCCGAAAAATAGACTCGCATCCGGTCCGGGTGCCATTCTGTTCATTATTATAGGGGTAACAGACATGAGACCAGTGCTCCTTCTAGCTTTCGTTCTTTCCCTGCTGTCTTTCCAGGCCAGCCCGGCGTTGGCACAGGCCGACAAATCCACGAGCGTGTTGCTGCTGAAGGCCGATGGAGAGCAGCTTGGTGAGGCCGAGAAGTCGGCTGTGGCCAAGAACCTCAAGGCCGAACTTGAGAAATACAAGAAGTACACCCTGGTTGAGGCGCCCGACCTGGACCTGCTTGAGGCCATGGTCGAGTTCGAATGCCTGGACATCGACGCCGCCTGCCTGGCCTCCATCGCGTCCAAGAAGGGCGTCGATCAGGTCCTCTATGTGAAGGTGGACGGTGGCGCCGCCCAGTTGGTGCTGGTCGATGTCAAAAGCTCCAAGGAACTAGCCCGGGACGAGCGCAAGGCCGCCGGCAACGCTGCCCTCCAGGCTGCCGTGACGGGCCCCGGTCGGGAGGCCGTCTTTGGCCCCGCCCCGGAAGAGCCCAAGCCCGTGGTGGCAGTCGTCGCGGCCCCCTTGCCCGCGGCCCCCAAAGCCCCCTCCAAGCCCGAGGCCGAGGTCAAGAAGGTGGACTTCACCATTGACTCCAATGTGAAGGACTCCAAGGTCTTCATCAATGACAAGGATGTGGGCGTGGCGCCGGTGGCTGTGAAGCTCAAGCCCGGCCGTTACACCTTCCGCGTGGAGGCCAAGGATTTCCTCAGCGTGGAGGAGAAGATCCAGGTCGCCGAGGTGGGTTCCAAGGCTTGGAAGGCCAGCCTCAAGCCCGTGCCCGTGCAGAAGGCCCCCATGGCTGCCCCGGTGGCCAAGAAGGACTCTGCGGGCAAACCCTTCTACGCCACCTGGTGGTTCTGGACCGCCGTGGGCGCTGGTGTGGTGGCCGCCACGGTGACCACCGCCGTGGTCCTGTCCGGGGATGATGCTGGCGGCACCTATGGCACCGCCAAGTTCTCCATTGACCCGGGCTCCGCCGCTTACGACGCGGTGTTCTACCAGAACGCGAATTGAGGGAGGAAACCACAATGAAAAAGATATATACCCTTCTGGCAATGTCCTTCCTCCTGGCCTCCTGCGAGGGCGGTTCCAGCTGCGAGAACTGCGGCACCATGAGCGCCGGCGACGAGGGCGGCACCATCAGGCTGAACCTCGGCACCATCGAGGCGCCCTTCGATGCCACCGACATCAAGAGCTTCCGCATCCGGGTCTACGCCAACACCCCCGTGTCTCCTGACGACCCCACGCTGTTTGACTCCTACTCGGCCTACGGTTGCTTCCCCTCCCGTGGCAAGGATGTCACCATCGAGAACCTGAAGACCGGCGAGAACCGCTTCGTCTACTATCAGGGTTACTCCGACAAGGCCTGCCAGGACCCCGAGATGGTGGCCCTTCGTGGCGGCGTCACCATCGAGAAGCGCAGCGCCCTGGACAAGACCGCCGCTGAGATAGACTGCACCGAGGACTCCCAGTGCACCAGCCTTCACCCCTATGCGGTGTGCGCCTGCGAGAAGGAACTGGATAACGACGGCAAGAAGACCGACCTGTGCCTTGCCGGCGAGCCCGGCACCTGCTCCGTGACCCCGCCCCTCTATGTCATGCCCCTGCAGGTTGGCCGCTTCAACGCCTTCCCTTCCGTGGACGACGCCCTGCTGACCAAGATCGCCGCCATCTCCTGCGAGTCTGACGCTCCCTGCCAGGATATCCACGGCAACGGCGTCTGCGACTACGACCGGGGCCGCTGCACCATCAAGGGTCTGAACCCTCTGGCTCCTGCCGTGCGCCGGGCCTTCCACACCGCCACCACCCTGGAGTCCGGCAACATCGCGCTGGGCGGCGGCTTCAATCGTCGCTCCATCGTTGGCAGCAAGCCCATGTTCCGCGCCGATGCGCCCTTCGTTGAGATCTTCAACCCCTACACCTTCCAGTTCCTGCCCGTTCCCGCTGGCGCCCTTGCTGACGGCAATCGCGTGGCCATGCACACCGCTGTCCCCCTGGGCGGCGAGCGCCTGGCCTTCCTGGGCGGCGTCACCGAGGCCTCCCTGGATGTGAATGTGGGCGGCCAGCAGGAGCTGCGCGTCGTGATGCCCATCAACCTTGAGCAGGACTACTGCAACGGCGAGGACTGCTCCAATGTCTCCGCCTGGTCCCTGGTCTTCGATTTGGCCTCCACCGGCGCCTTCGGCCGCAACCCCCTGAGCGCCGGCTTCCTCTTCCCCAAGGCCGGCCTCTACAGCGGCAACCTGCTGCTCTCCGGCGGGCTCATCTTTGCTGAGGACGGCTCCTCTCAGGTCTACGATCGCTTCCAGCTCTGCTCCCTGTCCGATGGCACCTCCATGGCCTGCTCCGAGGGCGGCGACGAATCCTCCCTCTACGCTCCCCGCTTTGGCCACTCCCATGTGTGCCTGGTGGCCGCTTCGGACGGTAGCTGCGGCGAGTACATGCTCTTCGGTGGCACCGACGCCGGCAACAGCGGCGGCGAGGTCTTCAGCGTCAACGGCGGCACCCACAAGGCCCTGGAGTTCGTGCAGGACAGCGACATGGACGGCGCCTTCTTCTCCACCCTCGTGAAGGTGGCTGCCGGGGACGATGGCCTGGCCCAGATCTTCGCCTTCGGTGGCACCAACGCCGTGGGTGACCCCGTCCCCGCTGGGGCCACCTCCGTGCGCGTGGACATCTTCCCCCCGGCGCTGGGCCCGGCCCCCCAGCAGATCAAGGTCAACCTGGGCGAGGGCAAGCTGACCGTGGCCGAGCTTGACTTGAGCGAGCTCAGCGGCGCCAACCCCGAGCGCAAGACCTTCCGCACCTTCAACACGGCGGTCCCCATGGAGGGCGGCGACATCCTGGTGGCTGGCGGTCTGGACCGCGACAACCGGGCCAGCTCCCAGGCCATCTTCTTCCGTGATCCCCAGGTTGGCACCATGCAGGTCATCGGCGAGCTGTCCATGACCAGCCCCCGCTTCGGTCACACCATGACGGTCATCGAACACGGCCTCCTCAAGGGCGCCGTCCTGGTGGTCGGCGGCTTCACCGTCGGCGCTGATGGTGTGGTGGACTTCGCCACCCACGCCGAGGTCTACCTCCCCGCCAACTAAGGCTCCTCGGTTCATGGAAACCGGACCCCAGCCCTCAAACCGCCTTTCCCTCTTCCTGCTGATCTTCCTGCTGGCCTTTGTGGCCCTGGCCTTGCATTGCAGCGCTGGACCCTGGTGGAAGGACTCGGGCGAACTGGCCGCCGCCTTTCTGGCGGGCTCCATCGCGCACCCCGGAGGCTTCTCGGCCAACGCCATGCTGGCCGCTCTGGTGGCCCAACTTCCCCTGGGTTCTCTTCACCACGGGCTGGCCCTCTTCTCGGCCCTCTGCGCGGCCCTGGCTGCGGGCTTCCTTGGCCTCCTCATTGCGGGCAGCATCGCCAGCCCCTGGGCGCGCCCCTTGGGCTTGCTTGGGGCGCTGGGGTTTCTGCTGACCAGGACGGTGTGGATTCACTCGGTCTCCGTGGAGGTCTATGCCCCCAGCGTTGCCTTGGCTGCCTTTGGGCTTTGGAACTGCGTCGGTTACCTGGAGGGGCCTGGGGGAGGGCTGCGCCTTCGGGGCCTCCGGGAGACCTCCCTGCTGCTTGGCCTGTCCCTGGGCTTTCACATCACCTCCACCATGGTCCTGGGCCTTTGTCTGCTGGCCCTGCTGGCCGCCCCCGGGCGCCCCCGGTTTGATGCCAGGGGCTTGGCGTCGGCCCTGGGCCTGGCGCTCCTTGGAAGCCTGGTTTGCCTGTACCTGCCTCTGCGCTACGCCACCAACCCTCCCCATCCCTTTGCCGCCGTGGACGGGCTTTCTACGCTGTGGGCCCACCTCAGCGGCAGTTCCATCCGGGGGGCCTTCGGCAAAACCATGCTGGACTTCTCTCCCCTTGCCCTTGCCGACAACGCCCGCCTGTACTGGTCCCAGACCTGGGACCAGTGCGGCCTTGCCCTGCCCCTTGCCTTGGGCTGGCTGCTCTGGTTGGCTGTGGCCGGGCGGCGCCGCCCCGGGGATACCTGGTCCCAAATCCTACTGGTGGCCTTGCTGCTGGCCGACGGGGCCTTCTCCATTCTCTTGAACCCCATGGGCCAGCCGGAGTTCCAGACCGGGCTCCTGTCGCGGTTCGCTCTGTTTGCTCTGGCGGGGCGGGGACTGCTGGTCCTGTTGGCCAGTGCCTCCCGTTGGCGTCTGCGCCTGCCCGCCCTGGCCCTGTCCGGCCTGGTTGTCCTGCTGGCCCTGTTGCTGCCCCTTGGGCCAGCCACCTCCCTGCCTCTTGTTGAGCGACACCCGGGCCTGATGCAGGACCGGGGCGGTCCGGCGGACCCCTTGCTGGTCTCTCCTTGTCGCCACCTCGAGGCCCCCAGCCTCTACCTGGAGCGCCTCTGGGCCGAGCCCCCCGAAGCCCTGGCCTTGACGGGGCTGGACGATGCCAGCTCCCTGGGCATCTTTGGGCAGGGGGTGGAGGGCCGCCGGCCTGACCTGTTGTTGGTGGTCAAGCAGTTCCTGGGGGACCCGGCCCTGCAGGTGGCCGCCAGGGAGACCCACGGCCAGTTCTTTCCCCAGGACCAGGTCCAGGGGCCGGCAGCCCTTCGGAGCCTGCTTGGTCTGGCGCTGGCTCAGGGTCGCACGGTGCTGTGGCAGCGTGGCCAGGAGGCCCAGGAGGGGCTTCGTTCAGGCCTGGGTTGGGTGGACAGTTTTCCCCTGGAGCGCCTGGTCCCGCGGGCTGAGCTGGAGTGTGCCCAGTCGCCCCCGGTGCCCCTGTGGTTGATCTCCTGCCGGCCCGACCAGCTTGGGGCCACGGTCTGGTCGCAAGACTTCTCGCTGGCGGGCGTGTGCTACCTGGAGGATTGCGGTGAGGCGGGGCTTCAACAGGCTGCAGGCCAGTTTGGCCGGGCGGTGGAGATGGACCCAAGAAACTGCAAGGCCTGGAACAACCTGGCGGCCTTCTACGGTCGCAGCAATCAGGCCCAGCCTGCCCTGGCAGCGACCCTGCGGGCGGTGACCGTGTGCCCCCGGAACCCGGCAGCGCGGGTCAACGAGCTGCGTTACCTGTACCTCACGGGCAACCCCGAAGGGGCCAGAATCCGGGCCCCCCTGCTGCTGGACCAGGTAAGCGATCCCCAGAAAGCCCGGGGCATGCTGATGCGCCTGGCGGGCCAGTTGCGCGGCGGCGGCCTGGAAGAAGACGCCCAATTCCTGGAGTTGCTCACGAAGTAAGGGAACCAGTCCCGAACCGCGACAGTAATGGAGCGGGGCCTACTCTTTGCACACCGGCTTGGTCTGTTCAGAGATCCACCTAAGATACCCGTCGTACGCGGCGGTGATTGGCAGGGCGATGATCTCGGGCACCGAGTAGGGATGGATTTCCCTCACCGTGGAGCTGACCGCCTCGAACAACTGGGTCGTGGTCTTCACCATCAACAGGGACTCGGTGTCCGAGTGGACCTCGCCTTCCCAATGGTAGGTCGAGTGCACCTCAGGGAGGATGTTGACGCAGGCTGCGAGGCGATTTTCCACCAGGTGCCTGGCGATGTGGTGGGCGTTCTCCCTGGGGGCAGTGATGAGAACGACGAGATAGTCTGACTCCATAACAAGGAACCTCTCGGCAAGTGAACACGCGGGGAATAATCCATTACGGATTGCAGGCTTGTCAACCCCTAATGGCGTGGAAACAGGGAACCGATCAGGCGGGGTTCTTCTTCTGGAACTCGGCCATGAACTTGGTGAGGGCAAAGACGCCTTCCATGGGCATGGCGTTGTAGACGGAGGCGCGGCAGCCACCCACCGAGCGGTGCCCCTTGAGCTGCAGCAGCTTGGCCTCGCCCGCTTCCTTGAGGAACTTCTCCTCCAGGGCCTCGGAGGGCAGGCGCCAGACGATGTTCATGAGGGAGCGGCTCTCGGTGGCGACCGGGCAGCGGTAGTAGCCGCCGGAACCGTCAATGGCGTTGTAGACCACCGCGGCGCGCTCCTGGGCCAGCTTGGCCATGGCGGGCAGCCCACCGGCGGCCTTCAACCAGTCCAGCACCAGCTTGACCATGTAGATGGAGAAGACGGGCGGGGTGTTGTAGAGGCTGTCGTTCTCGTAGTGGGTCTTGTACTGCAGGTAGATGGGCAGGTTGGGGGAGGCCATCGCCAGGTCTTCCCGGATGATGACGATGGTGACGCCCGCGGGGCCCACATTCTTCTGGGCGCCGGCGTAGATGAGGCCGAACTTCTCCACGGGGACGGGGCGGGACAGGAAGTCCGAGGACATGTCGGCGACGAGGGGCACCTTGCCGGTGTCCGGCCACTCCCAGTTCTCGATGCCACCGATGGTTTCATTGGTGGTGATGTGGGCGTAGGCGGCGTTCTCGTCCCACTTCAGCTCGGAGAGCTTGGGCCAGCGCCCGTACTTCTCGGCCTTGCCGTCCCAGACCACGCGGACCTTGCCCACGCGCTCGGCGTCCTCAATGGCCTTCTTGCCCCAGGCGCCGGTGTTCACATAGTCGGCGCTCTTGCCGGCGGGCAGCAGGTTCATGGGGATCATGCCAAACTGCATGGTGGCACCGCCGCCCAGGAACAGGACCTTGTAGCCCTCGGGGATGCAAAGGATTTCCTTGAGCAGCGCTGTCGCCTCGGCGTGGACCTTGTCGTACTCCTTGCCGCGGTGGCTCATCTCGATGAGGGACATGCCCTTGCCGTTGTAGTCGACGAACTCGCCGGCGGCCTTCTCCAGGACGGGCAGCGGCAGAATGGCGGGACCAGCACTGAAATTGAATGCGCGAGCCATGATTAGTTCCTCCCCTTGGTATAGTCCGTAAGCAGTTCCACAACTTCGTTCCCGATGCGGGCCAGGTTCTCTTTGGTGCTGGCGCCCAGGTGCGGCATCATGACCACCTTGGGATTCTTCAGCAGCGGATAGTCCGGGGGCGGCGGGTCGGAGGGCCACACATCGGTGGCGTAGGCGGCCACCTTGCCCTCGGTCAGGGCGGCATCCATGTCCTTGGCGTTCACCACATCACCGCGGCCGGTGTTGATGACCACCACACCCTTCTTGGCCACCGCCAGCAGGTCCGCGTTGACCATGCCCACGGTCTCGGGGGTCTTGGGGGTGTGGATGGAGATGTAGTCGGCCTTCGCCACGCCTTCCTTGAGGTCCTTGACCAGGGTGGCGGGGGTGGCATCGGTCTTGTAGGGGTCGTAGGCCAGGACGGTCATGCCAAAGGCCGCGGCGCGCTTGGCCACTTCCATGGCGATGTTGCCGGCGCCCAGGAGGCACAGCGTCTTGCCAAACAGCTCGGTGCGCTTGAGTTCAGCTTTCAGGAACTCGCCGCGGAGCATGCCGTTGTGACCTTCGATGAGCTTGTTGGGCACGGCCAGCATGAGGGCGAAGGCCAATTCGGCCACCGCGATGGCCGAGGCCTTGGGGGTGTTCTTCACCAGGATGCCCTTGGTCTTGGCGTAGGGCACATCGATGGTGTCCACGCCCACGCCGCCGCGGATCACGAAGCGCAGCTTGGGCGCCTTGTCCATGAGCTCCGGGGTGACCTTGGTCTTGGCCCGGACGATGAGGACCTCCGCCTCGCCAATCCGGCCAAGGTCGTCGGTGACCTCGCCAAAGGCGGCCATCTTCTGGGGAAACTGGCTGTCGAATGCGTCTGCTACGAGGATAAGCATGTTGGACTCCTTATTTGTCAGCCAGGCTTCGCAGGACGATCCCTGACGATAGCTTGGGCTCGAACCAGGTTGACTTGGGGGGCATGATCTGCCCCGCATCAGCGATGCTTTCAAGCTGCTGGATGCTGGTGGGGTACATGCTGAAGGCGACCTTCATGTCAGCGGCGCAGCGTTTTTCAAGTTCGGCGGTGCCGCGGATGCCGCCCACGAAGTCGATGCGCTTGTCGGTGCGGGGGTCCTTGATGGCCAGCAGGGGGTCCAGCAGGTTGTTCTGCAGGATGGAGACATCCAGGGACAGCACCGGATCGGCGGCGGGGAAGGTGCCGGGGCGGGCCTCAAGCTCGTACCACTGGCCTTCCAGATACATGCCGAAGTGCAGGGCCTTGGTGGGCGCCTTCTGGCTGGTGGGACGCAGGACGAACTTCTCCTCGACCTTCTTGAGGAAGTCCGCAGGGCTGTGACCATTCAGATCCTTGACCACCCGGTTGTACGGCAGGATGTGGAGTTGGTTGTCCGGGAAGACCACGGCCAGCACATGGTTGTAGGCTTCGTTGCCCGTGTGGTTTGGGTTCTTTGCCCGCAGGATGTCCCGGACCCGATAGCCCGAGGCCGAGCGGTGATGGCCGTCCGCAATGTACATGGCCTCGATGCCCTTGAAGGCCTGCTGAATGCGGGCAATCAGGGCGTCGTCCGAGACCACCCAGAAGCGATGCCGGACCTGATCGTGGGCCACAAAGTCGAAGACCGGGGCGCCGGGTGTGGCTTCATCCAGGAGGGCGTCCACCGCCGGCCGATGCTTGTAGCACAGGAACACCAGCCCGGAGTTTGCCAGGAGGGCCTCCACATGCCGGGTGCGGTCGTCCTCCTTGTCCTTGCGGGTCAGTTCGTGCTTTTTGATCAGGTTCTTTTCGTACTCGTCCACAGAGGCCCCGACCACGAAGCCCTTTTGGATGTGGCCGCCCATGGTCTGCTCATAAATGTAAAAGCAGGGCTTGGGGTCCTGCTTCAGCAGCCCCTGGTCCACAAGCTTCCTGAGGTTCTCGGCGGCCTTGGCGTAGACCGCCGGGTCGTAAAGATTGAAGCCCTTGGGAAAGTCGATTTCAGCCTTGTCCACATGCAGAAAGGAAATGGGGTTTCCTTCAGCCAGGGCACGGGCCTCTTCGGTGTTGATCACATCATAGGGGGGGCAGGCGATCTTCGCCGCATGCTCGGGCACCGGACGGATGCCTCGGAAGGGCCGGATGTCAGACATGGTGCTAAGTCCTCCGTGTGGAAACACCAGTGGCCTTGCTTTTGGCACAAGCGCTAGGCGATTTCAAGGGTTTTCGGGGGGAGCGGGGGGGATCAGAAGGACAGGCCGAAGGCGATCTCGGGGTAGTTGATCCAGTCCTTCTCGTAGGAGCCCTTGAGGTATTTCTCGGCGGCCCAGCCAAAGGTCAGGTAGAGGCCCCGGCCCGACAGCCAGGCGGCGCCGCCCCGGAAGCCGTAGGACTGGAGATCCTCGTAGGGGCTGTCCACAAAGGCGTGGCTGAAGAAGGTGCCCACATAGGGAAAGAGGCTGAAGCCCAGGTCCAGCCAGTAGCGGGCCTGGGGGCTCAAGGTGAAGCGGCCAGGTTCAATGCCGGTCCAGTAGTCCGAGTCCAGTCCAAGTTCCAGGCCGTCCAGGATCATGTAGCCTATGCCGCCACCAATCACGATGCCCGTGTCAGTGCCGCTGGACACCGTCCCGCCGCCGATGGACAGATGGATCTTGCCCTGCTCAAAGGGCGTGGCGTTTGCAGCCAGGGGGGCAAGCAAGACCAGGGCAAGGGTCAGGATGGCGAGTCTGAACTTCATGGAGGACCTCCTTTGGGGAACCTTTGTTGCCAAGAATGCGGCAATCCTAGGACATCCGAACCCCGACGGCAAGAGACGGCGTTGCGCGTCCGTCCGAACCCCGACCGCCAGGGAGGGGGTTGTTCTGCGGAGCGTTCTGGCATCCGTCGCGCTTGCAACGCCGCCGGTTTTGTCGGATCGTTCCGCCGTTGGAGGTGCCCATGGATTCCCGAATCCTCTTTGTCTTTGGTTTGGCCCTGGCGGTGGGTTCCTGCGTTGAATCCCGCTGCTATGAGGACAGCGACTGCCCGTCTCCCAAGGTCTGCGGGGCCTCCGGGTCCTGTGGCTATCAATGCAGTCTGGACGCCGACTGCGGTGACGGCTTTGAGTGCCTGCTGCATGTCTGCAAGGTGAAGTCCGTGGGACCCATCGTCTGCCCGGACGACATGGTCGCCGTGGCCCAGGCCTACTGCCTGGATCGTTACGAGGCTTCGCGTCCTGACGCCGGCCCTGCCACAGCGGGCCTGGAAAGTGGGGCCGCCCGCAGCGTGGCCGGGGTCATCCCCTGGCGGGTCCAGGACAACGCTGAGGCTGCCGCCGCCTGTGAGGCTGCGGGCAAGCGCCTCTGCACCCCGGAGGAGTGGCGCCTGGGCTGCAAGGGCCCCGACGGCACCGAGTATGCCTACGGCGACAACTACGAGGCGACCACCTGCAACGGCATCAATGCCTTTGGCGAGGGGGCCTTCCATCTTGCGCCCACGGGCAGTTTTCCTGACTGCACCAACGAGTGGGGCGTCCTGGATATGAACGGCAATGTCTGGGAGCATGTGGCCGGCGGCGACGCCACCCAGGTCCGTGGCGGGGCCTACAACTGTGGCGACAGCGTCGCCTATCATCGTTGCGATTACATCCCGGGCAACTGGAACCCCAGCGCCCTGGGCTTCCGCTGCTGCCTGACCCCCGACACCAACACCCCCACACCCCCCACCCCCCCCCCCACCACCCCCCCCCCCCACACCCCCCCCCCCCCCCCCCCCCCCCCCCAACACCCCCGACACCAGCACCCCCGACACCAACACCCCCGACACCAACACCGACACCGGTGGCGGCTGCCTCTCTGGTGTTGACACCCTCTAGGAGGCCCCATGCGCTGCACCGCCCTCCTGCTGTTCCTGCTGCTGGTGCGCCCCCTGGCGGCCCAGTCCGTGGCTGAGGCCAAGGCCGCCCTGCAGGCCCAGCCCCAGTCACTGGAACTGTCCCTGCAACTGGCCCGGGCCTATGTTCAGGAGGCCAACGAGCTTTGGGCTCTGCGCACCCTTGGCAAGCTTGCCCAGTCCCATCCTGACACCTGTCAGCCGCGCCTGTGGCTTGCCTGGGTGCAGCTTCGCCAGGGAGGCCTCGGGGATGCCCAGGCCACCCTGGGCCAGGGTTGCCCCGCCGGTCCCGAGGAGGCCCGCCGGCTGCTGCTCTTGGCCATGGTCTTTCAAGGCCTGAACAGTCCCAGCGAGGCCCGGACGGCGGTCCAGTCCGCCCGCCGCCAGTCCGCCCTCTTTCCCGAGGATCGCCAGGCCCTGCTGGACCTCCAGCCCCGGGCAGACGCTGGTTACCTGTATCCCGTTTCGGGCCGCCTGGAGTTGGTGGGCGGCTACAGCAGCAACGCCTCCGCCGGTTCCCCCACGGAGGCCGCCTCCCGGGGCGACCAGGGCAGCCCCCTGGCCCAGGCCAATGCCCTGCTGCGCTTCGTGGCCCCCACGGGGCGCCTGGCCCGACCCATACTGGACCTGGAGCTTCGCAGC
This sequence comes from uncultured Myxococcales bacterium, assembly GCA_964565265.1. Lineage (GTDB taxonomy): Bacteria > Myxococcota_A > UBA9042 > CAIXZC01 > CAIXZC01 > CAIXZC01. The sequence continues at coordinate 13,310 of CAZMEC010000001.1, forward strand.
CTGGGCTTCTCCGACCCCGTGGGGCAAGAGCTCTCCTACCTGCTGTTCAGCCCCCGCCCCGGGGTTCACTTCGGGGATGCTGGCGTGACGGGCCTGCTGGCCTACCGCTTCGAGGGGCTGGTCCTGGCCGGGGGCGACCGCTACGGCCAGGGGCCCCTGCTGTTCTACAACGGCCATCGGGTGGAGGGCGAACTCAACCCCCTGCCTGGCCTCACGCTCTTTTCCGGCGTCGGCCGTCGCCTCTTCCGCAACACCGCCCGCACCCGCGACGAGGTGGACGGGGGCCTTGGGGGTGGCCTCCCATTGGCCCGGAACCTGCGCCTCCTTGGGGCCCTCACGGGCCGCTACCACAGCGCCAGCCACAGCGCCTGGAACCTCCACGGGGGTTCCCTGCTGCTGTCCAGCGAGTACCGCCTGCCTCGAGCCTTCAGTGTTCGCCTCGGCCTGCTGGGTTCCTGGGACCGCTACCCCGACTCCCGGGGTTACTTTGACCCGGCCCATCCCGCCCGCTCCCGGGAGGACCTCCTGGGGCGCCTCTCCCTGAGCCTGTTTTCGCCCGTGTGGCAGGGCCTCAAGGGCGGCCTTACCTGGGAGTATGGCCGCCGGGACAGCAGCGCCGACCCCTACGACTACCAGGAGCAGCGCCTGCTGGCGCGGCTCATCTGGGCTTTCCAGGCGGACCCCTTCCTGCCCCCGGAGCGCAGCCCCAAGGGCCATGTGCGCCTGCCCTTCGAGGCCGGCGGCGCCGCCTTTGAAGAGCGCATCCAGGATCTGCTGCGGCAGGACGAGGCCGTCCAAAGGAGTTCCTCATGCGTGGAATGATCTCCTGGCTTGAAGGTCTGCCCGAGCCACCCTGGCAGCGGTGGCCGAGGGTGCTTCGGGATGGGGTGCTGGTGGTGGCCCTGTCCCTGCTTGGGGCCGCAGGGCTGAACCTGCTGCGCTCCGAGCCCCTGCCCTGGTACCAGACCGAGCCACATCAGATCATGGTGCCCTGCCCCGAGACCCTGGGGGAGGCCCGGGCGGTGCCTCCCGGCGAACTGCCCCAGGATGATCCCCGCCTGCTGCTGCTGGACGCGCGGCCCCAGACCGAGTTCGACGCCTGGCACCCCGAGGGCGCCATCCTGGCCACCTACGACTGGCTGGAGCCCGTGTCCCCCCAGTTGATCAAGAACGCCGCCGCCTCGGGGGCCCGGGAGGTGGTGGTGCTCGGGGACGGAGGGGACCCCGACTGCGGCGAAATGCTGGCCCGAGAACTGGCCGGCAAGGGCCTCAAGAATGTGGGTTTTGTCCAAGGCGGCGCCTCGGCCCTCCGGGCAGCCTGGGAAGGAGGTGCCCCATGATGAAGCGCCTCTTCCTGCACCCGGCCTGGTCCTTTGTGGCCCTGCCCGCCCGCCTCTACCTGGCCTTTGTCTTCCTGCTGGCCTGCTGGCACAAGCTGCTGCATCCGGCGTCCTTCGCGCTGGACATCGCCACCTATCAGATTCTGCCCACGGTGTTGGTGAACCCCATGGCCCTTCTCCTGCCCTGGGTGGAGTTGCTGGCGGGCCTCATGCTGCTGCTGGCGTTTCGTACCCGTGCGGCGGCGCTGCTGGTCGCCGGGATGATGTTCATGTTCACCGTGGCCATCACCATCGCGGTGGCCCGGGGCCTGGAGATGTCCTGCGGCTGCTTCGCCTCCGAGGGCCTGGCCGCGGACCCCATCTCCTGGCTCACCGTGCTGCGGGACCTGGGCTGGCTTGGCCTGGCCCTCTTTGTGCTGGTCTTTGACCACCGCCCCCTTGGCCTGGATACCTGGTTGGCCTCTAGAAAAAGGAGTTGCCCGTGACCGCTGCCCGTACTTGCACCTGGTGCCTTTCCCTCCTCGCGCTCCTCACCTTTGCCGCCCCCCTAGGTGCCCAGGAGTCGGCCTTCGACTGCCGAGGTCTCAGTGCCGCCCAGGAGGCCCAGAAGGCCACCCTCTTCCAGACCCTCCACCCCTACGATGTCTGCGACGGGACCTTCGCCCAGTGCCTCGCCGCCAGCCCCGTCGAGCCCCTGGTCAAGCGCCACGCCGCGGACCTTTGCCGGCTGCTGAAGGAGGGCAAGGAGAGCGCCGAGATCCAGCGCCTCTATTCCAAGCGCGCCCTGACCATGCTGCCCGGCGGCCCTCGGGTGGACATCCCGGTGGAGCCCGTGACGCTGGCTGGCGACCCCCAGGCCCCCGTCACCGTGGCGGTGTATGCCTGCGTGCGCTGTCCCTTTTGTAGCGTGATGCTGCCTCTGCTGCACAAAGAGGTCACCGAGGGCAGCCTCAAAGGGCGGGTGAAGCTGCACTACCGCTCCTTCCCCTTGAAGGACCACGCGGGCTCGGCGGAGGGTGGCCTGGCGGTGCTGGCTGCGGGGCGGCAGGGCAAGTTCTGGCCCATGCTGCTCAAGCTCTACGCCGACTTTGCGGTGTTCAAGGTGGAGGACCTGCCCGGGGCGGCTGCGACGCTGGGCCTGGACGGCGCCCGCTTCCAGGCGGACCTGGCCTCGGAGGAGACCAAGAAGCTGCTGGTGGCCACCAAGCAGGAGGGCTTCCGCAACAAGGTCGCCTCCACACCAACCCTCTTCATCGACGGTCGCCGCTACCAGTACGAGAACCGCTTCGATGTGGTGCTGGATGTCCTTCAGGAGGCCGCGGGCCTTTAGGGCGCCTGGGTCCTGCTGAGGTCGAAGTCACCGAAAAAATCTGCAGGCATTTTCGCCCCAAGAAATGGGTCAGTCGGTTGTGTAGGTGATCTTCAAGGTGAACTCTCCCTTGTCGTTGGCGGTCTTGCCGTCCACAAACAGGAAGTAGGTCCCGGAGGCCGGATAGGTCATGGTGTGGTTGGCCTTGGGGGCACAGGTGATGAGGGTGCCGTCGCAGGTCTCCTTGGCCAGGTACAGCAGGGCATTGAAGTCCGCCACCACCTCCAGATCAAGCAGGGAGACCCCCGCCGGGAGGGTGAACTGGTAGACCAGATCGGAGCCCCCGTTCCCGCCGCAGCTGCCCAGGTAGTCATGGTTGGCGAAGAGGCTGACGCCGTAGACCTCGGCCTTGCCGCCGGAGTCGAAGGTCAACTCCACGGGGGCGGCGCAGGTGTCGTTGGCGGGGGGCGCGGGGGGCGTGGCGGTGACCTCCAGGGTGAAGTCGCCCTTCTGGGTGTTGCCATCGCTGTCCACGAACAGGTAGTAGGTGCCGGTCTTCAGGTCGGGGGTCTCCAGGGAGGCCCCGCCGCAGGCCACCGGCGTGCCGTTCAGGCAGTCACCCTTGCGAACGAAGACCCGGGGCTGGAAGCCAGCGGTGACCTTGATGGACAGCTTGCGCCAGTCCGTCAGGACCACCTTGTAGACCAGGTCGGGGCCTCCGCTGCCGCCACAGAGGGGCTGGACGAAGTCGTCGGTGGCCTTGGTGGAGCCCATGGCGTCCTCGGTGCTGGCGGAGATCTTGACGGAGCCCGTGCTGAGGTCCAGTTCCTGGGGGAGGGCGCAGGTGTCGTTGGCCGGGGACTTGGCCTCGGTGAAGGGGAAGACCAGGTAGGTGTAGAGGCGCAGGACGCCCCCCACGCCCCCGGTTTCTTTCAACTCCAGGCTGTGTTCCCCGAGGGTCCAGTTGGCGGCGGCGCTGAGGTCCAGGCGGCCCGTGGACCAGGCGTCCAGGCCGGTCACGCCCCAGGTGGAGGTGGCGGCGTCCCAGTGGGGGCTGCCCTTGCCGTCGGGGTTGCCCACCTTGGCGGTGACATCCTGGCCGTCCACCCAGATTTGAACGCCCTTGGGGAAGGTCTCGGCCAGGATTCCGGTGACGGGCTTCCCGGTGAGGAGCCAGCCCTCGCCGCCCGTTCCGCCGTAGTTGTAACCCCCGCCGCCGTTCAGGGCCACGGTGGCCTGGTTGACCAGGGAGTTGGCGAAGAGGGCGATGGTGCCACCGGCGCCACCCCCGATGTTGCTGGCGGTGCCAGCGCTGCCCTGGGCCGTGAGCACGGCCCCAGCCTCCAGGACGATCTGATCCGCTCCCAGGACGATGATGCCGCCCCCGAAGCTGCTGCCGGCGGTGTGGGTGTGGCCGGCCCCGCCGCCCGCCCCGCCAAAGGTCAGGAAGCCGTCGCCGCCCTGGGGCAGGCCTCCCAGGCCGAAGCCGCCGCCGCAGGTGTCCTGGCCGTTCTGGCCGGTGGTCCTGTTGCCGCCCCCGGCGCCCCCGCAGGAGGCGTTGGAGGCAGCGCCCCCTCCCGCGCAGTTGGGCTGCGGGTTGTAGCTGGCCAGGGGAGGCTGCACATTGCACTGGCTGTCCCCCTGGGTGGCGTTGTTGTTCACGGCGTGGTTGAAGCCCAGGCCGTCGGCCTCAATGCGGCCGCCATTTCGCACGGTGATCTTGGCTGCGCGCACATAGAGAATGCCGCCCTTGCTGGCCTCGCCGTCCAGGCCCACGGAGGGTGCCAGGACGCCGCCATTGACCACCTCAACCTTGTCGTAGCTGGCGCCGATGACGGCCTGCGCCCGGCTGTGACCCGCCGAGGTGTCGGTGGTGTAGCTGTACTTGAGGGGCCGGGTGAGCCTGACGGTGCTGCCGTCCACCCGTTGTACGGTGGCCAGCTCCCAACGGCTGGCGCCGCTGCCGTCTCCTCCGGTGCCCACGGTCTGGTGCAGCAGGATCTGGGCGCCGGGGCTGAAGACGCCTGGGTCACCCACCGTGAGGTTGTCCTGTCCGGCCGTTCCGTTGATGCCGCTGGAGTAGGCGTTGGGGGTCATGCGGGAGCTGACCGTGAGGCTGGAGCCGGCGTCAGCGGCGGCGCCCTGAAGGCCATAAATGAAGGCGAAGACCTTGGGGGTCCGGGGGCTGAGGAGGTGCAGGTACTCCACAAGGCTGCCGTTGGGCTTGACCTCACCAAGGCTGTTGTGGGCCATGATGGAGCCCGCGCCTTCGTTGACCTTGCCGGGGTCGTTGTTCTCCAGGGTGACCAGGCGATCCTCGGCGCTGCCCAAGCGGTCATCAGCGTCGGCGACCCCCGCGGCCAGGGCCTCCACGGCCTCCCCCACGGTGGCGGCACCCAGGCCCGCCACGCCGTCGTCAAAGGAGACATTGGCCGCGTCCAGCACGCCCTCGGCCAGGGAGCCCAGGGTCACGCAGTCGGTGCATTCCAGGGACAGGGCCTTGAGGGCGGCGCCACCCTTGGCGGCGGCGGCGGCGTAGGCGAAGGCCACATCACTGGCGTCCACGCAGCCTTCGCAGGCCAGGTCGGAGGCATCCCCCAGGCTGACCCAGGCGTCGGCCCCAAAGACCTTGAGGATGTTCTCGTCCGAGTCGTACCAGAGCTGGCCGGGTAGGGGGGCCTGGGGGGCCTCGGCCGCGGAGGCATTCTGGATTACCACATTCAGCAACTCGTTGCCGCCCAGGTCCAGGGCGCCGGTGGCCACCACGGAGCCGTCGGCCATGAGGAACAGCCCGCTGGCGGCGGCGGAGTCGGCGGTCAGCAGGCCCTCGGGTTTGCCCTCAAGCTCGTCCCAGGAGGCGGCCCCGCCGGGGAGGTAGCCGTTGGCCTCCAGGTAGGCGGCCACTTCGGCATCGCCGTAGGCCGTGACGCCAAGGTCCGCAAGCTGGGCCGCGAGGTCCTGGGGGCTGACGCAAAGCTGGGGCAGGGAGGCCAGGGTCACGAAGGCCTCGGGGGCGGCGCCGCCAAAGGACAGCGCGTTGTCGGCCTGCTGGCACTGGCCCGCATTTGCAGTCCAAAGCGCATAGGGGTGACTGACCACCCGTTGGCGGGGCTGCAAGGTGATGCCCTGACCGCCCTTGGGCCCGACGGACAGTTCCAGAAAGGCCTCGCCGCCCTCGAAGGCCGACGGGTCCAAGGGGTTTTCAGCCTTGCCGCCGAGGATGGCCGAGAACACGCCCACCTCAGTCTTGACCTCCTTGGACTCAACAAAGAACGGTGCCCCCCCAGCGGACAGGCTGTAGAACTTGAAGGCGATGGTCCACTCGCCCTCCACCGGAGTGCCCTCCACATCCGTCAGGTACCCCTGATAATGAAGATAAGCCGGAGGCGTGCCCGCCAAAGCGCTGACGGAGAACAGCAGGAAGGAAACGGCGACAAGCAGTCTGGACATGCCAAGCCTCCAAAGCCAAAAAAGCGGCCCCAGAATCCCAAAAGCAGGGGGGAAAGGCAAGCGCGGCAAGAGACACAAGGACATTAGCCCAGCAGGCCGTTCTCGCTGGCGTATTGGACGACTTCTACTGTGGTGCGCAGCCCCAGCTTGGTCTTCACCCTCTCAACATAGGTGTTGACGGTGCTGGTGCTGACACCCAGGTCGTGGGCTATCTCGGTGGCCCGTTTGCCGACGGCCAGCAGGCGCACCACCATGACCTCCCGCGCACTTAGCAGATCCAAAGGATGCTTCTGGACTTCTATCTGGTTCTGCAGCAGGAATGCCTGCAGTTCCTGGGTCAGGTACTGACGCCCTGCTGCGGCCAGCCGGACAGCCTTGAACAGTTCTTCAGGCGCCCGTTGTTTGTTGATGAAGGCTGCGGCCCCGCTGCGCAGGAACCCAACGGCGTGGCTGTCTTCCTGGTACATCGTGAAGATCACAACCTGGGGCGGCGAGGGCAACGCCCGCAGGCTACGGACCAGCAAAGGGCTGCCACCGCCGGGCATGTTCACATCCATTATGACCACATCGGCGCCACTGCCTGCCACCAGGTCCACCAGCCCGTTGGCCTCCGCTGCCTCGCCGCAGACCTCCATGCCGACCTGCTCCGAGATGATGCTCTTCAGGCCCCCCCTGACAATATGGTGGTCGTCCGCAATGAAGACCCGAATCATGATTGAACCTCATGGGGAAGCTCAGGCACGGTCACCCGCACTGTGGTGCCTTGTCCTGGTTCGCTGGAAACCAAACAGCTCCCTCCCAACACATGCGCTCGCTCCTGGATGCCCAGAATGCCGAAACAACTGGGTGCCGGGTCCGAAACCCTGAACCCGATCCCGTCGTCCCGGACCTCCAGGACCAGGTTCTCATCAGTTCGCTCCAACCGCATCCAGGCCCGCCGGGCTTGACTATGCCTGCCAATGTTGGTCAGGGCCTCCTGGACAATGCGGTACAAGGCCACCGAGGACTCCGGGGACAGGTCTTCCTCGTCGATACCGATTTCCACAGTGCATTCCACCTGATGCCGCTTGCTGGTTTCATTGGCCAGCCAGGTGATTGCCGACACAAAGCCCCTGGACTCGAGGATGCTGGGGCGCAGGGAATTGATCATGCGGTCCACTGATTCATGGGTCGCGGCCAGCAGTTCCTCCGCGCGGGCGAAGCCGGTTTCGAGTTCTTCCCTGGAGGCAGTAGCAGTCCCGGTGGCCAGGCTATGCACGCGCTCCAACTCGATGCGCAAGCCGGTCAGGATCTGGCCGGCCTCATCGTGAATATCCCGGGCGACGCGGGAGCGCTCCCTTTCCTGCACGGAGACCAGGTTACTGGCAAGCCTTCGCAGTTCGTCGGTCTGTTGGCGCACCATGAGGTCCAGATTCCGGGTGAAGGCGTGCAGGTGCAGCAGGTTCTCAATCCGGGCAAGCAGTTCCTCTTCGTTGAAAGGCTTCTGGACGAAATCGGCGACTCTGGCACGAAGGGACTCCAACCTAATGGTCTGGCCCGTCAGAGCGGTCAGGAAGACGCAGGGGACCGTGGCCAGCCGCGGGTCGGAGCGCAGGGCCTCCAGCAACTCAAGGCCTGACATCTCCGGCATGGCGATGTCGGTCAGCACCAGCTCCGGGATCGTTTCCTGGGCCTTGGCCAGTCCCTCCCTGCCGTTGGCGGCGCTGGTGACCCGGTAGTATTGCCCAAGGAACGATCGAAGGTAGGCGCGCAGCTCGTCGTTGTCCTCGACCACCAGGATGCGGCGGCCATCCTCGGGGCCCACAGGATCTTCCGTGTGGGACGCTGCCATAGCGTTTCCGCGAGGCCAGACCCCGGGCGGCAGGTCCATTGACTCCAGGTCCACCGGCCGGGTCTCGGGGGGGCAGTCTCCGCGGGGCAGGTGAACCCTGACCACGGTGCCCTTGCCCTGCACGCTTTCCACCGCGATGCGGCCGTGGTGGGCGTCGACAATCTCCTTGACCAGGGCCAGGCCTATCCCGACCCCAAGCCCCATGGCCTGCTGCCCCCTGGCGCCCTGCTGGAAGCGCTCGAAGATCCGTGGAAGCTGGTCCGGGGCGATGCCCATGCCGTAGTCCCGAACCAGAATCTCCACCTCCTGCTCTGAGGCCACCAAGGTGAGTTCCACCGGAGCCACTCCAGGCGGGCTGAACTTGAAGGCGTTGGACAGCAGGTTGAACAGCAGGGTCCTGACCTGACGAAGATCCCAGCAGGCCAGCATCCTCTGGCTGGCAGCAGGCGCAAGTACCGTCAAGCGGACCTCGGCGTTGGTCTGAAACTCGCGGGCCACCTGGTCCACAACGGCGCCCACATCGACGACCTGCTTCTGGGCCACGGCAACGCCCGAGTCGAAGCGGGCAAGCTCCAGGAGGTCATTGACCAGGAACAGCAGCCGGGCGGTGGTGTTGGTGCAGCCCTGCACCAGTTGGCCCAGTTGGTCGGGCAGGTCCTGGCGCGACATGGTTCGCAGGGTGCCAAGGATGTTGGCAATGGGCGTTCTCAGTTCATGGTTGATGTTGGCGAAGAAGTCGGCCTTCAGCCTGTTCATCTCTTCCAATTCCTGGGCCCTCAGGTCCAGCGCGCGTCGCTGCAAGAAGTTGGCCCTGATCAGGCGGAAGATGATGTGGCCCGCCACCACCGAGGTCAGGGCCGCGCCCATGCTCCAAACAAACGGCGCCGCCCAGGTGGTGCCTGTCAAGAGCACCGGATTGGTCAGGAAGGCGCTGGTGAAGTACAGGCCGACGAGGCCGAAGGTCAGCACGAATCTGGCTCTCAAAGGGACCACCAGAGGGATGGTCAGGACCGGCGTCGAGTAGACCCCGAAGTAGAAACCGGTGGCCAGGTCCGTCGTTGAGGCCATGTAACCCGAGAAGGCGTTGGCCAACCAGAACATGACCAGGGCGGTGGTGGCGGGATGCCGGGCCAGGGGGGGGACGAAGCGCATGGTCAGGCAGGCTGTCGCGGACATCAACATGATCACGACTCGCCACTGGGCCATCCACCAGAAAGGCTGGGTGCCCCAGCCCAGCACCAGGAGGTCACTGGGCCAACTCATGAACAACAGCCAGAACATCGCCGCCCCGGTAGTGCCCAGGCCCCGGCGCGAATACTCGACGGCCTGACGGTCGAAGGCGGACAGAAGCTCTGGGGACTCCTCCACCGAGCTTTCCTGGATGACCCAGTAGCCAAAGAAGTCCCGGACAAGGGCCCAACAGTCAAAAATCTTGGTCCGTGCCATGGACTGAAACCTCCCGCCCTACTCCCGCTGGAGCCAAATCCCCGCAGGCAACCACTTACCTAGAACGGGCAGCACAGGATCTGGATGTCATTGACGCCGGTATCATCTCCGTCGCCCAGGGGGGATTCAACCTTTTGTTCGAGGCCGCACACATAGGTCCCGTCGGGGCACTTGGTCCAGCCCTTCCAACTTCCCCAGCCTGTGCCTCCGGGGGCGGTTTTGATAACAGCGCCGCACGCCTCAACCCGGCAATTGAGGTTCGCGCCCCGGATGGCACCACCGGCATTCAGCACCCCACCAGTCTTGACCTCGGCCTTGCTGACATCATTGAGGAAAAGGGGGGCGCCGGCATCAATGTCGTTCGAGTCCATATACAAAGTGCCGAAACCGTTGGTGTGGACGGCCAATGTACCCTCATAGGTACCGTCGCCCTTCTTGGCGACCGGTTTGGTGCCGCTGACCTTGGTGCCGCCGGCAAGCTGGCCATCGAAGTTGACCGCCAGCACATCACCTGCCAGATGAGCCATGGCAACTCCACCGTCGCCTCTGTCCGGATTGTTGGTGAAGGTGATGTCGGGTCCGTAGACCGACAGGACACCGCCCACCGACATGGCGCCGCCCACTTGGGTGCCCTTGCCGTTGGTGTTGAGGTACAGGATGCCTGCGTCCTTGACGCCATTGATCGACGACACGGTCAGGTCGGTGCTGGCCGTGCTCCAGACCGCGTAGGGCGCGGGGAAGAAGCGCTGCTTGCCGGAAAGGGCGATCCAGGTCTCGCCGGACTTGATGGCGATGCCCAGATAGAGGTCGTCCGCGGCCTTGACCGCAGTGGTCAGGGCCTGCAGCTTGGCAGGTGCGGTGGATCCCAGCAGCACCGAAAACCGGCCGGCGTAGACCTGCACGGGCTGGATCTCCTCCCAGGTTGCCGTGGCAGCGGCGGCCCCGTCGAAGATCTGGAAGCGCATCTGAACGGTGGCATTCACGCCCACCCCATCCTTTTCCAGCGTGCCCTGGTAGGCAATGTTCTTGGGTACCTGATCGTTGGTCTGAAGGCCGTCCGCCAAGACCCTGGTACCGGGCAGCAGCAATGCGGCGACCAAGGTGCCCAGGATTCCCATTTTCAAGCCGCGAAGTCCCTGCTTCATGATTCTTCCTCCATTGGTTCTCTGGTCTGGATGCTCACTCAATATCGTCTTGGAAACCTGCCTATCTAAGCACATAGCCGATGCTGCAGTCGCCCTCGGTGGGACAGGCGCAGTGGTCTGGGTCCTGGCACAGAATCCTGCCGTCCGTGGAGTCCTCCGTAAGGTCGGCCCGGAGGGTCCAGACGACCTGCTGGTCGCCTTCGGTGCCCAAACCAGTGGCCTCCACAGTGGGCGCCCAGGGCTGTCCCGCGGGGTTATCCCCAAAAAGCCGGGTCGTGGGGCCGCCACAGAACCAATAGCCGGAGCGCGGGGCGGACTCGTAGCCGGGACTCAGCAGCAGGTCGGTGTCCGGGCAACCCTGGTCGCACTGGGGGCCCCCGAAATGCTTGCCACACCCGCAGACCAGCGAGCCGAAATCGTCATCCTTGGCCTCGCCGATGGTGGCATCGGCATCGTTGGCCCAGCCGGGGCACAGGTTTCGCCAGGGAATGACCACCAGATCCTCTGACCCGTTGGGGTCGCCGTTGACCTGGTCGGGCTGCCATTCGTCGACGCAACCCCTGGTGTAGACGGCTTGACCCGGCACGAACCTGGTCAACGCAAAGCCCACGGCCGAGGTCAAGGGAAGGGCCTGCTGCTCGCAGACAATCACAGGATCAAACGGATTGGGGCCCTGGGCCGGGGGACTGGACGAGGTCAAACAGGTGCCGCCGCTGCACTCGCCCAGGCAGTTCGGGTCGTCCCCGGCACAGGCGATGTGGCATTGATTGAACCGGTACTCCTGGTCAAAGGCGGAGGGTGGCAGCACCGGGTCCAGCACGGAGGATTCCTCGGCGACCTTGACGCAACGGAACTGACTGTGGTGGGACATGCCCCGCCAGACCGAACCATGCAGACACAGCCAGGGGGCGTCCGGCCAGTCGCATTCAGCATCCTGAAGTGGCTGGGTCACCGAACACAGCCCGTGGGGCGGGAGCTCTCCTCCGGCCGGCACCGCCTCTGTGGGGGGCGGAGGGACGGGGCAACCGCCGGAGGCCTGATCGCAGGACCAGCGGGCGAACTCCAGGCCGAACTCAGGGCCCTGGGGCCCGTCCGCCGGGTTGAAGGCCCCATCCCTGCTTCTGGTGCATTCGCGCCAGTAGTCCTGGTCGGCGGTCGCGTAGACCATGGGAAACGCGGGATCGCAGCGGGACCGTTCCTGAATCACATACCGCCCGGCGCCTGGCGCCTGATTGGGCTCCCACCAGCCCCGGTCAAGCTCCAGGAAGAACGAGAAGCTGGCAAAGGTGTATTCCTCATCGCCCAGGCCACCTCGGGGCATCCCGTGCCATTCGGAAATATCGGAGAACCCGTTGTGGTTGTAGTCCCCCTTTTCGGTGCAACCTTTGGTGAGACTGTTGGTCTCGGAGGCCAGGGGTCTGCGCCCCACTCCTGCAGTCGCGTAGGAGGGCACATCGGTCTCCAGGGCCAGATCCATCTCCTCCTGTTTGTCGTTGCGGACGCTTTCGTACAGGGGAAGCTCCCGCCAGTCCTCGCAGGCACCCTGGTCGCCCCGGCGCAAGGTGGGATCCTCCAGGCACAGGTAGATTTCAAGCTCCTGCTGGTACTCATTGCGCAGGGCGAAGCGGTTGATTGTGCGTAGGTTGCAGTGGGCGTTTCCCCTCAGGGCAGGGTCACTGGACTCGATGGAGCTTCTGGCGCTGCTGCGAACCCACCCGTCCTGGTCGGCATCGCAGGGCACGCCGGCCCGAGGCGCGTCGTCCCAGTAGTATCCGGGTTCGGTCTCACAGATGCAGACCTTGCTGCCCGCCAAAGTGAAGGGCCAGATCCGGCCGGTCTCTCCAAGGTCGGAGTTGTTGCAGTCCACCTCGCATTCCACGCATTTTCCGCCATCCATCTCGGTCCAGGCCTGGCTTGGGCCGGCGCAGGGATCGGTGATGCAGGAGGCCGCCTGGCTGGCGCTCTTCTGGATGCAGAACTGGTCTGCCGGGCAGGTGACTGTCAGACAGGTAAGGGGGGGCGCACAGATCTCGGGATCGTCCTCGCCGGGAAGCATGCCTTCAAGGCAGGCGCCGCAGAACTTGAAGGGCGCCGTCCCAAGGCAGATTCGATTCCGGTCGGCACAACCCGCCTCTTCGCAGGTGGCCTGGGGGATGCAGTCGCCAAATTCGTTCTCACCAAAGTCCGCCAGACATTCGCCGCATTGAGCGTCGGCCTCCAGTTCCACGCAGCTCCGATTGCGGTCGGTGCATTCCTGCAGGAGGCTGGAAACGGCCTCCGGCTGGCAGTTCGCCGGGGGACGGGGGATGCAGGTCTCCGACCTCTGGTCGTCCTCCATGAAGCCCTCAGCGCAGCCCCCACAGGCGGCATTGCCGTTCTGGTCATCGGCCACGCATTCCCGGTGCAGCGCCTCGCAGTTGGCCAGGATGCTTCCTGCAGCACCCACATCGCAGTTGGGGACTGGCACCGGCTCGCAGATGCCGCTCTCAGGATTCCACAGGAATCCGGCCAGACAGCTCGCCAGGCAGGCGGCATCCATCCCTGGCAACTCCTCGCAGTCCTGATTGGCAACGCAGCCTGATTCATCGCAGGTCAGGGCCTCCCTGCAACGGTCGTCCTCCTGGTCGCAGACCAGGTTGTTGGTGCAGGCGTCCTCCAGGCAGGGGCAGCCGACAATGTCATTGGTGCAGGCGGCGCAGAGGCCGCTTTCAAAGCACTTGAGATCCTGGTCGCAGACCTCTTCAGCCAGGCAGGGACAACCGTCGCTGCCTGGAGGACAGGGGTCCGTGACGCACAGGCCGGCCTGACACAGAAAGCCCTTGTCGCACTTCTCCTCCTGGGTGCAGGGGCAGGAGGGGGCGCCTTCAACGCATTGCTCGCAGAGGCCCTGGCCGGTGCATCGGGCGCCCTCGTCGCAGGTGGAGTTGGCAAAGCACACGCAGCCCACAGCCCCGCGCAGGCAATCCACGCAGGTGCCTCCCAGGCAATAGGAATCGACGCAGGTCTGGTCGGGGCCGCAGGGGCAGCCCGGTTCCCCAGCTACGCAATCGTCGGGCAGGCAGACGCCGTCGGCGCAGGTGGCCCCGGGGCCGTAGTCCGCCACGCACTGGCCCGCTTCCTGACAGGGCATGCAGGCGCCCTCGGTGCAGATAGCCCCCAGGGAACAGTCGGCCGCCGTGGTGCAGGGCTGGCTGGCGGAGGAAGCGTCCCCGCCGCAGGCCTGGGCCCCCAAAGCCAGCACCGCCCACACCTGAAGCAGGATCAGACACTTTGGCATTCTGACAAGCAAGGTCATGTCAGTTCCTTTTGTTTAGAAGGGCGTGAAGTCACGGTAATAGACATAGATGCGCACATCGGTCAATGAGTTCAGGTCGATGTCCTGATTCTCCAGCTCGTCGCGCTGGTTGATGTACAGCTCCCAGGCCGTGTTGGCGAAGGGCCTCTCCCGGAGGCGGACGGACTGGTAGAGCTCCGGGGTGAAGACCCGGTTGCCGTTGAAGAAGGGGTTGACCACGGCGGTCTTCTCCGGGAAGCGGTAGTACAGCTTCTGGTCGTCCAGACCGCGGACGATGCCCGTTCCCGCCTGGCGCACATAGAGACGCCCAAGGGTGTCGCCCACATCCGACCCTATGACCTCTGCTTCCAGATAACGAAGCTTGTGGATACGCGTCAGAGGGCACAGTTGGTCAATAGTGGTGGCGAAGGGAATCCGGATGTAGCCGTTTTCATCCAGCAGGACCGGGTCCGTCAGGCGTTTCCGCATCAGGTTGATCCGGTCCGACTGGGACAGGGCCTTGCCGCTGTCGTCCAGGTCGGGAATCCGGAAGATGTCGTCTCTCAGGGAGATGATTGCCACTCGCATGTCCGGCCAACCGTAGTTGTCCTCGAACTCCCAGTAGGTGTTCTCCAGGTCCACGATGTAGTTTTCCAGGTTGTAGTCGCCGAACTGGACCATCCGAACCAGGAACAGCTTGTCCCGGGCCGCGTAGGAGGTCCCGGTGTAGTACTCGTACATCAGGGTCAGTCGGTAGACCTCGCGGATGGCGTCCTCGAAGGAGATGTCTGCGTTGACGATGGCATCATTGCGGTAAATGCGCACATTGGGGTCGTTTCTTGCCGAGGCCACATTGATGGCCAACTGCTGGGACTCGGACAGCTCCTGTTCGAGGCGCTTGGCTTTGTTGAACTGCTGCTGGATCTCCGAGAGCATGAGCTGGACCTGGTGGGTGGCCCTCAGGGCGTCCAACTGAAGCTGCCTGGTCTGCAGCAGCAGCGAGGCGGTGCGGGCGTTGGAATCCACCACCGCCTGGTCACACTGCACCTCGGTCTGCCACTTGGCGGTGTCCAGATTGATCTGGCCGATGTCGTGCTGCAAGGAGGTGACGGCGGCCTCCATCCCGATGGCGACCAGGTTGGCTGGAATGGCCGCTGACATGTAGGCGGTGCCGGCAATGGCCCCGCCCAGCCCCTGGGCCGCGAAGCCTAGGGTGGTCGAGAAGACGCCCAGCAGGCGGTCCAGGGTCCCCACCGAGTAATGCATCCAGTTGATGGCGTTCTGAAGGTTCTCGGCCTTGGTGCCCTGGGTGTAGACGAAGTCAGCCAGATTGAGGATGAGCTGGCATTGGGCCTGCACCCGGGACTTCTCTATGGACACCTCGTCCAGAATGGTCTGCTCGGCCACCACGATCTTCTTCATGTCCAAGGTGGCCTGTTCATAGCCCACCCGGGCCTCGTGGATGGTGCCGTTCCCCACCTGACCGCAGGGGTCGCCCAGGCTGCGGGTCGAATCGCTCAGGTAGGCGTAGCTTTCGATGGCCGGATAGATTCGGCCGTCCGGGCCCTGGAAGGTGCCGCAGATCTCCCCAAGCTGGGCTTCGTAGTTCATGCGCAGCGTAAGCAGCTCGGATTGGAAGGCCTCGGCGTCGGTCTCAAACGCGGTGTTGCGATTGATGGCCAGATCCTCCCGGTACTTGGCCATGTCCACCTTCTGGGCGACCCTCTTTCGGATGACCTCGAAGCCATTGTCCTCGTACTGGTTCAGCGTGGGGAAGGGCATGTAGTCGGGCCGGAAGCCGAAGTAGTTGACCTCATCGGCGATGGCCGCATAGGCGTTGCGCATGTCCAGCATGGCCATGCGATAGCGTTTCTGGGCCTGATCCAGCACCAGGGCCACCTGGGGTCGGTCCTGGGGTTTGAGCGTGTCGGTGACCCGCAGCATCAACTGGGACAGCAGGATTGATTCCACATAGGTCGCAATGTAGGCCCGCCGCGCGACGGTCCGGGCCAGGTCCGGCCTGTTCAGGTTCTGGTAGCGCTTGGCGATCTCGCTCCAGGCCCGGGACTTCTGCGTGGCCGCCCGGGTCAGGCGTTCGAGATACCAGGTGACCGTGGCCTGGGTCACGAAATTGCGCTCTTCCTTGCCAATGGTCTTGCCGTAGACCAGCGCTTCCCAGAACTGGGGCGACAGCGAATAGAAGCGATCCAGGGCCTCCTGGTAGTACTCGGCAGCCTGGTAGAGGTACAGCATCTCCATGCCGGAGGCCCCGGAGAGGTTGATGCCCCCGGTCTCAAACAGGGTTCCCTCGAAGGTGGAGCCGCCCAGCCCAGCCAGATCAAACCTGGAGGCCATGGCCCGCGTGTAGGACTCGTCTCCCATCATCACCAGCAGCTCGGAATACAGGCGCTCGAAGCCATCATGGGGCACGGCAGTGGCCGGCATCCCGGAGTGGCAGGCCTCGGCATAGGAGAAATTGGTGCAGAGGTACTCCTGCAGCTTCTTCTTGACCGCAGCGCCGCCGGTGGCCACGGCCTCGAAGTGGGCGCGCCACAGGTGCAACAGGCAGTCCACCCGTGCCTGCGCGGCCTCGATCTCAGCGGGGTCGTAGCAGTAGGGGACCTGGTTGGAGTCGGGCAGGCAGGTCTGGGGAGCAAACCCGAGGTTGGTGCCGTCCCGCCCTCGGAACTGGGTCTTGTAGCGGAAGGCCAGGTCAATGGCAGCGTAGAGCGGCGTCAAGACCGCCTTCTGTTCGCTGGCCGCGAAGAAGGTCTTCCCATCTCGCAGGTCCAGGCGATTTCCGTCGCAATACACGGCGGCGGGATCGGTGCAGCGCCAGATGGGCTTGTACTGGACAATGGGTCGGCCCGCCGCCAGCCAGTCATTGAGCTGCTGTTCGCAGGAGCCGTCATCCTGGCAGTCCAGGCCGGCCACTGCCGCCTGGGACATGGCCGCCGAGTCCACCGTAAAGAAGATCACATTGCTTCCCGGGGGACAGGCGCGGCGGAAATCCCCGTCCGAAGCGGTGCGGGTGCCGCAGTCCTTCTGGTCCGTACCGATGGGACAGATGGCGGTGTCCGAGCCTGGCCCCCCGTCGTCGCAGGAATCGTTGCCGCCGTAGGGGCTCCATTTGGATTCGTTGTCCGGATCCTTGGGGTCCTTCCAGGCCGCCTTGCCGCAGGAGTTGTCGTTCTCCAGGTTCAGCCAGGGGTTGGTGACGGCCCCCGAGCCCCCATCAAACAAACCATTGGCCAGACACAGGTAGTGAACCCCCTCCTCGCCACCAGGCGCTAGCGTCTGGGGCTGGCCTGCCGCGGGCACGGTTCCGTCAATCAGCCCGACGGCCAGCGAGGCGGCATTCGCATCGGTGACCGTGCGATTGCCGTAGCCCAGCACCGTCTCTATCAGATCGGGCGAGCACTGGAGGTCAAGCAGGCCCTCGGGTTCGGTCCTGTCGTCCCAGGGAACGGAGCCTTCAAAGGTGTCTGGAATGGTGTTGCCGTTGGCGTCTTCCATGTCCAGGTCGGCGGCCTGTCTGGCCAGCAGCATGAAGCCGTAGGCCGAAAAATCCCCCTGGTCGCCGGGCAGGAAGGACTTGTAGGTCTCGCGGAAGATGAGGAACAGGTGCGTCTGGTTCACCAGGGCGCCGTCCAGCACCTCAAAGGAGCGCCGTCGGGACTTCCCATCCGGGATCGGGCTAGCCGCAGCCAGGGCCATGTTGGCCGCCAGGGTCTGGGTGGGAATCTCCACCCCGGGTCCAAGGTTCATCGGCAGCAGGCTGTCCCGGCATTCGAAACGGTAGCGCTGCCCCGTGTCGGCGTCCAGTTCGGTGGCCCGCTCGAAGCCGGGAATGATCCAGGGCACCTTGGTCAATTCGTAGCCGCCATCGGTGCTGGCGCAGGTGCTGTCTGAAGAGTCGGAGACATAGCGGCCCCCAAGATTGACCTGGGCCTGCAGGTCGTCGACATAAACCAGACACACCCCACCGGTCTTCTTCTGGCAGGTGGAGGGGTCGGCCCCCAGGGTCACGGTGATGGCGGGGTCTCCGGGGTACTGGAGGGCCAGGTCGGAGACAATCCGGCCTGCCAGTTTCGTGGGCTCACTGGCGGGGTCGGGGGCGTAGAGATCCATCGAGAAGGGCATCTCCACCACACCGCTGGGAACGGGCTTGGTGGCCGTATCCGAGGAATAGACCACTATCCCCAGGTCATTGATGTCATAGGGATAACAGGCCCCCTTCTTCTCCGGGCAGGCGGCCTGGACACTGGGCCAACGCCAGGACTCGGTCCGGGTGGCGATGGTCACGGCCAGGAACTCCTCCCAGGAAATGTTGCCGGTCCGGAACGCGAACCAGCGCTGGATCAGGGCATTGTTGACCTTGTCCACCAGGGTCTGGGATTTCTTGGACTCCGGGGTGGCTGCCCAGGCCCCCAGTTCCTTGTCGCCGAAGTTGGCGAAGTAGTAGATGTTGCCGCCCCAGCGGCCCTCGGGGCGTTCGGCATAGGCCAGGAACACCGTCTGGGCTCCTAGCTTGGGGTGCGCCACCTCAACCCGACCGTCCCACTTGGGCCCGGGCCCGTCGCCGGCTTTCTCAAGGTAGATCTTGACCTCTCCCCCCTGGCCCTCGACATTGACCGTCAACTCCTGCTGGGCCTTGACCTCGCTCAGGGGACCCATGGTGAGCCAGTACAGGGGACAGTTCAGGGCCGGGTCGCAGTCTACGCCGTCATTCCAGGGGTCGTCGTCTTCCTTGCTGGTGCCGTCGTCGAGATAGGACTTGTGGCTGCGCTTGTGGACGATGAAGGTTTCCATGGAAGGGCTGTTGTTGATGATGGTGAACGACGCGGAGGTGTCCACATTCGATAGCTGGATGCCGTTGGTGGAAAGGGAGAAGGAACCTTCAACGGCGGTATGGGTGGTCTCGCCCGGGGGCGCGACCGCCAGGCAGACGCCCAGGACGCCGTCATCAGAGATGCAGGACTGCCCCGCACCACAGGCCTCCCCTGAGAGTTCGCAGGTTTGGCGGCAGACATGCTTGTAGCAGATGCGACCGTCGCTGCACTCGGCGTCATTGGCGCAGTTGGAATAGCACTTGCCGTAGATGCAGTTCTGAAAGACGGGGCAGTCGGCATCATCCTGACAGGTGGGCTTGGCCTGACCCGCGACCAGACAAGTGCCGTCGACGCAGGTGAGGTTGCCCAGGCAGCCGCTCATGAGGCCGTCCGGGGGACAGGACTTGAAGGTCCCGTCATCCAACACGAGATCGGACGAACAGGGGGTGTAACAGGCGGGCGCGTCAGGAGGCAGATCCCCCAGGTCGGCCTTGTCCTGGCAGCGGCCATCCCAGCACACCAGCGCGCCGCCGCAGCCGCCTCCAGCTTTGCAGGCGCAGTCCTTGCTGCCCAGAGAACAGGGAACGCAGGAGTCCCCTTGGCAGCGTAGCCCTTCGGAGCAGAAACCGGCCTCGAAGCAGGGCCCGCCAAGCAGGCCGGTGGCGTCGATGCATAGGGCTGCGTCGTGGCAACTGAGGCCTGGACCGCAACTGCCCCCGGCACAACTACATCCCAGTTCGCCCGGGACGCAGTCCAGCGACCGGCAGAACCCACCGCTGCAGGTCGCCCCTGTGGGACAGATGGAGCCGCCCTTGCAGGCACAACCCACCGTTCCGGCGGGACATCCCACCGCAGAGCAGATGTCTTCCTTGCATTCCAACGGGCCCCCCAGGGGACTGATTCCGCACTTCTGGTCGGCCGTGCAGGCGCAACCTTCCCCGCCGGGGATACAGCCGGAGGCCTCCTCCCGGCAGAGGTCGTCCTGACAGACCAGGCCTTCGTTGCAGTCCACGCCGTTGACGCAGTGGCAGCCCAGGGCTCCGTCCTGGCAGGTCTCCGCCACCTGGCAGATCTCCTCCCGGCATTCCAGGGAATCAAGGCAGGAGCCGTTCCCGAAGCAGGCACAGCCGTCGGTCCCCGCGGCGCATTCTGTAGTGCCGTCGGCCCCCTCGCCCCCGCCACAACCGGCAGCCAAGGCCAGGAGAGCCACCCAGAACAACCCGGCGCACTTGGTGACGGTGTTCATCAGCCGCCACCGCCGATCTTCGCCTTGATGCGCGACCAAAGGCCGGGCTTCTTCTGAGGTTCCAGCGACTGGCGCGGCAACTGCCCGCCGATGTTGGACAACAGGTGCACCCACTCGGTGGCGACGGGGACATTGCTGGTGCCGACGAACTTTTCGTTCTGTTTGACTGGCCCCTGGAAGCTGCCTTCGCCGACCATGATGTCTCTGTTGATCTTGGTGTCCAGGGCGCCGCCAAGGACGGCGGACTGGATGCCGAACTTGGCCAGATCCCGGTTGCGCCCCTGCTCGTAGGCGACCTTGCTGTAGATGGGCGACTGCTGGATTTCCAGGATGCTGTTGGAGAACTCCTTGATGGATGCCGTGGAACCGCCGGGGCGGAAGGCGTCCACAGTGACATGGTCGTTCTTCATGATGCTGTTCGCGGTCTTGACCATCTTCCAGGCCAGCTTCTTGCTGATTGGGGCGTCCGGCCGAAGGCCAAAGGCCGTCATGAAGCCAAGGGAGGGGCGCAGGTCACCCTGCATCAACTTGGCCACGGTCTTCTTCATGGCGCTGGACTTGAAGTAGTAGATCCCGTGGGCCGGGTTGAAGTTGTGGCCCGTCTTGTCAACCATGGTCAGCGGGTTGTCTCCACCGTACAGGTAGGCGCCGGTCATTTCGGCCAAATTGGTCTCGGTGATCTGGCTGGCCACCAGGAAGGAAGGATCCGGCGCGGTCCAGCGCCCGGTCCAGGGGTCCAGGTAGCGGGCTCCAAAGTAGGTCAGGCCCGTGGACTCGTCGGTCTCCTTGCCAGTGAAGCCGTGGGGATCGCCCTTTCCCTGGGCGGAGCGCTCCATGCCGTAGGGGTAGAACTCGGTGCGGGAGGTGACCTTGCCGCTGCCGTCGGTCTCCGCGACCAGGTCACCGCGGTGGTCGGCGTGCAGCCAGGTGACCTTCGAGTCAAGACCACCCAGCATGCGGTTCACGCTGGCGTTCAGCAGCACTGTGGGGGAGTCCAGGGGGGCCTCGTCGGTGAAGCCCAGGGACCCAGCCTTGGCCGCGGCCGCAAGCCAGGCGTCGGCTGCCGTGATGATCCCGTCTGGCGCGCTGACCAGGGCCAGATCAGTCCCGCTGGCGGGAGCCAGATCCGACAGCGCCGTGGCGGCAAAGGCAGGCTCTTCGACCCGGGCCAGCCGGTCCTGGCCGATCTCCACATAGGTCACAGCGGTGCCATCCCGGACCTCGAAGTCCGCCGCCAGATACAGCGTCTGATGTCCGTCCTCGTCTTTCACCAGGCGGTCGTTGGCCTCGCCGTAGGAGAACCGGGCCAGGGTGTTGGAACCCTCGCTGGCGGCCACCATTCGGCCAAAGGCGTCCCACTTGTAGTCCACGGTCCCGCGGCTTGAGGCCAAGCCCGCGCCGTCATAGGTGAAGTCCAGGTCGCCGGCCTTGGTGACCGCATGGGGTCCGGCCCCCACGCCATAGCTCAAGGTGCCCACATGGGCCACGCTGTCGCCGCCCAGGTCCGAGGTGGAGGAGAGCACCCGATCGCCCTGATCGTAGGTATAGGACAGCGTCTCAGCGTGGGCGGGCCGGCTGGGGTCCAACTTGGCCTCCAGCAGTCGATAGAGGCTGTCATAGGTGAAGCGGCCGCCACCCTGCGGGACATCCTCCTCGCCACGGTCGTCCGCCACTTCCAGAATGTTGCCGGCGGGATCCAAAGTGAGCGAGTGGGCAATCACCAGAGAGTCGTCTGGGGCCGTGACAGTGATGGATTCTAGCCGTTTGCGCTCGTCGAAGGTGCGAATGGTCTGGACGCCATTGGCTGCCAGGATGGTCCCCACCACACCGTCAGGCTGGTACTGGAACTGATCGACATAACCGGGGACCTTCATGGCCCGGTCAGCGCCGTCCAACTGGGTGTTGATGACCAGCCCGCTGGGATGGGTGACCGAGGTGATGCGGCCGGCGTTGTCGTGGGTCGTGGTGGAGGTGAAGGCGTGCCCCTGCAGCAGCAGTTGGCGCCAGATCTGCTGGCCTCGACTGTCGTACCCAAGGCGCTCGCCGGCCGGTTGACCGGCGACGGTGAAGCTGATCTCTGCGGTGCGTGCGGCAGTGTTGGTGCACTGCTCGGCCGGGCAGGTGACCGGGCGGTCGTAGATCCAGGAGATTCGGGAACCCGTCGGGTCCTCCTCGTCCCACCTGGCCACGATGCGGTTGAGCCCGTCAAATTGGCTGCGCACCACCTTGCCGCGCCCATCCTCCGTTCGGACCAGGTTGCCGGCGTCATCGAACTCGTAGAGGGTGGTCCCGGCATCGGGATGAACTGACTTCACTACGCGGCCCAGCAGGTCGTGCTGCTGGACCAGGGTCGCGCCGATGGGGTCGGTGATGGCTGCGATGTGCCCAATCTCGTCGTAGCGTATCTGGTGCACCAGCGGCGTGCCCGCCGGCTTGTCCAGGCGCTCGACCCGGATGATCTGGTCCAGACCGTTACGGACCACGCGGGTAGGGGTGTCGAAGTGCGGCCCGCCGGCCTCGGTGTCGTTCAGGTCGTACTCCAGCCGGTCCATGGGGCCCAGCACGGTACGGACCACCGCATCGGCGGTCTCGTCGCCAACCTGGGGGAGGAACAGTTCCAGTTTTCGACCCATGGCGTCGTAGCGGTACTGCTGCTTCAATGTGCCCTGGGGGACTTCGTTGGCGCAGTCGCCGGTGGTGGCCAGATAGGGGTAGTTGGTCCTGCGTTCACTGCCATGCGCGTTGAAGATGGAGAAGCCCTTCACCTGCCAGTTGCCTTCGGCGACCTTCACCCGGATCTGGGTGTCCCGGCCGCGGCCATCCACGCACTTCACGGACTCAAGATCCAGCGCGCCACCGCTGACCGAACGCTTCCTGGTGGCCACCGCGCTGACCGGGTTCGCCAGGTCGTATTCAAACTCCTCGGTGGGCTTGGCCAGGGAATCGCCGGGCCTGACGATGGCGGTCAGGCGTCCGAACTCGTCGTAGGTATAGTAGCTGGAGTTGGCAGGGTCAACGGCGGTCCCGTCCACCACTTTCCTCCACACCGTGGCCTCGATGGGCTTGCCCCACAGGGCGTCGTACTTGACCTCCTGGCGCAGGGAGTAGGCGCCCTGGGCGTCCTCATTGAGGATCTCCACTTCGACCAGTTTGAGCCCTTCATCATCCATGGTGTACAGCCGCCTGTGGGTGGTTCCGTCGACCTCCCCCAGGGGATCAATGGCCTCAACCACATTGCCGTGCGCGTCCACCCGGTTTCGGGACTGGGTCACAACGGCGCCGGTGCCGTCCTTGCGCGTCGTTATTCTGGTCGGCGTGCCATGGGTGACCTTGCCCTCAGGCAGACCCTGGAATTCCGTGCCGTCATAATAGAAGACCGTCTCGGAATACAGCTCGTTGGCGGGCTCACCCTGGGCGTTGGCCACGCCGAACTTTTGTTCCCTGACCTGCTTGCGGAGGATCCAGCGGTTGTCGTTGTCAGCCGGCCCCGCGAACTCGGTGCGCTTGTAGGCTTCGTCCCCCAGGCACTTGGGCCCGCAGGGAGTACCGGTGTAGCCGTCGCCCTCACAGGCGGGGCAGGCTTTTCCGCCCATGGCAGTGACGCCCAGGTCCGACTCCAGCAGCACATTGCCGTAGCCGTCGTGCTCCCACTCTGTGGCGGTGGTGGCCCAGTCCTGGGGCTGGGTCAGCCTTTCCCGGTGCTCCACCACTTCCTTGACCTCACACACATTTCTAACCGCGAACAACAGGCCCGTGGCGGGCACTTCCGCCACCGGACAGTCTTCATATTCCGTGGTTGTGATCTGGATGGTCTTGCCGGCACTGCGTTGTTCTTGCGACAGGACCTTGCCGGCCATGTAGGGGTCGCCGACGCCGACATCGAATTGCTCGAAGGTGTAACCCGCTTCCTGGAGTTCATCGCCGGCCAGCGAGCCTTCAACCTTGGCGTAGCCCCGGAAGCGCTTTTCGACGCCGTCGTAGAAGCCGTCGTGATAGGCGAACTCGGTGACCGTGTGGACCTCGCTGAGTTCATCCCACTCATCGGTCTGCTTCACCACGGTCATGGGGTAGGGCAGGGGATGGGCCCAGGCCGCAAGACTCTTGTCCCGGGCCCGCTCCAGCACGGAGGCCGCGTAGGTGACATCCGTCACCCGCCCAAGGCCATTGGTGATCTTGGTCAGCAGGTTGGGCCGCACGGGGAACAGTTCCAGATAGGTGACCGTGCCACTGGCCTGCACCCACACGATGTCGGTAGAGCCATTGCCGTTCATGTCGGCATGCAGCACCGTGGTGGTCGGCAGCCTCTCGGGGATGGAGCCGTTCACCTCATCGGAAGTGACCCTGACCTCCGGGTCGAAGGACTCTCCGTTGCGATTGATCCAGTACCGAAGCTCGTTTCCGGCGACCAGGCACAGGTCCGCCAGACCGTCGCCATTCAGGTCATCCAATTCAGCCTGCTCGGCCTCCTGGTCGGTGAAGGAGAACCCCTCGATGACATGCCAGTCGCTCCATTGTCCCCAGCCCAGATTCAGCCGGTAACGCAGCGAGTCCTTGGTCACCACCACGACATCCAGCAGGCTGTCGCCATTCAGG
Organism: uncultured Myxococcales bacterium; assembly: GCA_964565265.1. Taxonomy (GTDB): domain Bacteria; phylum Myxococcota_A; class UBA9042; order CAIXZC01; family CAIXZC01; genus CAIXZC01. The sequence goes on from CAZMEC010000001.1 coordinate 37,776, forward strand.
TCGTTCAGCTCCATGGCCTTGGCCTCGAAGCCAATGCCAACGGGGCTGGCGTCCTCGTCCACGACAAACCCGGCCGAGCCCGCGTTGCGGAACACCATGGTCGAGTTGTCCTGGTTGTCTCCCTTGCTGAACAGCAGGTCGATGCGTTTGTCGCCGTCGTAGTCCATGAACTTCACGGAGGCCAGACTACCCTCGGCCCCAAGATCCGGCAGCCCGCCGTTGCCCTCCCACAGGGACTTGGACTCCGTCCAGTCGCCCTCGCCAAGGTTCACCAGGACCATGCCGGTCTGGGCGTTCATCAGATCAGTGAAGCCGTTGCCGTCCAGATCCAACACATGCACATAGGGCGAGCCCATGGCGTGGGAGCCTTGACCTCCAACCCCGCTCTGCACGGAGGAGGAGAACTTATGGGTGCCGTCAGCGGAGATCTGATTGAAGAAGAAGCGGTGAGGCTTGCCCGCCTCGGAGGTGTCCAGGACATCGGGCAGAGAATCGCCGTTCATGTCAATCAGGGTGGTCTTGCCCTGGGCCAGATCCACGCCCAGGGACCCCATGGATACCAGATAGGGCTTTTCGCAGCCCGAGCTGCATGCCACGCCAAGGGCTCTGGAGTATTGGAATTCCATGTAGATGGGCGACCTGCCGCCGTCCACGCCGAACTCCTCCACCCCCACCAGCCGGGAGAACCCGCCGGAGGTCGCATAGTCCTCATGGGTCAGGGCATAGCGCCGAATCAGGGTGCCGTGGGCGCGCACATAGACCTGCTGAAGCCGCTTGGTCAGCAGCTCTTCAAACCCGGCCCGGCAATCCGAGACCTTGTCATAGCGATCTGCGTAGCTGAAGCTGACCTCGTACTGGGCCTCGCCGCCGACAAACACCCAGCCGATGTGGTTCAGCAGCGTGAAGTTGCCGTACCGCTCGTAGGAGTACTGGACCAGATGGCCATAACGGTCGCTGGTCTCCACCAAATGGAAACGGAAGGTGCCCCTGGTGCCGCTGACCCGGGAATCCACCACCGTGGCCCCGGTGTGGTCGGCTCCATAGTAGGAGATCCGGCCGTCAGGATACTCGGCGGTCCAGTAACCGTCGCCGCCGGTTCCGGCTTCATACCACGAGTAGCGAACGAACCCGGACTCAAAGCGGGCCCGGTAGATTCGGGGGGCGGTGCCGCCGACATAGACCAGTTCCTCGCCGCCGTCCACAGAGAACTCGTCCTCCACGGAGTAGCGGGGCAGGCCCCTGACGGTCAGGCGTTCAATGCTGGGCATGGCCAGGGACCAGCCCATTCCGACCACCGAGTTTCCGGAGCCGGAGCTGTACTCGAGGGCCAGACCAGGGGTCAGGCCAGGGTAGCCACTGGGCAGCACGATGGGCACCGAGTAGCTCATCTGGCCCATGTTGTGATTGACCGAGATGTTCTCGCCAAGACCCTCCAGCGACCCGGGGCCCTCGGGCAGGCTCAGCCTCTCCTCGGACACACCAGTGGCAGCCAGGGCAACCTGGGGAAGGGCGGCCAGCCCAAGCGCCAGCAGCAAACCAAGAAACGACCTGCGGAACAATTTGGATGATTTCATGGTTGTGCTCCTATTTGAATTCGAGTTCGGGGGCGGCAACCGGCTTGCCCAGGCGGTCAAAACACGCCAGCGACGAGATGGTCAGGCCCGTGAGGTCTGCCTTGCCGCCTGCCAGTGTCTCCAGGGCGGCCACTGTGCCCAGGGCCTCGTCGGCCCGCGCTATGAAGGACAGGGCCAGCTTCTTGCCCTCGCGAGAGGACACCCCCTGCACCTTGCCCGAGAAGACTGCCTGGACCCCGTCCAGTTCAAGCAGCACATCGCAGGCCCGGACCTGGCTGACGCCCACCACCAGGCCGCTGCCGGCGGCGGGGGCGCAGAGGTCGCTTACGCATTCCAGGGATCCGCTGCAGGCGCCACCGTCGCAGGGACAGCCCAAGGTTCCGGCAAGGCAGGTGGCTTCGGGAAGCTGGCAGGAGCCGGCCCGGCATTCCAGCCGCTGGCCTTCGTGAAAGCCGCAGGGTTTGTCCGTGCCGCAGGGATCATTGAGGCCACCGACCTGGGTTCCTTCCGGAACGCAAAGCCCCTCGGTGCAGACCAGCGCGGGCTGCAACCCGGTCGCACACAGATCGCCCTCCAAACAGGGGCAGTTCTGGGTGCCCACCGGACACTCGGATGAGACCGGGACGCACAGCCCGTCTTTGCACTCCAGGCCGTTGTCACAGGCGTCAGTTGGCAGACAGGGACAGTTCTCGGCCCCGGCCGCACAGGTTTCCTTTTTATCGTCCCCACCGCAAGAGACTGCACCAATCGCCAATAGCCCCAGCAACGCCAGCAGGCAACGCCCGTTCTTCATGGTCTATCCCTCCAATGCTTTGCGCGACGATGCCCTTCGACCAGTCGAAGCCACAATAGACATTTCGCTACATCGGCCCCCCCCGGCCGGGCCAAGAGCCCGTGGCCCGAAGGCTGCGCTCAGTTGCCCGTCCATGGCCCGCCCGCTCCAGCGATAGCGCGGGTTGTTTGTGCAAGCGGGTCGACGTTGGGGACGCTTGCCCAGCGTAGCGGCCGCCCCGACACCCCTCATCCGGCGCTGCGCGCCACCTTCCCCCGGGTCGGGGGAAGGGATTTCCCCGATTCCGGTCTCCTTCGATACTTAACACGGAGGTCAGACAGGCTGGAAAGACAAAATGTCCTATTGACACCAACGACACAAAAAGGACATATTGAGCACGGAGCCGGAAATGCCTTTTGAACTGGATCTCCCGGATCGTCTGAAACAGGAAGGCTGGAAGGTGAAGATCAGGGACAAAGAACGCCTTGAGCCGCCACACGCGACGGTCCTGCGAGGCCCAGTCCACTGGAGGCTGGATCTTCGCACCGGTGGGCTGATGTCCCCGCCTGGAGGAACCTGGCGAGATCTGCCTGAGGAATTGCGAGGCCTGTTGATCAGCCAACGGCTCGTCCTGATACAGGAGTGGGACCGGATGTATCCGAGCAATCCGGTTGGAGGGAACCATGACTGAGGATCTACATCTAGTGGTTTCCAACCCTGGGGCGGGGCTTAGGTTGTTGCCTCGATGTGGCCAGGCCGGCGGGGGTCGCCAGGTCTTTCGCCATGGAAGCCGAGGGTCTGTCTTGAAGGCCGTGTCCGCCGATCGGGGGACCGGGCTTTGGGTGCTTGCTGGGAGTGAGTCCCTCAACTGGTTGCTGGCAGCCGTGGGTGCATCACCCAGGCGTCTTGGCCGGGTGTTGCTTCTGGAGGGCCCGGAGGCAGGGGCCATCGCGCCTCTTGGTCAGAGCTTCAAACAGGTCGTTCCCAGGCCAGGCTTCCTGCTTCCAAGGGACCAGATTTTGGGGGTGCTGACCCATCCCCAGCGTGCGGATCTGTGTCTTGGTGGAACGATGCTCTTGGAGGCCGGGCTGCTGTACTTGCTGCGGGGCGACCTTTCGGGCCTGTTGATTCCCCTGGCGGACTTCTCCCCAGGACCGGGCAGCCCTAAGCCGAACTTCAAGCGCTTCTCCGTGACAGACCACGGCCAGACGCTGGTCTTCGGCAAGTTCGAGGCGGCCTTCGATGCCGTGCTGTATGAACACGACAGGCGGTTCCGCCGACGGTTGCGCGCCAGGATGAGCGCCTCGGACCGTAGCCTCGGGGCCTCTCTGCGGCGCCTGCGCAAGCAAATGGGCCTGCGGCTCCAGGACTTCGGCCCTCTTGAAAAAACCCTCGCGCGAATCGAGCGCGGCCAGGTAACCCGTCCCAGACGCAGCACCCTCGAACTCATCGCCCAAAGGCTTGGCTGCAGCGTGGAGGAACTGGGGAGCTACTGAGACGCGGCACCTGTCCTTCGTCCAGGCGCACCAATTGGTTACTGCTCTTTGTCCGTATTGTCTGCCGGTGCGGCGGGCAACTGAAGTTCCAATGCCAGGTCGTCGCCTTCGCGGACCTCGAAGACCGCGGGGGCCTCGGACTTGGTGCCGTCGAAGCCGTGGGCCTTCATCGAATAGGTCCCCACGGGTACCTTCTCGAAGCGCCATTGGCCCTTGAATAGGGTGTAGCCGATTAAGAACTCAACGAGGCCGCCGTTTGGTTGAAAGGTGCCAAAAAAGCTGGCCCCGGCGTCCAACAACACGCCGCCCTGTCGGACCGTCACGGTCACGGTTCCGCCCCGGTTCAGGGCCAGTTCCACCTGCCGCTCCGTGGTGCCGTTGATTAGGCCGGGCGCGTAGTCAGGGTGGTAGGCCACCAGGGAGTAGGGCTGGCCCGGCGGTGGCCCAGAAATCTGGAAGCGGCCCTCTTGGTCCGTGAAGGGATCCTCGGGGTGCCATTTGACATCCCAAACCAGGAAGTTCACTGCCAGGTCTCCCTCGGTGAGCACCTGAACTCGTGCCCCCTTCAAGGCGGCGCCGCTGTGTTGGCAAAGCACTCGGCCGCTTATGGGGAAGCCCTTTCGCATTCTGACCACCAGATCATCCAAGGGCTGCCCGGAGGAAGGGTCTCGGGTTGCCGCTTCCTGGTTCAGGTAGCCCCTGGCGCTGAAGTATAGGACCGAGCCCTCTTCCAACCTGATCGCGAAGCTTCCGTCCGGGGAGGCGACATCCATGTCCACCGGCCGCCCCTTGAGGTGAAACTCAGCCAGTGGGGCCCCGGTGGCCTCGTCCAGGACCCTGCCTCGAAGCAGGGCTGCGGGGAGGAGGACCAGGTTCACGCCCTCGGCGCCGGGCTCCTGGCCGTCAACAGAGCTATCCGTGTAACCCGTTGCACTGGCGAAGACCCTGAAATTGCCTCCCGGACCCAGCCCCTCCAGTCGGAAGTTGCCTTCCGGGTCTGTCCTGGCCGAGCTTACCACCTCCGGGCTGCGGGCCCAGGCATTGACTCTGGCCCCTGGCAGGGGCTGTCCGGCCTCGTCCGTAACGCGGCCCGTGATGTACCCCTCCGCCCCCGGCCCGAGGTTGATAGCCATTGGCTCGGTGGGGCCTGCGTCATCCACCGAGAAGTTCTGGCTGAGGAGCCTGGCGTCCTTCGCAGTCTCCACCGCGAACTGGTATTCGCCGGGGGGCACCGATTTCACTTGGAAGCTGCCATCAGGTCCGCTTTGGGTCATGGTGCCAGGCATGGGCAGGCGCACATCCATTCGGCCCAGGTTGACCTTGAGGCCCGCAACGCCGCGGCCGTCGTCGGTCACCAGCCGACCCTCCAGCGTCTGGCCCGGCGTCAGTTTCACATCCAGCCGCCCCGCAGCCCCACCTGGGTGGGTGGCGACGATGGCGCTTTCCCCGAAGCCCAGGTCGGGGTGCACGGCCTTGGCCACGAAGCGGCCGCCGGGCCTGGCCCCTCGAAAGGAGAAGTTTCCTGCGGCGTCGCTGCTGGTCTCCCAGGTCTTGGAATTGAAGTAGCAGCTCAGGTCCTCCAGCACCACAGTCGAGCCCTCCACAGGCTTACCCTCGCGGCTGACGGTGCCCTCCAATTGCATCCCCTGCCGTACCAGCAGGAGGAGGTCGGTCCTGCTCTCCCCTGCTGCCAGAGACAGTTCCATCGTTGTGTCGGTGTCCACCAGGTCCAAGTTGTCCTTCAGGCGAATCTGGATCTCCGCTGGCGTGCCAAGCTCCACACGAAAAGTTCCGTCGGCCCCTGAGACCGCCAGCAGGTCCAGATTCCGATTGCGGTCCGTCACCAGAAGCCGAGCCCCAGCCACCGGGCTTCGGTCTTCCCGCAGCAGGACCTTGCCAGCCAAGGCGCCATCTGCACCCAGGACAATCAGCACAGACCCAAGCCCCCGATCCCCAAGAATGAAGGGCCCGGCTCGTCCACGCAGTTCCTCCTTGCTGGCCTCGAAGGTGACCTGGCCCTCAGCATCGGCCTCGAAGGAGAAGCGGCCAGCTTCGTCGGTCACCTGGGGCCCAAGGGTCTGGCCAGCACCCAGAAGGGCTTTCACGGCGGCACCCTGGACGGAGGCCCCATTGCGATCCACTACCTTGCCGTCAACTGCCAGGGGCTCATCCTCGGCTTCCTCGGGTGGCGCCAAGGGCTCGTCGGTCGGCCCTGGCGAGGAAGCTTCCTGCCCGCCCTCGGCGCCCGCCGGGGCCGCCCCCGAAGGCTGCTTGACATCTTGAGCTTCCGGGTTGGCTGAGGTCACCGTCGGCGCGTCTTCAGCATCGGGACCGCCCAGGCCCGCCAGGCTCCGGTTGAGGACTCTTCCGGCCAAGACGGGGGGACTGTCTGAAGGGGCACTGGCGGCACCGACGCTGACCTGGGCGCCCGCGCAGTCCTCACCAGCCAGTTCGTTTGTCGCGGAGGTCTGGAAGACCAGCGTCCACCAGCCCAGGCCCAGGGCCAACAGCAGCAAAAGCCCCACAAGATACCAGCGCCACCGCATGGCGTCCTCCTCGCTAGACAGGTTGTCGGGGCGGGCTACCAAGGCGCCAATCTACCGCAGCCGCCGGCATGGGGAAAGCGCTTTGAGGGTCCTTCCCGATTCCAGCATCTTTTCGAAACAAGGAAGAGGCCGAGGCTTTAAGGTCACAAATCGTGACCTTAGTTGAGGGCCTTTGTCCGCCTTCGCGAGCTGGCCCTGACGCACGGCCGACTTGCCCAGGAGTTCGACAGGTTGAGTGAGCGTCTGGACCGTCATGACGACGCCGGCGCTTGCCGGGCCGGGGCGTGGGGTGGCGCCTCGGAGGCAGCCTCCGCACGTCGCTTACCTCTAAAAAGGGGGGCGTGTGCGGCGTGCGGTGGCTAGGCGGAGAGGGGGGAACAATCCCCCCGGCCGCCGGCTCTCCGGGGCGTCACTCCCGCCCGGCCCCTGGGAAAAGGGTGGGCATGCGTGCCCGGCGTGGTGGTCGCCACGACACCCCTCATCCGGCGCTCGCGCCACCTTCCCCCGGGTCGGGGGAAGGTGAAGAGGTTGGGGACATTTTCGCTGAGCCTCAGATTTGGTGGGCTTCCAGCGGGTTATCCGGGAAGAGCCTGTTCCAGACCATGCAGAACGATTGGCGGTGCCAGGTATCGCTGCCAATGGCCACCGGCAAGACTTCCTTGAACAGGCGTCTGAACAAGCCCGGTGCAAAGCCAGGCAACCCGGCAAGCAACATGATGTCCGATGCATCCTTGGACTGGAGGCGGAAGACCTTCATGACCGCGAGATCCTCTGGACCAGGCGTTGCCACTGAGACTGAGCCGACGGACAGAGAGGGATGCTTGACCAGCCGGTCTTCCCAGTCCTGGGGGAGATGGCCCAGGAAGATGTCAGCGTTTGTGTTCAATTCCAGTTCCTGGCACAAACCAGACCAGCGGGCATCGCCGAGGTGGCGTTGAAGGGCCAGGAGCCCTGGTGTCTTGAGAGCGTCAATGTCCCTCGTGGCGTCACCCTGGCCCGCCAGGGCTAGGACTCCGCAGCCACCTACGACGACCAGGTCCACGGGCTGTCCGTCGGCCGCGCGGTCGATTTGGGAGACTGCCAGCCTTAGGTCGGTAAGTGCTATCAAGCGCATTTCAGGTGCCTCCGGAAACTGTTCAGGTCAAAGGCTCCGAAGACCAGGTGACGCTTGAGGGGGGCGGGGGTGGCGGCTTCAAGTCGCTCCTTGGACAGCAGACCCGCGTCAAAGAGGAAGACTTGGGATGGTCGGCGGCGTCCCAGGCTTCTGAGCATGCTGGCCAGGCGGCCTTTGCAGGAATGGGCGGAGCAATCCTTCACGCATTCCTCCAGCAGGGTCAGCGCCGTGTCCACCGCTGCAGCAAGTAGTTGTCGGCTGGCCGGGAAGGCAAGCGCTGCTTGAAGGTCGATGGCAGGGGCTTGGCAAAGCGCCGCCGGCAGGACCTCGAAGGCGCGGGCATCCCCCTGGGCAGCCCGGGCCACCAGTTCGGAGACGGTGGCGGCAGGTCGGGACCGGCGCTTGGAACCCATGGAGATGAGGTCGGCCGGCTCCAGGGCAAGGGCCGTGGCCAAAAGGTCGACGCTGGGTGGCAGGGGCTTGAAGTCCTCACGAAGCAGTGTGTGGATGGTCTGCCGCGTCAGCCCCGTGGCCCAAGCAAGATCAACCACACTGAGCCCCAGTTCCGACATGCGCGTTCGAAGTAGCTTGGCATTCCAGACTGTCATGCGACCTCCTGACGCCAACGATGCAAGCAAGCGGCAAATGTGTCAAGGTATACTTTACACAATTGGCCCGGCGTGGCGGTGGCCCCGACACCCCTCATCCGGCGCTGCGCGCCACCTTCCCCCGGGTCGGGGGAAGGAGAAGAGGTAGGGGATATGGGCTGCCCTCCTTGTACCGTTTGAACTTGTCCGCCGGGCTGGTGTAAAAGGTTGGCCGTGGTCAACCCGGAGGTGCGTTGTGAGGGCAAGACTGTTGGTGCTGCTGTCCCTGCTGGTGTTGGTGTTGTCGGCGGCCTGCTCCGGTGGGGCAGGGGAGGGGGGCGTGGATTCGGCGGTTGACGCGGTCGGCGGCGCTGACCTGCCTTTGGACTCGGTTGGTCCCGGGGCGGACACCGACGCTGTGCCATCTGGGGATCTGTTGCAGGACACCCAGGGTGGGCAGGACACCGACGTGGCCGCCGCCATGGACGCCGCCGGAGACGCGGACGCGGCCCCCGACGCCCCCCCCGACACCGACCTGGACACCGCAGCCCCCGACACGCTGCCCGACCTGGTCGGCCAGGACACCGTGGCCCCCTTCTGCGGCGACGGCAAGGTGACCGCCGACGAGGACTGCGACGACCAGCAGGACGGCGACGACGCCGACGGCTGCACGGACCAGTGCCGCTTCACCTGCAACGACGCCGCCATCGACTGCGCCGACCCCGAGGGCAACTGCAAGGCCGCAAGCTGTGTGGCCAATGACGCCGGGCAGGTCTGCAAGATCAGCAACGACCCCTGGGACTCCCCCGAAGCCCCCTCCGCCTGCATCCGCAGCTACTGCAACAACGGCAGCCCCGCCGAGGCCAATCAGCCCGACGGCATCGCCTGCGACCTGTTCATGAATCACCTGGGCGACTACTGCGTGGGCGGCCAGTGCCAGGCCCCCGAGTGCGGCGACGGCGTGCGCGGCCCCCTGGAGGCCTGTGACGACGGCGACGACATCAACACCAACGGCTGCAGCAACGACTGCGAGTTCGAAAACTGCGGCAACTCCGAGGACGACCCCGGCGAGGACTGCGACGACGGCGCCAACGGGGACGACTCCGACGGCTGCACTGACCTGTGCCGCTTTGGCTGCGCCAACCCCCTCATGGACTGCGTCAACATCCCCAAGGACTGCCACTTCCCCATGTGCCTCCCCGCGACCTATGGCTTCGTGTGCTTCCAGGTGGGCGACCTGGAGGACCTCCCCGACGACGGCAACATCTGCACCACCGATACCTGCACCGAGCAGGGAATCTCCCACAAGCCCGTCACCAATGGTGCCCCCTGCGACAACGGCAGCGGCGCCAGCGGCGACTACTGCTACCAGGGCAACTGCCGGGACCAGACCTGCAACGACGGCGTCAAGGGCCGGGACGAGGCCTGCGACGACGGCAACGACAACCAGTGCGACGGGTGCCTGAAGAACTGCACCCTGCACAACAACAGCTGCGGCGACGCCTTCAAGTGCGGCACCGAACAGTGCGACGACGGCAACGACAACCAGTGCGACGGATGCCTGAAGAACTGCACCCTGCACAACAACAGCTGCGGCGACTCGTTCAAGTGCGGCACCGAACAGTGCGACGACGGCAACACCTGGCCCTGTGACGGCTGTGACCAGGGCTGCAACACGGAGGTTGCAAGCCCCTGCCCCGCCTGCATGGTCAAGGTCAGCGCCAACCCCGGCAAGGGCATCGCCAAGGACTTCTGCCTGGATCGGTATGAGGCCGCCCGCCCCGACGCGACCTCCACCAACGAGGGCCAGAACGGCAGCCGCACTGTGTCCCGGGCCGGCGTCCTGCCCTGGTATGTGAACCCCATGAGTGCCGCCAACCTGGCCGTCTTCCAGGCTGCCTGCGCAGCCACCGGAAAGCGCCTCTGTTCGGCCGACGAGTGGGGCCTGGGCTGCGGCGGGGATACGGGCACGGTGTACACCTACGGCGACACCTTCGACCCGGACATCTGCAACTCCGACTCGGCCTTCTGCGCCCAGCACTGCGCCGACAAGGGCATCCCGCCGGAGACCTGCAACACCGCCGTGGGCTGCGGCTTCACCTACGGCTCCAACAAGATTGTCCCCACGGGCTCCCTGCCGGATTGCCAGGACCAGTACGGCGCCTTCGATGTGAACGGCAATGTCTGGGAGGCGATCCCGGTGGATTCGGCGGTGGATGCCCGCGGCTATGTCATCAAGGGAGGCGCCTTCAACTGTGGCAACGCGCCGCTGCGTTTCCGCTGCGACTTCAACGCCACCTGGAATGAACTCTACGCGGGCTTCCGCTGCTGCAAGGATCTGTGAAAGCACTGGCCCCTGGATTGGCACCCTGCTGTGAATTTCAAGCCCCGTTTTGGGCGATATTCCTTGCAAGCGCCCCGGTCTTGGGCTAGACAACCGGCGACACGCGGGCGCGAACCCCGCAGAATCAAAAAAAGGAGAGGGCAATGTCAAAAGTGCTGATCGTGGATGACGATCGAGACCTTGTGGAAGCCTGCGCACTGTACCTTGAGAAAGAAGGCTACGATGTGTACATGGCTCACAGCCGGCCGGATGGGATGAAGAAGGTCAAGGAGATCAACCCGGACCTGCTCATTCTCGATGTCATGATGGACGAGGCGGACGACGGTATTGTCATGGCCCAGGACCTGCGCCGCGGCGGGTTTACCACGCCCATTCTCATGCTGACCTCGATCAGCAAGGTGACGGGCATGAAGTATGGCAAGGACAATGAGCTCATCCCTGTGAACGACTTCCAGGAGAAGCCCATTGAGCCCTCCAAGCTGCTGGCCAAGGTCAAGGAACTTCTGAAAAAATAGGGGAGGCATTTCAATGCTGGTAACCGAAAGAGATCGTCTGAGACAGGAGATCCAGGACTGGGCCAAGGCACACGGCAACGACCGCAGCGCCCTCATGCCCATCCTCCAGGAAATCCAGAAGCACTATTACCATGTGTCCGAGTTCGCCATGCAGGTCGTGGCCGATGTGCTCGGTATCCACCCGGTGGAGGTCCAGGGCGTTGTGTCCTTCTACTCCTTCCTGGATACCACGCCCAAGGGCCGCTTCGTGGTTCGGCTCTGCCGCACCATCTCCTGCGACATGGCAGGCAAGGACCGCGTTGCCCGGCAGCTTGAAAACGATCTGGGCATCACCTTCGGCCAGACCACCGCTGACGGCCGCTTCACCCTCGAGTGGGCCGAATGCCTGGGCATGTGCGATCAGGGTCCCGCCCTGCTGGTGAACAGCCGGGTCTTCACCCGCGTCACCCCCGAGCGCGTGCACGAGATTCTGGCCGAGTGCCGCGGCGTCTTCGGCGTCCACGCGGCCGAAAACAAGGAGGTACGGCACTCATGAGCGCACCCAAAGGAAAGAAGCTGACCTACGCCAGCATCAACGCCGACCTCGGGCTGGACAAGGCCCTGGCCGGGACCCGCGTGGATGTCATCAGTGAACTTCGCGACTCCAACATGCGTGGTCGCGGCGGCGCCGGCTTCCCCACCCATGTGAAATGGAATCTGGCTGCGGCCGCCCAGGCCGACGAGAAGTTCGTGGTCTGCAACGCCGACGAGGGCGAGCCCGGCACCTTCAAGGATCGCGTCATCCTGGCCGAGTTCGCGGACCATGTCTTTGCGGGCATGACCATCGCGGGCTTCGTGCTCAAGGCCACCCGCGGCATCGTGTACCTGCGTGGCGAGTACGCCTACCTGCGGGACCAGCTTGAGGCTGTGCTGGCCAAGCGCCGCGCCGCCAAACTGCTTGGCAAGAAGATCGGCAAGGCCAAGGGTTTCGAGTTCGACATTGAGATCCGCATGGGCGCCGGCGCCTATGTCTGCGGCGAAGAGACCGCTCTCATCGAAAGCCTGGAGGGCCACCGCGGCGAGCCCCGCAACCGGCCTCCCTTCCCCGTGGACACCGGCTTCCTGTCCCGCCCCACCATTGTCAATAATGTAGAGACCTTCGCCAATGTGGCCTGCATCATGGCCAAGGGCGGCAAGTGGTTCGCGGCTCAGGGCACAGCCAAGTCGGCGGGCTTCAAGCTGTACTCCGTGTCCGGCGACTGCGACAACCCCGGCGTTTACGAGCTGCCCTGGGGCATCACCGTGGCCGAGCTGCTGAAGACCGTGGGTGGCGAGAACGCCAAGGCCGTCCAGATCGGCGGCGCCTCCGGTCACTGCGTCCCCGCCTCCGAGTTCTCCCGGGCCATCGCCTTCGAGGACATCCCCACGGGCGGCTCCATCATCGTCTTCGGCCCAGGTCGGGACATGCTGAAGGTGGCCAAGAACTTCCTGCACTTCTTCGTGCATGAGTCCTGCGGTCAGTGCACCCCCTGCCGGGAAGGCAACGCCAAGTTGCTGGAGGGCGTGGAGTTGCTTCAGCAGGGTCGTTGCTCCATGGCCTACCTGCAGGAACTGTTGTCCCTGTCGGAGTCCATGCAGCTGGCGTCCAAGTGTGGCCTCGGCCAGTCCAGCCCCAACGCCTTCGTGTCCATCGTCAAGCACTTCCGCGACGAGGTCATGGGCCGGGTGGCTGGCGCGTAACGCTAAGGAACTCCAAGGAGAAAAGAATATGGCAAGTAAGATTGGCGAGAAAGACAACAGAGCCCCCACCAGCACCCGGGTCATGAAGCCCGTACTGGAGAACGACGGCATTGGTTCTCAGGTGAAGATCACCGTGGACGGCACCGACCTCCATGTGCCCCTGGGCACCACGATCCTTGAGGCCGCCGCCAAGGTGGGCGTGAAGATTCCCACCCTGTGCTACCACAAGGATCTGTGCATTGCCGGCGTGTGCCGCGTGTGCGTGGTGGAAGTGGAAGGGTACCGGACCCTCCAGGCCGCCTGTGCCTTCCCCATCACCGCCCCCCTGAACATCAAGACCCACACCCCCAAGGTGCGCAAGGCCCGCAGGCACATCATTGACCTGCTGCTCTCCAAGCACTACGGCGAGTGCTATTCCTGCAACCGCAACGCCAACTGCGAACTCCGCGAGTTGGCCAAGGAGTACGGCGTGGACAGCTTCCGCTTTGGCCACCCCGACAAGCCCATGGTGGAGAAGGACCTGTCCTCCTACTCCGTGTGGCGCGACATGAACAAGTGCGTCCTCTGCCGCCGCTGCGTGCGCACCTGCATCGACCTGCAGGAAGTGGGTTGCCTGGATGTGCTGGACCGCAGCGACAAGAGCCGTGTCTCCACCTTCGGCGAGAAGCCCCTGGCGGATGTGGTCTGCATCAACTGCGGCCAGTGCATCAACCGCTGCCCCACCGGTGCCCTCCAGGCCAACGACGCCACGGATGACATCTGGGCCGCCATCGACGACCCCACCAAGCATGTCATCATGCAGACGGCGCCCAGCCCCCGCGCGGCCATCGCCGAGGTCTTCGGCATGCCCGCCGGTACCCCCATGACCTACCAGCTCAACGCCGCCCTCAAGCAGGCCGGGTTTGCCAAGGTCTTCGACACCAACTTCACCGCCGACCTCACCATCATTGAGGAAGGCACCGAACTTCTGCAGCGTCTCCACGGCGCCCTGGTCAAGAAGGACGCTGAGGTCAAGCTGCCCCAGTTCACCTCCTGCAGCCCCGGCTGGGTCAAGTACATCGAACACTTCTACCCCGAGATGCTGGGCCACCTGTCCTCCGCCAAGAGCCCCCAGCAGATGTTCGGCGCCCTCATCAAGACCTTCTACGCGCAGCAGTCTGGCATTGATCCCAAGGACATCGTCAGCGTGGCCCTCATGCCCTGCAGCGCCAAGAAGTTCGAGTGCAACCGCAGCGAAATGAACGCCAGCGGCTACAAGGATGTGGACTACGGCCTGACCACCCGCGAGATGGGCAAGATGCTCAAGGAAGCGGGCATCGATCTGGCCTCCATGCCCAAGGCTCCCTTCGATGAACCCTTCGGTCCCGCGACCGGCTCGGGCGTCATCTTCGGCGCCACCGGCGGCGTGATGGAAGCCGCCCTTCGTACCGTGATCGAGTTGGTGGTTGGCGTGAAGGTGGAGGACCTCTTCAAGCACGCTGACATCATTCCGGTCCGCGGCTTCGAGGGCATCCGCTATGTGGAGATCAAGGTCCCCAAGGTGGCCAAGGTCCCCGCTCTGCTGAAGGCCCACTTCAAGAGCTTCGACTTCCTCAACGGCGCCACCCTCAAGGTCGCCGTGGCCCACGGCACGGCCAATGCCAAGCGCGTCCTGGACGACATCAAGGCCGGCGGCAAGTTCAGCGAGTGCCACTTCATTGAGTTCATGGCCTGCCCCGGTGGCTGCCTCGGTGGTGGTGGTCAGCCCATCCCCACGACCCCGGAGATCCGCGCTGCCCGCGCCAAGGCCATCTACGCCGAGGACCGCAGCTACGACATCCGCAAGTCCCACGAGAACCCCGCCGTCACCATGATGTACGAGAAGTTCCTCACGGACGGTCCCTGCGGCCACAAGGCGCACCATCTGCTGCACACTCACTACACGCCCCGCGGCAAGTACATCATCTAGTCCACTGCCATGCCCAATGTCCTGCTGAAGCCCTACAAGACGCCCTCCCCGTGGAGGCGTCTTGCGGTGGCCGACTGGCGCCCCTCGAGGGATCCCCAGGTCTATGCCCGAGTCGAGCTGAACATGACCCAGGCCCTGGCCTGGCTGGAGGTTCGGAGGTCCGAAGGTCACAGGGTCACGCCCACCCATCTGGTGGTCTACGCCCTGGCCAAGGCTCTGCGCGAACACCCCTCCGCCAATGGCCTCATCGTCCGCGGCAAGGTCCGCCTTCGGCAGGCGGTGGACATCTTCTGTCAGGTGGGCCTCGAGGGTGCCCAACCAGACCTCACGGGCCTGGTCATCCGCGACGCGGACACCAAGACCCCCATGGAAATTGCGGCCGAGTTGGGTACCCGGGCCGCCGCTCTGAAGAGTGGCAAGCCGGAGCTCAAGGCCGATCGAAACTTCGAGGGTTCGAGGAAACTGATGAACCTCGTACCGTCATTTTTTCTGCGACCTGCGCTCCGGGTCGTAGATTTTTTTACCTACATCTTGAACCTCAATCTCGGGGCCCTCGGCATCCCCCGGGATCCCTTTGGATCGGCCATGGTGACCAGCATTGGATCCCTGGGAATAGATGAGGCCTGGCCGCCCCTGCCTCCACTGTCCAGGGCCGCCATAATACTCGCTGTGGGCAAGGTTCAGCAGCGCGCTGTGGTGATCGATTCAGCGGTCGTTGCAGCCCCCATGATGACCGTCTGCGTGTGCTTCGATCATCGCCTCATGGATGGCATTCTTGCGGGCAAAATGGCGCGGGTTTTTTCCGCCGTTTTTGAAAATCCTTCGGCCATCTGAAAAAAGCAATTTGTCAAGTCAACGCAAGCTCTTATAATCGCGTTCAAACCCACAGAGGAGAACTCTCCATGGCCA
>CAZMEC010000002.1:0-48454 GCA_964565265.1 uncultured Myxococcales bacterium
TCACATCTCGCAAGGTACTGCCCTGGGGCCGTTCATGGGGGAACAGGTAGGTGCTAGGTGTCGGGGTGTCGGAGTGTGAAGTGTTTGGGTGAGAGGTGTCGGGGTGGATGGACTGAAGGCCGTAGGCACTGTCCGGCCGGCCGGACCCAAAACACCCAAAACACCCAGACACTTCCAAGGGCCCAATCCTAGATGTGATCAATAGCAGGCCCACTGGGGGAAGGGAATTTTGTAGGGGACCTTGGCGCTTCCTTCTTGCTCCTTGCCTGCCTTGGGGCGCTTGGGTTATCTTGCCTTGGCAAAATTGTCGCCTTAGTGACACGAAGAGGGGGAATGGCCCATGATCACTGCTGTTCAATGGTCGGTTCTTGTGGTGTTGGGTACCTCGGCCCTTGGGGGCGCTCCTGCTGCGGCCCCCGAAGCCCCCGCGCAGATCGAGGAACTGGAGGCCGCCCCGGCCCCCGTGAACCAACGCCGGCCCTGGAGCACGGACCGCTACTTCGCTGAGGAACTCAACGACCTGGAGTTCCAGGCCGAGATGAAGAAGTCCCCCCTGCGAGAGGAATACATCAAGAAGACCCTCTCCCTGGTCGAGAGCAACCCCAACCACCCCCAGGCGGCGGACCTCTACTACCGCATCGCGGAATACATGACCCAGAATGTGGAGGCCGAGTACCAGAACGCCCTGCGGGCCTTTCACCTGATGGACTCAGAGGGTGCCGGGCGCCTGGCGCCGCCCAAGCCGGATTTTTCCCGCTCCCTGCCCTACTACCGGAAGATCCTCCAGGAGTTCCCCGAGTACCAGAAGGTCGAAGAGGTCTACTACTACTTCGGGCGCAATGCCCTCCTGACGGCCTCCTTCAAGACCAACCCGGGGCTGGCCCAGGACGCGGCCCTCTACCTGGAGAGTTTCATCCAGAAGTTCCCCGACAGCCGCTTCCGCACCCGCGCCGAGCTCATGCTCGCCGAGTACTACTTCGAGGCCAACAACCTGGGCAAGGCCCTGGAGCACTACAAGACCATCTCGGACAACTTCCCGGACGCCCCAATGGTGGACTACGCCACCTACAAGCTGGGCTGGGTCTACTACAACTACCAGCAGTATGACGCCTGCGTGGCCGCCTTCCGCAAGGTCCTCGAGGACCAGGAGAAGGCCGACCAGAAGGGCTCGGAGTTGTACGAGCAGGCCCTGAACGAGTATGTGGTTGCCATCTCTGAGGCGGGCCTTGGCTGGAAGGAGGCCCTGGCCTTCCTCAACGCCCGCCTGGAGCCCGCCCAGGCCCGGGCAAGGATGCTGCAGGTGGCGGACCTCATGGCCACCAAGGACTTCTCCGAGGAGGCCGTCACGCTGTACCGACACTACATGAAGGCGGACCCCGTGGACCCCGGAGTGGTGGACCTCTGGAACCGCATGCTGACCGCCGCCCGGGTCAGCTATCCCCTCCCCCAGATGAACGACCTCCTGGACGAGATGCGGGCCTTCTTCGCCCCCGCCGGGGCCTTCCTGGAGAAGGCCACCCCGGAGACCCGGGCGGAGGCCAACGAGCTATTGCTCCGCTGGGACCTGGTGATGGCCGAGCGGGATCTGGAAGACGGCCTCTATCGCAGCGGCGGTGTCCCCGCCATGGAGCGCGCCGCCGCCAAGCTGGCCTCCCTCCAGGCCCAGGGCGGCAGCCTCCGGGGGCGCATCGACGCGGGGCTGGTCATGGCCTACGCGGGGCTGCTGAAGGAAGACTCCGGGGGCGCCATCATCTGGATCTCCGAGAACCTGCCGGGGCTGGCCGTTCCGGGCAACTTTGAGCTGCCCAAGAAACGCGAGGCCGAGGCCTGGACTCCCCTGGAGGAGAAGCTGCTGGCGGCGACCCAAAGCTATGTCTCTCAAAACGGCCACCCCGCCAAGCCCGACCTCCAGCCCCTGGCCAAGGCCGACATGCTGGCCGTGGTGCTTCAGGCCCAGACCCTGCTGCACTACCGTCGGGGTCACTTCGAAGAGGTGCTGAAGCTGGCCCGGGCCCAGCTTGCCCATGCCCCCGCCCACGAGGGCCTGGCCAGGCAGCTCTGGATGCTGCAGGACAGTGTCCGCCGCTTGCAGGACAACGAGACCGTGCTGGAGGTCACCACCAGCCTGCTGGAGTCCCGGAACCTGCCCAAGCCCCAGCGCCGGGATGTGCTGCACTACAACTGCGCCGCCCGCATCGACCACGCCCCCGTCATCGCCGCCCGGGAGCTTTCCGCCGGTCTGGACTTCCTGGTGGAATCCGCCGAGTTCTGCCGGGACATCCCCGACAAGGCCGCCGAGGCCTGGTACCGCGCCGGCGAGATTGCGGCCGCCGCCAAGGACCTGGAGCGGGCCCGCATGGCCTTTGGTAATGTCCTGCGGGACTTCAAGGGCAGCCGCTTCGAGAAGTCCGCCCAGAAGGCCCTCCTCCGGCTGAAGTAGCCCAACCTGATTACAACTTGTGGGGAGCCTGGAGGGGCCTAGCGGCAACAGCCGCCGCTGCAGGTGTAGCCGGGGTTCAGGACTCTGGTGGTGGGATGATGAATCAGCTCCGAGGCCAGGGGATTGGCGTGCCCCAGCTTCACGGAGTCAACCAGCCCGTGGAAGAAGTCGCCGATGGCGGGGAAGCCGTCGTCATCCATCTGGGCGCTGCCGACTCGCAGCATGCCGCTCTCGCCGGTGACGGTCATGGCCAGTTCGCTCTTCGAGGCACCGTGGTTCACGGACAGGTAGGCCACGCCCTCGGAGAAACGCAGCAGGACCTGCATCCAAGTGTTGGCAGTAAAGGCGGGCAGCTCGACGCGCTTGCCCAGGGATTCAAAGAAGGGCACGCACCAGCCTCCCCCGGCGCTGGCGTTGATGCCCAGAACCCAGGCGGCCTGGCCACTGGTGGTGGTGTCCCGGGACACCAGGGTCATGCGGTTGGAACAGCTTGCGGGGCGGGCCAGGATCTCTATTGAGCCCCCCGTCTCCAGTTTGGGCGCCGAGGCCACCGTGACATACTGGGACTCGCCGTCCAGGTTGAGCCCCGGGTCTTCGCCGTTCTCGGCCTCCGGGGGGTTGCCCTGGTAGGCAGCGTTGATCTTCGCCGTGCTGGTGTCCACGCCCAGACTGTTGCGGTACTCATCGAAGCGCCACCAGGCCCGGACGCCATTGCACACCGAGGGCAGGCCCCAGCAGGGGGCGCTGCCGACAGTGATGCGGTCCTGCACCACCACCGGCTTCATGACCTCGGCCGCCTTCCACAGCAAGCGGTAGACCCGGTAGGGATAGGCCCCGCTGCCCACGGCAGAGCTCTCCGAGTGGGCCAGGAAGCGCAGGACGGGGGGACCGGGGCGGCCCCGACGGTGGAGGTACTCGGGGGTCTTGGCCACGCTGTGGATGAGGACCTCATCCAGGTAGCCCTTGAAGTAGGACAGGTGGGGCCCAACCAGTGAGGGATTGCTGCCCAGATGCAGGGGGATGGAGGGGGCCGCATAGGAGATGTTGTTCACCTTGGCAGCCAGGCTGGCCACCTTGAGGCCGTCCACGAAGAGGGACACCTCAGAGCTGTCCAGCACTGCAGCAAGATGATGCCAGGTGCCCAAGATCAGGGCCTGGGGCGCGGTCACCAGGTGGGCCGCAGTGGGGGCCGTACCGTTGACCCTGAAGTAGGGCTTGAGTTCGGGGTTGAGGCACAGGCCCCAGCCGCCACCCTCCTCGATGTCCACCAGGCAGCCGCCATCGCTGGCCACGGCCTCAGCCAGCACCCAGGCCTCCACCGTCATCAGTTGCTTGGGCTTGAGGTTGGCGTTGCTGGCGGCAGGAAAGGCGATATAGGAGGCACCATCGAAGTAGAAGGCGCTGGCCGGCACCCCAAAGCGACCCACCGCTGCGGAGGCCCCGAAAATGCCGCCTGGATGCCCCGGGTTCACCTTGTC
Source organism: uncultured Myxococcales bacterium (assembly GCA_964565265.1). Classification (GTDB taxonomy): domain Bacteria; phylum Myxococcota_A; class UBA9042; order CAIXZC01; family CAIXZC01; genus CAIXZC01. Next base: position 3,919 of record CAZMEC010000002.1, read on the forward strand.
CTGGGCGTCCCCGTCCAGGGCCATGAAGGCGTTGACGCTGCAAAGGTCCTCCCGATCCTTGACGGTGTCTGCCTCCACCGAGGCGGGGCAGGGGCTGTCGGAATGGACCCGGGGGCCCACCACCTCCGTGGCCACTTCCGCGCTTTGGGAATTGGAGACCCGGTATTCCTTGAGGCGCAGGTCGTCCAGGTCCAGTTGGGCCTGGGGGGCAAGCTGGGAACCATAGGGGGCCCGGCTGTCGTAGATGGCCTTGACATCGAAGCGGGTCAGGGCCCGGGTGAAGACCGCCACCTCGTCGACCTCGGCGGCGAGAGCCCCCGTGCCAATGCCTCCAGCGGCAGAGATGCGCAGGGTGTCGTTGGCTGCAAGGCTGATGTCCAGAGCACAGCGTTTGCTGCCCTGGAAGAGGCCGTCCACCCACAGGGAGGTCTGGCCCCGGTCCCACACTCCCGCCACATGGTGCCAGGCGCCGTCGTTCAGGGGGCCCTTGGCCCTCACGCTGCAGTCGCTCACAAAGGCCCCGTCGGTGCGGACCCGGAAGTTGGGGTGGGGAGCGCCAGCCCAGGTGAGGATCTCCAGGCCCAGGCTCTCCTTGCCGTCCACCGCCGAGCGCCCCACCACGAAGCCCTTGCAGGCCGCTCCACAGTCCGCCTCAAGCCGCACCCAGGCGGAGAAGGACAGCTCGTTGTTCAGGTTCGCCGAGACCTTCAAGGGGGTGTTCAGGCTGGACCCGGCGCTGGGCTTGAAGGCGCCAATGGGATCGCCAAAGGCGTCCTCCTCCAGGGTACCGCTACCGCTCAGCGTGGCGTGGCGGTTGAAGTAGCTGCAGTCATTGAAGGAGTTGTTCCCAAAGCGCCAAAGAGCCCGCAGGGAATGGTCCAGGTAGCCAGAGGTGAGGGGAATCTCCATCAACTCGAACCGGCGGACCGACCCGGAAAGGCCAGGTCCGTAGGCCAGCCCGTAGGGATCGCAATCCCCGTCCGCGTGGGGCACGGAGGGGGCCAGGCAGGGTTCGTAGAGGACCAGATCCCGGCCCAGGTTGTCGCACACATCGCCCACCCCATTGCCGTCACTGTCCGTCTGGCTGCGGTTGGGCACGGCGGGGCAATTGTCCGTGCAGTTCGAGATCTCGCCGGCCAGGCAGGAGTGGTCGAAGCCCGCCGAGGGGACGCCGTCCAGGTCCTGATCGGGCAGACCCAGGCAGAGGCCCCCCACGCAGAGATCCTGGGCGGTGAGGTCGCTGCCATCGTCACAGGGGCCGCCGTTGACGACGGTCCATTCCGCTGAATCCATGGTGGGGTTGCACTCCAGGCAGCCGGAGTCATCGCTTTCGCCCCCGGCGAAGCAGACCCCGTCAATGAGGCAACTGTTGGTGCCCAAGGTGTACTTGCAGCCCTGGGTTGCATGGCAGGTGTCCAGGGTGCAGGGGATGAGGTCATCGCAGAGCAGGTTGGTGGCCTTGTTGATGCAGCCCTGGATGGGGTCGCAAAGATCCACCGTGCAGGCCACGGCGTCGGCACAGGAAGTGTCCACCGGAGTGTTGGCGCAGCCCTTGATGGGATCACAGGAGTCCGCCGTGCAGGCCAGGCCATCGTTGCAGTTCAGGGCATTCTTGGGTTTGCAGCCGCCGTTCAGGCCTGTGGCGCAGTATTCGACGCCGTTGCAGACATCGTCATCGTCGCAAATGGCATCCTGGGCCTGGTGGAAGCAGCCCGCCTGGGCCGAGCAGCCATCCAGGGAGCAGGAGATGCCGTCGTCGCAAAGGCCGTCGTCCTCCGTGTTGGAGCAACCCTCCAGGGGATCGCAGGCGTCCACGGTGCAGTTGATGCCGTCGTCGCAGTTGGGGATGTTGCGCACCCGGCAACCTCCGCCCACGCCCGCGGCGCAGTAGTCCGTGCCGTCGCAGGTGTCCTGGTTGTCGCAGAACTCGTCCTGGGGCTTGTTGACGCAGCCCCCTGGCTCGGCACAGTAGTCCAGCGTACAGGCCACGGAGTCCTCGCACTTGGGCTCCGTGCCAGAGCACACGCCGCTCAGGCAGACCTCATCAATGACGCAGTCCAGCCCGTCATTGCAGGGGACCAGATCCTCAATCAGGCTGGCGGTGCAGAAGGCCGACTCCTTCACGCAGACATCCACGGTGCAGGGCTCGCCGTCCTGGCAGTCGGAGTCCGCGTCACAACAGCGCCAACCCTCGTGCACGCCCTCCAGGGGAGAATGCACACAGCCCCCCGCCCCCGGCACGCACAGGTCCACGGTGCAGGGGGAGTTGTCGTCGCAGTTCCCGTCCAGTGGCAGGTTCACGCAGCCCTTGGCCTCGTCGCAGGAATCCGCGGTGCAGGCGTGGCCGTCGTTGCAGGTGGGGGCCGGCCCCGTCTTGCAACCCGCCGAGGGGTCGCAGAACTCCAGCCCGTCACAGGCGTTGGCGTTGTCGCAGAAGCTGTCCATGGGTTGGTGCTTCATCTCGTCATTTTCTTCGTCGCAGCTATCCACCGTGCAGGGTACCCCGTCGTCCAGGGCCGACAGCTCCAGGCGCTTGCAGCCGGTGGTGAGGTCGCAGACATCCACACCGGTGCAGAACAGGCCGTCGTCACAGACCTCGTGGAGGGGTTCATGTTTGCAGACCCCGCCCTCCAGGCAGCTATCCCGGGTGCAGTTGATGCCGTCATCGCAGTCCGCCGGGGTGTCGGAGACGCAGTTGCCCTCCAGGCAGTGGCCCAGACCGTTGCAGTACTCGGCCCCCAGGTTGCAAGGCGAGTTGTCGTTCTTCTGCAGGTAGAAACAGCCACTGGCCTCGTCGCAGGAGTCCGTGGTGCAGGGGTTCAGGTCGTCGCAGTCCACGGGCACGCCGTGGCACACCAGGACCTGGTCATTGCCCGTGCAGACATCGTTCTCGGTGCAGGCATCCGAGTCATCGCAGCCGGTATTGGGAAGCCGCCACTCGTAGATGCAGGGGTTGCTGCCATCCTCCTTGCCAAGTTCGTTGCAGCGGGCCTTCATACAGGGGCTGGTGGCCACGCACTGGTAGGGGTCTCCGCCGCCGCACTGGCCGGCGTCATCGCAGGCATCCTTGGTGGTGCAGGGGTTGCCGTCCTTGCAGTTGTGGCCCTCGGGGCGCAACAGCAGGACCGAGCACTTGCCGGTCTTGGCTTCGCAGGAGTTGAAGCGGCAGTCGTCGGGGTTCGAGTCCTGGCACTCCACCACATCCCCGGGCACGCAGGTTCCGTCCTCGCAGGCATCGCCAATGGTGCAGAGGCTGCCGTCGCATTCCCCCGCCTTGTCCAGAGAGTTGAAGACGCAGCCCTGGGCAGGGATGCAGGTGTCCGCGGTGCAGGCGTTGCCATCCTCGCAGGTGACCTGGGTGCCAGCCTCGCAGATGCCCCGGGCCGAGCAACTCTCCGCCTCCGTGCACTCGTTGCCATCGTCGCAGCCCAGCCCCTGCAGCACCTCGTATTCGCAGAAGCCCCAGGCGTTGCAGAGGTTCTCGGTGCAGGGATTGTTGTCATTGCAGTCGTCGTTCATGCTGCAGACAATCACATCCCCCAGGTCCTCCTCGGTGTCATAACCCCCGAAGGAGACCTCATGGTTCCCCACCGTGTGCCCGTCCCCGCAGGCTGTGGCCATCAGGAAGGCGATCCCAAGGATTGAAAGCAGTCTGGCGTTGTTTTGCTTTGACATGGCCCCTCCGAAACGAAGCACTTTGGCCATATATTGTATAGCGCCTGCGAGATTGGCAAAAAAAGCTGTGGTCTTGGCGGGTTGTCTGGCGGGCCTAGTCGAGGTTGTCGGTGGCATCACCGGGCTTGATCTTCTCCATCATGCGGAGAAATTTCCGGTAAAGGGTCACGAAGTCCTCGCGCTGGACGAAGCTCTTGAGGTCTTTGTTGCGGGTTGCGGCCTTGAGGATCTCAATGGCTATTGCGACTTCGCCAAGGGTGAAGGACTGACTCTTCCTGGATTCCATGGATGGGCCTCCGTTGTTCGCGCGGAGTATAGACGGGGGAGGTTTTTCCGTCAACGCATTCCGCCGCCCCTACCTGAAGCCCAGGTCCTCATAGGCCCAGGCCCCCCAAAGGCGGGTGTTGAAATCGTAGAGGTTGAAGCGCCGGAAGTCGTGGTCTTCCTTGCGAACCGAGTAGATGCGAAGGCCCGCAGCCTTGGCCGCCAGGGGCGAGAAGCCCTGGGACGAAAAGTCCGGCAGGGTGAAGTCGTGGACCCCCCCGGCGCTGGTGATTCGCCAGATGGTGCGACCATAGGGGTCCTCAAGGTACAACAGATTGAACGAGTCCTCGGCCCCCTCCTGCCCATTGGTCCAGGAGAGGTGCTGCTGGTCCCAGGCCTGCCCAGCCAGGGGGCTTAAAAACTCCGGCATTCCCATCATGGGATGGAAGCTGAGGCCCGGCGCCCCCGCCACCAGCAAGGCCTGTGCCCCGTCCAGCACCGCCACCAGGGGTCGCTGTCCTGCCACCTGGGTCAGCTCCTGCCACAGCCCACCCGCCAAGCCCACCACCCTACCCTTCAAGTCCACCAGCCACAACGCCTGGGCCGAGGCCCCCGTGCCGGCCTGCCAATTCCCCGCCGGCGCCCCCGGGTCAAGCCAGGTCCCGTCCTGCAGCAGCAGCGCCACGCAGTCCCGCCCCGTAAGCAACAGGGTCCCGTCGTCCAGGGCCCCCAGTCGCTGCCCCACACAGGGAGCCTTGGGCAGGGCCTGCCACTCCAGGGAGGGGGTCCTCGCAAAGACCCCGCCATCCTCCGCCAGGACCAGCAGTTCCTGGCCGAGAAACCCCAGCGCCCTGACCATCAGGGCGACCCTGGTCCGCCCGGTCAACTCTCCGTCTCGAAACTCCGCCAGTTGGCCCTCCCCGGCTGCCACCAGACGCCCCGCCGGGTTGCCCGCCAGGGCCACCACGGGGCCGCCAAAGAGGCTACCGAGAAGCCTGGCTTCCCCCTGCGATTCCAACGCCACCAGGGCCCCCGACGCCCCCCCCAGGTACAGCACCTGACCGGCCACGGCCGAGGCCACCATGCTGCCGTCCACGGGCAGGAGTTGACGCCGGGCGCTGCCTCCCGGGAAAAGCCACAGGGCCTCCCCTCCGTCCCCGGCAAACACCAGGGCCTCTCCCAGGCGGGCCACCGTGCGAAGGGCTCCGGGGGGGGCCTCGGCCTGGGGCAGCGCCTTCCCTCCCTGGACCGCCACCAGGGAGGCGCCGGGGTCGGGCCGGGGCAGGGTCCGTTGGATTCTGCTCACGGGGAGGGCATCCAGCGAGCCCTCCCAGACGGCCCCCTGCACCAGCAGTGAGGCCCCCTCCAGAGAGCCCTCAAAGGCCAGGGGCAGACTGGTCAGTTCCAGGGAAGTGCCGGCGGCCTCCTGGGCAGAGGAGGGCAGAGGAATGAAGCCATCCGAACCCAGCTCGATGAAGGCCAGGATGGAACTCAGGGCGTTGGGGGGGCGCGGGGGGTCGGGCAGGTGGACCAGGAGTCTGCCGTCCAGGCGGTGCTCCGGCACCAGGGGCGGCAGGGTCACCTTGGCCCCCGGGTAGACGGTCAGATGGCGCCGCAGGGCCAGGGTCTGGGGCACGAAGCGCCCCGAGACGAAGTCCGTGTAACCCAGGAAGCAGACCAGCGCCCGCTCGCCGGGGGAGGCCACCAGTTCCAGGTTGAGGGTCTCGTCCTCCAGAGGCAGGGCGGGGGCCAGGGCCAGGCTGCTGGCATAGGGACCGTCCTGGGAGAAGAAGCAGCGGACGCCCGCCTCTCCGGCGGCCAGAATACAGAAGCGACCGCGGTTCCCAAGGCCAGCGCAGCGGGCCCGGTCCGGGCAGTCCTGATCCGCCCCACAGGGCAGGCTGCAATAGGTGCCCGTGCGGCCGAAGGGTACACACTGGGAGCCCTCCGGGCAGTCTGGGTTGTCCAGACAGGGCAGACAGAAGGCGTCGGTCTTGGGATAGGTGCTGCAATCCCCAGCGGGGGCCTGGGAATACTTCCGGGCGTCCAGGAGGCTGACCTTGACCAGGCCATCCGCCGGGGGGTCTGTCCCTCCCCCGCCGGGCCCCGTGGGCTTGGGTACGGTGAGGAACAGCGTGGCGTTTCTGGCCGAGGTCCCAACCACCGAAGAGGCCTCACTGCCCAGGCGGCTGACATGCACCGAGCAGGGCCCCCGGAGCCCCGCCTCGGAGATGGTCAACAGGCCCCGGTCGTCGGTCAGCCCGGTCCTCCATCCGCTGAAGGAAGGGCAGCTCACCAGGACCGTCGCCCCGGGGACCGGATCCCAGTCCCGGTTGTCCAGCACGGCCAGGTTCAGGTCACCCTCCAGGGTCCCGCCCCAGAGGCCTCCAGAGTTCCAGTCCGTGGGATCGAAGAAGTTGAAGGGGGCCGCCCAGCGCAGCTCCCCGGAGGGGGCCTCCAGGCGCAAGGCAAGGTCCCCGGGGATGGGCACCGCCGGGGTCCGCACCAGGGCCAGGGAGTCCCCGGATTGGTATTCGAGGTCCGCCTCCAGGTCGCCGAAGAAGACCCGCAGGCCCGCACCCAGGCCGGCCCCCCGGAGTTCCACCAGGGTCCCCCCTGCGAGGGAGGCGTCCCCGGGGGTCACGGAGACCAGGGCAGGGTTGGCAGGCAGGTAGGTCCAGAGGTCTCTAAAGGCCCACTCACCGTAGGCAGTGGTGAGCCGCAGCGTGCGCTTCCCCGGGCCTCCGTCGGGCATGGCCACCAGCAGCCGCTGGGGTCCCCGCTCCAGGATTGGCGCGGACCGGGCGCCCACATGAACGGCCGTCACCCCATCCAGGGCCTGACCGGACAGCAACACCTGGGGCAAGCCCTGGAGGGGCCCCTCGGAGGGCAGCAGGGCGGTCAGTTCGGGCTTCTGGAAGATCACCACTTCGGGCCCCTGGAGGGGTCCCTGGGAGGACTGGATCTCCAGGCGAAGAACCCCCGGGCCCCCGAAGGCAGGAAAGTGCAGCAGCCAGGTGCAACTCCCCACGGGGTGGTCCAGCAGAAGCCCCGGAACGGCCCCCAGCAGGAAGGTCGGAGCGGGCTCCGAGGCCAGAGCACAGGCGCTGACCTGAAGCCGGCCACCCTCCAAGGGCAGGAAGGGCGGGTCCACCCGCAGCACCTGGGGGTCACCCTGCCAGGGGGCGTCCAACAGTTCCAGGCCTCCGGGGGCGGTGGCCCCACCCCAGGGTCCCTCAAGTCTCAAGGTCAGGGGGCCGGGGGGCAGGCCCTCGGGGACGAGGAAGGCAAGCTCACCCGGGAGCTTGTCCAGGATGGGCAGCGCCCGGCCACCAAGCCAGAGCTGTGCCACCGTGGACAGGCGCAGCCCCTGAACGCGGACCCTGGTTCCAGCGTTGACCACACGGGGGATGATTTCTTCGATGGTCGGTGGAGCAGTGAAGGTGAAGGCCCTCTCCAGGCGAGCCCCCCCCACTGGTCCCGCGGCATACAGCGCCGTGGGCCCCGTGGCCCCCGAAGGAGCAGTGAACCCCAGCGCCGTGCCCTGGTCCAGGATCTGCACTCCCTCCAGCATCTGTCCGCCCAGCATGAAGGCGGTCCCGGGCAGGAAACCCTGGCCCTTGATCGTCAGGGCAGTCCCGCCCGCCGCAGGGCCCTCCTGGGGTTGCAGCCCGGTGAGCTCGAAGGCGGCGGCGAACAGGAAGGCCTGGTCCAGGATGGCCACCACCCCGCCGGCCCCCAGGACGGTCAGGCTGGCGAAGCCCGGCGGAGCCTCAGGCGTGGTGACCCACAGAGTGGAGCTGGATTCGAAGAAGACCTCGGGGGCCTCCTCGGCGTCGAAGAAGACCCGGCTGGACCGGGTGAAGGCCTGCCCCCTGACCAGGACCAACTCGCCCCCGGTGGGGAGGCCCCGGTCTGGAGTCACGCCCTCGATTGTCAACACCGCCGGGGCATCCTCTTCCACCAACCCATCCTCGAGAGTATGAAGTGAGGAACTGCCCGGCTGGGGCACCCGCTGGGCGTCAAAGGGATCCAGCCCGCAGGCCCAAAGGCCCAGCAGCAGCAAGGCTACCCTGGAGGCCCGGAACATGGCGGCAATCAGCGGGGAAGGCGCCGAAAGCCGGGGCCGAAGTCCACATCGGGGATGATGTAGACCTTGGTCCTGGTCTCGGGGCGCAGGAAGGCGTGGTCCTCTTCGCTCCAGATGAAGCGGCCGTTGCCCTGCTCGTTGGCGCTGGCGCAGGGACCGCCCTTGCCGGGGCAGCCCGCGGGGCAGTTCTTTTCCCGAAGGGTCCAGGTGAAGTCCCCGACGGCGGGGGCCTGGCCCCCTTCGGGGGTCTCCCATTTCAGCTCCGACCGGTAGTTGTAATTGCCCTGCTGGCAATCCCCGCTCCAGGTGCCCTTGAGGCCCAGCGTGAAGAAGAAGCGGTATTCGACCTCGGCGCCCAGGGACGCCAGGACGATGAACTCCCGGGTGCGCCGGGACTTCTCGAAGGCCGAGGTGACCACGGCGTGGAGTAACAGGTCCGGCGTGCCGTCATTGCCAAAGTCCCCCAGCCAGGCGTTCTTGACCTTGGTGTCCAGGGGATTCCACATGGTGGCCTCCACGGCCAGCAACTCGGACCAGTCGCCCTTGGCGCCCTGGCCCATGAGGAAGACCTTGCCGCTGCCCTCGCAGTTGCGCTTGATGCCAAGCCCGAAGGCCGGAGCCCCCTCCCCCGTGACCAGCTTCACCGTGGTCGCATCGAAGTCCGCGGGGGCCTTCGCCGTCGCGGGCAGGAACTTGTCCAGGCGGGTCACCGTCCCGGGACAGTCGAAGATGGGGCTGGGGTCATTGTGGCTGCACCCAACTACAAGCAAGGCGGCCAACAGGGCAAATCCAGGTTTCATGAACAGTCTCCCTTCAAGCTTCGACGCCAGGACTCAGGCCCCAGCGATGGTCATCTCGCGCACCAGGAAGGTAGGCGCATTTATTGAAAAACGGAACTCCAGATCATTGCCCACGGCCTCCAGTCGTCCCCAGAAGTCCTGGAAACGGCAGCCCACCGTGATCTCGTGAACTGGATGAACAATCTTGCCATTCTCAACCCAGAAGCCCTCTGCACCCTGGGAAAAATCTCCCGTGGCGGGGTTGAACCCCGAACCGATGAAGGAGCTTACCAGAAGGCCCGTGCCAAGGCGACCAAGCAATTCCTCCGGGCTGGCCGGGCCGGGCTTCAGGTACAGGTTGTGGGGCGCCACACTGCTGGGACCGGACAGACCCCGGGCGCAGTGGCCGGTGGTGGGAATCCCCAGCTTGCCCCCATACCAGGAGTCACAGGGAATGGCCTTGAACAGGCCCCCTGAGAACAGCTCCAGGGGCGCCGTGCGGCAGCCGTCCGAGTCAAAGACCGTGCGGCCCGGGGCCACCAGCATCAGGGGATCATCAATCAGCGTCAGCTCCTCTGAGCCCACCCGGGTACCCAGGGCGCCGTCGAGATAGGAGGCCCCCTTCTGCAAGAGGTCCCCACTGGCGGCCCGAAACAGGTTGCCGATGAGGGCTGCGCCGGCCTCCGGCTCGAACAGCACGGGCCAGGTCCCGCTGGGGATCTTTTTGGCACCCAGCTTGGCCACGGCCCTGGCCCCGGCCTTCTTCCCCACGGCCTCCGGGCTCTCCAGGCCCTCAGGGGCCCGGGCCGCGCTGAACCACCAGGAGGTCTTCTTGCTGCCGTCCGCCCCCTCGGCCACGGGCTCCACGGACAGCGAGCAGTTGCTGGTCAACTCCACCGCGGCCAGCCCGGCGCTGGAATACATGGCCTGGAGACTGGCCCCTCCGGCGCAGCTTGCGCCCTCCGTCATGGTCACCGCCGAGTGGTGGCCCAGGGCCGCCTTCTCACAGCGAGACGCAAGCTTGAATGCGCTTGATAGATCAAGATCAAACACCTTGGAATCAAACGCTTCCATGTCGGGCTTTCCCAGATACAGCGAGGCCCCGTCCGGCAGGCGGTTCCCCGGGTCCTGGCTTAGCAGCGTGGCATGTTTCAGCAGCCTGGCCACCAGCTCCGCCGGGGGCACGAAGCGCCCATCTCCCAGGGCCGCCGAGGCACAGCGACCATCCCGAAACAGGCGAATCCCCATCCCCGAGGGGTTGGACTGGAGCAGCTCCTCGGCCACCCCGGCCCGGCACTTCACCGAGAAGGAGCGCCCCGCCTGAAAGGCCAACTCCACCTCTGCCCCCTGGGCCCGGGCCTCCCGAAGCAGCCCCTCGGCCCGCGCTTCCCATTGCTGCATGGTCTTCTCGAAGGGGTTCAAGAGGCACCTCCCATGGTGATTCCGTCAATTCTCACGGTGGGAATCCCCACCCCCACGGGCACGGACTGGCCATCCTTGCCGCAGGTCCACATGCCGTCACTCATGACCAGATCGTTGCCCACCGCCACCACCCGGCTGAGGGCGTCGGGGCCGTTGCCGATGATCATCAGATCCTTCACCGGCGAGGTAATCTTCCCATCCTCCACCAGGTAGCTCTCCACGGCCCGGAACACGAAGTCCCCGTTGGCGATGTTCACCTGCCCGCCGCTGAAGTTGCTGCAGTAGACCCCTCGCTTGCAGTCGGCGACGATCTCCCCGGGGGGAGTCTGCCCGGCCGCCATGAAGGTGTTGGACATGCGGGGGATGGGGGGGTGGCGGAAGCTCTGGCGCCGGCCGCTGCCCGCGGCCACCCCGAAGTGGGCGGCGCTGATCCGGTCCTGGAGATAGGCCCGCAGGATGCCGTCCTCAATCAACACGGCGCGGGCCCCCGGCGCCCCCTCATCATCAAAATGGAAGCTGCCCCGAGCCCCGGGAAGCCGGGGATCGTCAATGACTGTGCAAAGCTCCGAGGCCACCTTCTGGCCCAGGCGCCCGGAGTAGCGCGAGCTGCCCCGGCGGTTGAAGTCCGCTTCCAGGGGATGCCCCACGGCCTCGTGGAGCAGCACGCCGGAGGGCCCCGGCGCCAGGATGAGGACCAGCTCGCCGGAGGGGGCGGGCACAGCGTCCAACATCTTGACCGCAGTGGAGGCGGCCTCCCTGCCCACGGCCTCAGGGCTGCGGCCTTCAAACCAGACCAGCCCCCGGCGCCCACCGCCACCCGCCCGGGCGGTCTGTCGCAGGTCTCCCCGCTGGGCCACCACCGCTACATTGAAACGCAGGAGGGGCTGGACATCCACGGCCACCCTCCCCTCACTGGTCAGCACGGCCACCTCGCGGAGCTCTTCCACCAGGCTCACATCCACCTTCCTGACCAGGGGGGACACGGCCAGGGCCGCTTCCCGGGCCCGGGTGATAAGCTCGACGCGGCGCTCCAGGCCGACCTTCAAATCGCAGGAGGCGCCTTGGTACAGCTCCTCCCGGAGGTGGGCCTGGACCAGAGACGGAAGCGTCCCCCCCGTCCCCCCTGCCTGTTGAAGGGAGGCCGCGGCCAGGTCTCCAGCAGCCGCCAGCACCAGGGAGGCGTCAAAGCTCTGGGTGTAGCCGCTGGCCACCGTGTCCCCCTTGAGGGACCGCAGCCCCACGCCGCCATCCAAATCCCAGGCCAGATCCCGAAACACCCCGTCTTCATTCATCAGGGCCAGGGACTCGCGCCGCTCAAGGAACAGTTCGGCAAAATCCGCCCCCCGGGAGCGCAGCCTCGCGAGGGCCTCCAGGGCCGCCTCCCGGGGAAGCCCAAAGAGCCCCTCCGATCCGGTGGCCTGCCCCCCAAACCCCTCCGGCAGCCCCCCCGCAAGGAGCGGGTCCAGGCCACTGAGCAGAAGGGCCACCACGGAGCCCCCGAGGAAGTCCCGGCGACTGAGATTCTTGGATAACTTCGTCAGCATCTTGGTCTCCAACTCCCGCTGGGGCCATTGGCGGCCCGGAAATGAGGCCCAATCCTAATCGGCCAACCCCAGATTGCACAACCGGAAAAGCCCCGCCGGGCGCGATTCCCGATGGTTGGCGCGGCCAGGATTGTGGGGGCTCTGCGGGATTGTGGAATGGGCCCTGGAAAATCGCTTTACCTGCTGGACGCGAATCAATAGGATAGGACCGCTGACTTAGGCTGGAGGGAACCATGGCTCGCAGCAATTTCCTGATGATTCTTGTGGCTGGTGCGTTTTTCTTGGCGTTGGCTGCCTGCGGAGGCAGCAACACCCCAGGAGCGGAGACCGATGGTCTGGGCCCGGATGGGCTCACCGATGGGGTCAACGACCCGGATGCTGACAGCACCATCGACCAGGACACCAAGGAGATGGGTCCCCAGCCTGATGGCGTGGACACGGATGGCCAGGCCCTGACGGATACCCTCAATGTGGATGGGGACGGCTTCATTCCCGATGGCATTGATGTGGACATCTACGGGGAGGACCTTGAGACCGTTGGCATTGACATTCCCGATGGCGGCCTGATTCTGCCCACCATCTGCGAAGACAACTCCGACTGCAACGGTGGCTACTGCATGGAAATGCCCCCCAGCAGCGGCAAGTTCCTCTGCGCCGCCCCCTGCGAGGACGGCTGCCCCACGGGCTGGAGCTGCAAAGACATGTATGTGGATGGCCCCGACGCAGTCTTTGTCTGTGTGCCATCCTTTGACAACCTCTGCCGGAACTGCACCAAGGACTCCGACTGCCTCTTCTCGGGCTCGATCTGCATCAAGGAGGGTTCCGATACGGGCTTCTGTGGCAAGTCCTGCAACCCCGCCAAGACGGATTGCCCCACGAACTTCGAGTGCCGCATCGTGAAGGACAACACCGGCGCCCCCCTGGCCTACCAGTGCGCCCCCAAGCCCGGCTCCTGCTGCGGCGGCAACAAGTGGCTGAACTGCGACGACGAGAACGAATGCACCGGCGACTCCTGCGTGCCCGGCACGGGCTGCGTCTTCAACCCGGCCGAGGACGGCACCACCTGCGGCACCGAAGAGCCCTGCTTCACCTCCACCTGCGCCTCCGGGGAATGCACCAGCTGGCCCATCCCCGACGACCTCACTTTCAACGGTGTGGACGACGACTGCGATGGCGAAACCGATGAAGATGTCTACAAGGGCCTGCGCGTTGACCACTTCACCTACGGGTCCGGCGCGGCCACCATGTCCGGCGGCAACTTCCGCCTCATGGGCGTCATGAACGCTCCTTCCTACCACGGCATTTCCGCTGGCGGCGGCTACAGGGTCAACCCCGGTATGCCCCTGGTGCAGTGATTTGATTCTTACCTTTCGGATACCACGGAGGACACCATGAATCGCATCTGGTTGCTTTCACTGCTGTTGCTGGGGTGGATGTTCCCTGGGCAGGACCTTTCCGCTGAGCCCGTCAAGACGCTGGTGCACTACCAGGGTTACCTCACGGATCTTGAGGAGACCCCGGTTAGCGGCGAGTGGTCCCTGACCTTTGCATTCTTCGCTGAAGCGAGCGGCGGGACGGCCTTCTTCGTTGAAAGCCAGACCGTGGAGGCCCACGACGGCGTATTCTCCGTGTCCCTCGGGGCCAAGCCCAACCTCGCCATCAACCCGGCGAAGTTCCAGACGGGCGTGGTCTGGCTTGAGGTCTCCGTCTCGGGCGACCTGGGCGACAACATGGTGATGCAGCCCCGGCAGCGCGTGACCAGCCAGCCCTTTGCCATGTGGTCAGGCTTTGCCGAGACCTGCGGCAGCGCCACCAACGCCCTCAGCCTGGGGGGCAAGGCCGCAAGCGCCTTCGTGACCCTGGACTCCATTGGGGACCTGTGCCTGGGCACGGAGGACCTCAACGGGCTGCTGACTGCGGCGGGGTACCTGCCCGGCGCCCACTACACGGACGCTGATGCCCAGATCTACCTGAACTCCATCGGCGTGGTCCCCGGCAACGGCTATGGCGACGACGATGTGGGCGCCTACCTCCTGGCCAACGGCTACGAGCCCGGCCCCTACTTCAGCGGCCTGTGGCAGGACCTCCAGGGCGCCCCGGATGTCTCCCAGTATGTCACCACCGCCCAGCTCTCCACCTATGTGACTCCCGACAATGTGGATGAACTCCTGGCCGGCGATACGGTCAAGAATGCCATGGCCCAGAAGGGCGTCTTCCTTATGGCAGATGGCTCCGTGGCCGCCAAGGGCAACCTGGACTTTGCGGGCAACCAATTGCTGAACATGGTGGTTCAGAACAGCGCCGCCGACAAGGCCCCCACCAATCCCCAGAAGGGCCAGCTCTGGTACGACAGCACGGGCAACTTCCTCAAGGTCTACGACGGTACCAAATGGTCCACCCTGGGCACCATCGACAGCATCAACCTGAACTGTCAGGGCTGCGTGGATCCCCAGGATGTGTCCTTCAACTATGCCGCTTCTGCGGAAAAGGGCGGCCCCGCCCTGGCGGCCCTCTCCCTGGTTTGTGACGGTTGCGTCGACGCCCAGGATCTGGGCATCAACTGGGCCATGGCTTCCGGCCCTGGGGGCGAGGCCCTCTCTGCCCTGGACCTGAACTGCGACGGCTGTGTCAGCCTGGGCAACCTTGCGGCGGAGGTCATGCGGGCCAGCAATGTGAAGTATGACAACTCGGGCAGCGGCCTGGCCGCCACCACGATTCAGGGCGCCATCGATGTCCTGGCCAAACAGGGCCCCTCCAATGTCGTTGAAGGCAACGGCACTGTGGTTTCCCACATGGGCGACTGGTCCCTCAAGGCCTTCGCCAGCGGCACCATGTACATGCACCTGATGAACCCCGCGACCCCCAAGGTGATCGCCTATCTCTACGGCCTGGAAAGCATGGAGTTCACCACCGCCGCGGACTCCGTGGTCACCAGCGACACGGGCCTCAATGACTACGGCCACAATGTCACCGGCACGGCTGGCCAGTCCAACCTCAATGTGGGCTCCAACGCCTCGGTGTTCGTGGCGGGCGATCGCATCCTGATCTACCAGCAGGTGGGCACGGGCAACAGCGCCACCAATGCCGGTCGGTGGGAACTGGGCGAGGTCAAGTCCGTCTCAGGCAACACCCTGACCCTGGCCGCCCCCCTCAAGAACAGCTACTTCGACAACGGCCCCACGGACGGCCAGGCCCAGGTGGTCAAGGCTGCCACCTACAACAGCCTGGAAGTCCAAAGCGGTGGCAACCTCCACCCCAAGTATTACCTGGAAGACGACGCCGACCGGGGCGGCATCATCTATATCCGCGCCAACACTGTCACCGTGAAGAACGGCGGCAAGATCCACGCCGACGGCTACGGCTACGAGTCCATCGACGCCAGCCAGCGCCCGGGTGACTCCGAGTGCTCGGCCAATCGCGGCAGCCAGCACGAGCCCGTCTGCTCGGGTGGCGGCGGCGGCTATCCCGACGGCACCTGTGGCGGCGGCGGCGGTGGCAACAAGACCGTGGGCAAGGACGCCTCCACCACCAGTTGCGGCCAGGCCAATATCGGCCTCGCCGGTCAGGCCAAGGGCGCCAACAATACCACGCTGCTCACCATGGGCGGCGCCGGTGGCACCTCCGGGCAGTCCTCCAACTCCAGCCGCATGGGCAATGGCGGCGGTCTGGTCGTCATTGGGGCCAAGACCATGACCGTGGAAGCGGGCGGCATTATCTCTTCCAACGGCAACAACGGCCAGTCCAACAACTGCGGCGCCGGCGCCGGCGGCACGGTGGCCCTGTTCGTGGACAAATTGACCAACGGCGGCACCATCCAGGCCATCGGCGGCAAGGGTCACAACACCCCCAATGGCGGCGGCGACGGCGGCGACGGCTGGGTCCTCAACAGCAACACCGTGGCTGGCATCGTGGAGACCGCGGTGCCCATGGGCGTCGAGATCTGGGTTGACGGCAACAATGTCACCAACGCCCTGGGCGACCCCAACGGCCGCAGCACCCCCCACTGGGACGCCACCAACAAGAAGTGGGGCCAGACGGGCACCCTCGAGTGGAACTCCGGCCCCCTGGATCTGACCGCCGTTGCGGCCTGGGGCCTGGGCGAACACAACATCCAGCTCAAGGAGACCGGCGGCGTGGGCGGTCTGGTCAAGATGTACACCTATGTGGTCTACCCCTTCACCAAGGCCCAGCCTCCCACCAACGACACCTGCGCCACCGCCACTACTCTCAATGTAATGGGCGGCCACCTGGTGGTCTCCGGCACCACGGAAGACCTCATGGGCAAGATCAAGGCCGCGGACGACCTGGTTCAGCCCTTCTGTGGCGGCGCCGGCGGTCCCGATGTGGTCTACAAGTTCGAGCTCACCGACTGGCGGCACCTCAAGTTCACCGTGAACGCGCCCTTCACGCCGCGCCTCTACATCCGCAAGGACAACTGCACCACCGGCAAGATGGTGGCCTGCGGCTCGGGCAGCTTCGAACCTGACGACCTCAAGCCCGGCGTCTACTATCTGGTCGTGGACAGCGACGGCAACTCCCTCAAGGGCAACTTCAACATCACCATCGACGCCACCGTTCCCGGCCCGCCCCCCAACGACACCTGCGCCAACCCCGCCGAGTTGATCTTCAACGACGCCGGCAAGGCCGAGCGCTACGGCGTGAACCTGTTCTCCGTCAACGACTACTTCGCCGGCTGTGGCGGGGTCACTGGTCTGGACAATGTGTTCAAGTTCACCATTCCCAACGGGGCCACGAAGTTCACCGTCAGCATCGCTGCGGACTTCAACCCGGTGATCATGGTGGCGAACAACCTCTGCTCCACCAACTCCCTGGTTGGCTGCGTCGCAGGAAAGACCTATTCGCTGCAATACCCGAACCCAGGTGACTTCTACCTGTTCGTGGATGGCAAGACCGCAGCGGACAAGGGCGAGTACACCGTCACTGTCACCATTGAATGAAGCAGCAGGAGTTGAAAATGAGCCCTCATCTGAAACTTGCGCTTCTGTCCTCCCTGCTGCTGGCCCTCGGGGCCTGCGGCGGAGGCACGGACCAGCCCCTGGGCCAGGACGGCGGGGTGGACACGATTGACGCCGTGGATGTCCCCGATCCGGAGACAACCACCGACCTGGACACCCAGGACCCCAAGGATGAACTCGACGGCGAGGTCGATGTTGAACTCAATGGCGAGTGCAACAAGCACGAGGACTGCGTGGGCGGCTACTGCATCGAGTTCCCTCCCGGCGGCGGCAGCAACATCTGCGTCATCCCCTGCCCCGAAGAGTGCCCCACGGGTAGTAGCTGCAAGCTGGTCTACATTGACGGTGGCTCGCCGGTCTCGGTTTGCATCCCCGACGCGGCCCAGCCCCAGTGCACCATCTGCAACAAGGATGCCGAGTGCGTCTACGCCGGGGCCCGCTGCGTCAAGGGCAATGCCCCCTACGGCTACTGCGTCAGCCCCTGCACGGGCGAAACTGACTCCTCCTGCGTCGCCGGCCATGAATGCCGTCTGGCCCCCGTCGAACTCAACGACGGCCTCTTCTACTGCCAGCCCAAGGCCCAGTCCTGCTGCGTCAACGGCGCCCTCTCCGGCTGTGACGACGACAACCCTTGCACCGAGGAATACTGCGGCCCGGCCCTGGGCTGCCTGCACCGCCCCCAGGAGGGCGAATGCACCGGCCCCAACCCCTGCATGGCCTACAGTTGCCTGGAGGGCGAGTGCCTGGGCTGGCCCATCACGGACGATCCGACCTTTGACGGTGTGGACGATGACTGCGACGGCTCCACCGACGAAGATGTGTGGCGGCAGCTCAAGATCCTGCATCACAACTACGGCTCTGGGGCTGGCTGGATGACTGGCCCCGGGATGAAGCTCTGGGGTGTGGTCAACGCCCCTGGCTACCACGGCGTCATCAAGGATTTCAACAGCGGATTGATGCTGCGGCCCGGCATGCCGCTGAACCCCTGAGCGGTACCCCCAAGGAGGCCCAAATGAACCTGCACAGACTGGCGTTGATGCTCACCGCGCTGTCCCTTCTGGCTGCGGCACCAAGGCAGGCCCTGGCAGCGGTGCCCGCCCTTATTCACTACGATGGCATGCTGGAGGATGCCTCCGGTACCCCCATCTCGGAGCAACGCACCATCACCTTCTCCATTTTTGATGTGGCCACGGGTGGAACCGCCTTGTTCAAGGAGTCCAAGCCGGTCACCCCGGTGGCGGGCGTGTTCTCGGTGGTGCTGGGTACCCAGCCCGGCAATTCGCTTGCCGCCGACCTGTCCGACGGCCGGGATCTCTGGCTGGAGATCAAGGTCCAGAAGTCCGGCGAGAGCGCGGTGACCCTTACCCCCCGCCTGGCTTTGGCCCGAAATCCCATGACGACCCTGGCCCGCACCGCCACCAAGGGCAACGACACTCTTGACGCCACCGCCATTGACGGCGTCCCTGCTGCCAACCTGATCTCCAGCGACAACCTTCAGGGCAACTACCTCACTGACAGCAACTTCGGCGAGCTCATGACCACCCTGGGTTACCTTCCAGGGGCAGAGTACAGCGACGCCCGCCTCCAGCAGTTCTTGGACTCCACCGGCGTGGTCCCCCACCCCAACTACACCCATGCCACCCTCGGCACTTACCTTGGCGCCTCCGGCTACGAGCCGGGCCCCTATTTCAGCGGTCAGTACGAAGACCTCCAGAACAAGCCGGACCTGACCCCCTACGCCAAGAACCAGGCCCTGGTGGGGTTGGCTCAGGACACCGATTTGGTGCCCCTGGTCACCGACGATGCCACCATCGCCCAGCTCAAGGCCGCCGGGATCTTCCTGCTGGCGGACGGCACGGTGGCCCTCAGCGGCAGCCTGGACCTGGCCAACCATCAGGTAATCCGGGCCGTGGTGCACCGCACCGCCGCTGCCGCAGCCCCCGCCTCTCCCAAGAAGGGGCAGCTCTGGTACAACAGCACCAACAACTCCTTGAACCTTTACACCGGCGCTGTCTGGCGCACCCTTGGGGCCGTGGACGCCACCGACATTCAGTGCAACAAGTGCGTGTCCCCTGAAAACCTGGGCTTCGGCTTCGCCACCTCCGTGGCAGCCGGAGGCGTGGCCAGCCAGACCTCCGATGTGGTCTGCGACGGCTGCATCACCCAAAAAGAGCTGGACCTCTCCTACGCCGAGGGCGAGTTCCCCGGTGGCCCGGCCCTGCTGGCCCAGGATCTCAACTGCGTGGGCTGTCTGGCCACGGCGCAGCTTGATCCCATCGATTTTGGCGCCCACTCTTTGGAGTTCGACTCCACGGCCTCCGGGCTGGCTGCGGCCACCATGCAGGAGGCCTTGGATCAGATGGCCCTGGTCGGCCCCGGCGGCATCCAGGAAGGCAACGGCGCCACCATGGCCTACACCGGCGACTGGCAGGCCCGGGCCTCCTCCACCCAGACCCAGTTCCTGCACCTCTTCAACCCCGGCACCCCCAAGGTCATCACCTACCTGTATGGCGTGGACTCGCCCAGCACCAACAACGCGGTGGACGCCACCATCAGCGGGGACACTGCGCCCAACCAGTACGCCTACAATGTGACGGGCTCCTCCGGGCAGACCTCCATGACGGTCTCTTCCAATGTGGGCATCCTGAAGGCCAACGATCACATCCTCATCTACCAGACGGTGGGCATCAACACCTCTGCCACCAATGCCGGCAACTTTGAACTGAACCAGATCAAGTCCGTCAGCGGCAACACGGTCACGCTGTTCAGGGCCCTCAAGAACAACTACTCTGACAACGGCCCCACCAACGGCCAGACCCAGGTGGTGCCCGCCGCCGCCTACAAGAAACTGACGATGAACAACGGCGGCGCCATCCGCCCCTCTTCCTACCTGACCTCGGACGCGGACTACGGCGGCATCGTCTATGTCCGGGCCGACGAGATCATCATGAATAGCGGCTCGGCCATCCACGCCGACGGCTACGGCTTTGACGGCTACGACTCGAACAACTATCGCGGCGACTCCGAGTGTCGGGCCGACCAAAGCAGCGAGCGCGTGGCCAACTGCTCGGGCGGTGGCGGTGGCTGCTGCGATACCTACTGCGGCGGCGGCGGCGGCGGCAACAAGACCGCCGGCAAGGATTCCTCCTCCACCAACTGCAACTCCTCCTACATGGGCCGGGGCGGCACGGCCAAGGGCAACGACACCCCCACCATCCTGACCATCGGTGGCGCCGGCGGTGGCTCGTACCAGTCCTACAACAGCGGCACCAACGGCAACGGTGGCGGCCTCGTGGTCATCGGCGCCAAGAAGATCACCGTGAACAGCGGCGCCCGCATCTCGGCCAACGGCAACGCGGCCCAGAACGCCTACTGTGGCGGCGGCGCCGGCGGCACCGTGGCGGTCTTTGCGGCGAATATCACCAACAACGGCACGACTCAGGCCACCGGAGGAGCGGGTCACAAGAGTGGCGGCTACTTCGGCGGCGACGGCGGCGACGGCTGGGTGCACCTCAAGACCCCCATCACCGGGGCCATCGACAGCTCAGTGCCCAAGGGCGTGGTCCTGAAGATTGACGGAACCGACATGACCGCCCTCCTGGGGGACCCCAACGGCAAGGGCAGCCCGAATTGGGACTCCACCCTCAAGAAGTGGGGCAAGGACGGCGTCACCGGCTGGAGCAGCGGCCCCCTGGACCTCTCCAGCCTCATCACCTGGGGCCTGGGCGAACACCGCCTTGACCTGGTTGAGACCGGGGGCATCGGGGGTCGCCTCAAGGCCTACACCTACATCATCTACCCCTTCAGCAAGGCCACCGTGCCGGCCAACAATACCTGCACCTCGCCCCAGGAACTGGATGTCATGGCGGGCTCCCTCAGTGTCTCCGGCACCACCGAGGACACCATGGGCAAGATCCGCGCCACAGACAACAACTCCCAGCCTGGCTGCGGCGGCGCCGGGGGCCCCGACACGGTGTACAAGTTCACCCTCACGGACTGGAGAACCGTCAAGATCAACACGGCTGCGCCCTTCACTCCCAAGGTCTACCTGCGCAAGGACGACTGCCAGACGGGCCAGGCTGTGGGCTGCGGCGGCGCCGCCCTGTCCGCCGACCTCAAGTCCGGCACCTATTACCTGTTCATGGATTCGGACGACGCGGCCCAGCGCGGCAACTACAACATCTCCATCACCGCCACCGCCCCGGCCCCGCCCCCGAACGACACCTGCGCCTCACCCCAGCTCATGAGCTTCGACGCCAACGGCGTGGCAGAAGCCTACGGGGTGACCCTCTTCTCCACCAACGCCTTCACCGCCTGCAACGGCGAGCAGGGCCTGGACAATGTGTTCCAGTTCACCGTGCCGGCCGGCACCCTCAAGGTGACCTACGACCTCACCACCACCTTCAACCCCATCCTGTCCTTCAAGCGTGACGCCTGCACCAACGCCCCCTATAGCTGCGCGCCCACCAAGCACTTCGAATACGACTACCCCACCCCGGGCGTCCAGTTCGTAGTGGTGGACGGCAAGACCGCCGCCGACAAGGGCGAGTACACCCTGAAGATCACCCTCACCAAGTAGACGCCCCCCTGTGGGGTCAGGACCTTACACATTACACTCGCCTTCCCACCACCGGCCGGTCCCGGTCCCAAGCTTTTCCCAGGGCCGGGCCGGGGGTAGCGCCCGGGCCCTTTGGAGTCTCGCACAAACCTGCCCTCCGAAGGGAGCGCGGAGGAAGCCCCATCCTGGCGAACGCCAGGCTATGGGGCTGTCCGGAGAGCGAGCGACCGGAGGAGGGCCAGCAAAGGGTAGTGATAGGTGATAGGTCCTGCCACCTACGCAAACCTGCCCTCCGAAGGGAGCGCGGAGGAAGCCCCATCCTGGCGAACGCCAGGCTATGGGGCTGTCCGGAGAGCGAGCGACCGGAGGAGGGCCAGCAAAGGGTAGTGATAGGTTCTGACCCCTACAGGTCCACCTGCTCGATGGAACCGAAGCCCTCGCCCCAGAACCGGGCGCCGACCTTGCCGAAGGACTCGGGGCTGTCGGTGACGAAGCAACGAATGCTGCCCGCCCCACCTGAGGGACGGCGCTTGATGAGGCCGGCATTGATCAGCCGCTCCAACTCGTCGGCCACTGCGGAGGCGCTGTCCACCAACTCCACCCCCAGCCCCCGCCCTCTTGTGATCTGGGCGATGTCGGCCTTGAACAGGGGATAGTGGGTGCAGCCCAGCACCAGGGAATCAACGCCCGCGGCCAGCACGGGCGCCAGATAGCGTTCCAGGACGAGGCGGGCCACCTCGGTGCCCATCCAGCCCTCCTCCGCCAGGGGCACCAGCAGGGGCGATACGGCGCTGGTCACCACGGCCTCGGGCCGCAGCCTGCGGATGGCCTGCTCGTAGGCGCCGCTGTTGATGGTGACGGGCTGGCCGATGACCCCGATGCGCCCGCTGGGACTTCGGCGCACCGCTGTGGCCGCGCCAGGCTCGATGACCCCCAGCACCGGCACGGCCACCATGCCGGCGATGTTGGGCAGGGCCATGGAGGAGACTGTGTTGCAGGCCACCACCAGCGTCTTCAGGGGGAAGCGGGCCAGGAAGGCCGTGCAGCGAACGGCGTAGGATCGCACGGTCTCTGGGGACTTGCTGCCGTAGGGAAGCCGGGCCGTGTCCCCCAGGTAGACGAAGTCCTCGGAGGGAAAGCGGCTGGCCAGTTCGCGGGCCACGGTGAGGCCCCCAATGCCCGAGTCAAACACCCCGATGACACCGTTCATTGCGGGTCTCCTTTGGTTTGGAAGTCCTGGGGAAGCCGGAAGGGGAAGCTGTCCTGCCCCACGGCCAGGGAGTCCAGGTTCAGGTCCTCGAAGGCGAAGTCGTTGTGGAAGTCAAAGACCTTGCTCTCGCCCATCAGGTAGGCGGTCATCTCCACCTCCAGCGTGTCCGGGCCAAAATGCATCGGGGCCTTGGGGTCTTCCAGATTGGGCACCGGGTTCTTCAGTTCGGGGCCAGGGAAGCCCGCCGGCAGGCGCGGCAGCACAAAGCTGGTCCGGGCGGGTGGCAGCACCACCTCCCAAAGCAGGTGGGTGTCCGGGCCCCCGATGGCGTAGCCCTTCAGCAGCGGGTTGGCGGGCGCCGACACCAGATAGGAGAGGCGCAGCACCCAGGCGTCCGGCTGGAAGGCCCCGCCCAGAGGCAGCCAACTGAAGTGCCGGTCCTTCAGGGTCCCGCCGCAGCGGTCCAGGGGATAGAAATGTCCAGGGGGCTCGGCCAGGACGCAGGACCCCGGGGGGTCAGGAATCTTCGTGGAGGAGGGGCAGCGCCGCGCCGGGGTCGGGTCCGGCGGGGACGGACTCTCCATCACGGGCAGGTCCAGCCACACGAAGGAACGATCCAACGCCAGGGGCTGGTCCTTTGGAAAGCGGCGGCGGATGACCGTGCTGATGCCCGGCGGATCGGAACCCAGATAGGCCCCACGGGCCGCCAACAGCACGAACATCCTCGAGAGGTCCAGCCCCAGGTCCAGCACTGACTGGCTGTCCGGCGCCGGGTACTTCAGGCCCACGGGGTTCTCGAACCCGGGCTGATTGTAGTCCGTGTTCACCTGACTGAAGATGTAGCCCAGGCCCCCGGTGTCCATCACCGACAGCGCCATGCCGTTGGGGAGGGTGGCACCCGTAACGGGATCCGAGGGCAGGTCCCCCACATTGGCCTCCAGCACTTGAATCTCGCCGCTGCGCGTGAAGTCCACCGACAGATCCAGGTCCACCCAGCTCTCCTCGCCGGCCCGGATCTCCACCAGCTTCATCCCAAAGGCCAGGGGCTTGAAGTCCATGCGGTAGGGATCCTGCATGGCCTTGTCCACGCCCCGGGCCTGCCCCGCCAGCACGAAGATCAACTGCTTGCCCGGCTTCATGCCCTCAATCCTGAAGGTTGCGCTGCCAGGGTCGCCGTCGGTGTAGAGCACCATGTTGGGCGGCGTGAGGTCCGTGATCAAGGAGCCCAGGCCCCCCAGCTTCACATCCTTGTATTGCAGCACGAAGCCCATGTTCAGCGAACACAGCGGCGCATTGCGGATGGCCGTCTGGATCAGCCCGACATTGAGCAGCGAGAAGCCCTCCGACGGGGGAAAGGCCTCCACCGCCCCGGTTCCGTCAAAGCCCCGCACCAGCCCCGTCAGCACGCCGGTCTTTTCGTCCTCCAGGCCGGGCACCGGGTCCAGGGGCACCAGGGGCAGGGACACGCTGGCCGCGTTGACCTCCACCACCGTGAAGTAGCGGCAGCCCTCGGCCCCCGCAGTGATGTCCACGGGGCCCTCCAGGTCCGGGTCCTGGAAGTCCACCGAGCCGTCCGCCCCCGTGACCCCCACCCAACGCGTGGCCGGGTCCCTGCTGAGAGAAACCAGGATGCTTGCGCCCGCAAGAGGCAGGGGCTTGGTGGTATCGGCCTCCAGGGCAGCCCCATCCACCGCGAACACCTTCAGATAGCCGTCAATTCCCCCTACCCCTTCAAAAGAGCCCGTCGCCACCCCGGCCGCAGGCACCTGCACCGATCCCAGGTAGACCAGCAGAAAGGCGGTCACCCTGGTGCCCAGGTACTCGGCCTCAAAGGCCACCCTTGCCACACCCTCCTGGGCGCTGGTAAGGACGCACCCATAGCGCCCCTGGCCCTCTCCGACCACCGGGCTGAGGTCCCCCAGGTCGGCGCTGCCCAGGATGGCCAGCCCATCCACCGGGCCTCCACCGGGAGCCCGGGCCACAACGGTCAGACGCACCAAATGCCCCGCCTGCGTTTCCTCCGAGGGCGCGGCCGTCACTGACAGCAGCAACGCCTCCACGGAGACCTCGCCCAGGGGGGTCGGGTCCTCCCCATCCCCCAGCCCATCACCATCCGTGTCGGGGTTCAAGGGGTCCGTCCCAAAGCGCGCCTCCTGGGCATCAGAGAGGCCATCTCCGTCGGAATCCGGGGCCTCCTGGGGATCGCAGGCCGGCGCCGCCAGCAGGAGGAACAGCACCAACAGAGCCTTGCCAAGAAATCCCAGCCCAGGGTTCATGGGGTCACCTGAAGTCAAAGGAGAGGCCGCCCGAGAACTCCCACGCCACCGCACCCTGGCGGGCGCTTGGGTAGCCAGGATTCCCAGGCAACACCTGGTTTTTTTCCAAGACCTCCTGCCCCGTGAACCGGGCCCCAGCTTCCAGGTGTCCGGTCAAGGCCAGGGGGTCTTTGCTCAAGGGAGCCGCGAGGGCCGCCCCGACTCTGTAGATGGTCGCGCAGCGGGCGTTGGCCACGCCGTTGGAGTCCTCGCAGGCAGGCGTCTCCAGAGACAGGGCGCCCCCCAGCAGCAGCGACTCGGTCTGCCAGTCCGCTCCTACCTTGGCCACCAGTGCGTCCTTCAAGTCCAGGTCCGGGCGGTTCACCGCCAGACCGTCCTCGCCCTGGGCGTCGTACAGTTCCAGGTCCGCGTAGGGCGACGGCAGGGCTGAGTAGCGGGCCCAGTGGAGCTCGCCCCGCAGGGTCCAGGCCCGGTTCAGGTGCAGGGCCCCGCCCGCCCGCAGCACGGCGGGGCGCGCGAAGAGCTGGCCCAGGACCCGGGCATTGATGTCGATGGAACTCGCCAGCACCCGCACGGGCATATCCAGATTCGCCGGCAGCTCCAGGGAATAGGCCAGCCCCAGGTCCAAGCTCGGGGCAGGCCTCCAAAGCAACCCGAAGGTCGGCCCCAGCGAGGACCGCACCTGGATCTCCACCTGATTCCTGCCATCCGGGTCGTCCAGATCCAGCCGCACAAAGCCATCCACCCCGGGGACATACTCCACGGAGGCCCCCAGCACCAGCCCCCGAACTGCCTCCACGGCGAGGCCGGCGGCCAACCTTGTGGTGGTCTCATCCAGGGCAAGCTGGGGCCAGAACTGGGAATCATTGGCCGGCATCTTCAACCTGAAGGCCCCATCCACCGGGGTCTGGACCAGCAAGCCGAAGACCGGCGTCCAGCGGGCCTTCCCCGGCAAGCGTGCCAGGTAGCCCAGTTCCACGCCCAGGGCGGCCCCGTAGTCCCCCCCCGCATTACCGCTGGCAACCGAGCCCAAGGCGCTGAGGTCCACGGTGGTCCCCGCCTGGTGCAGTCCCAGGGCCGCCGGGTTCCCCAGCACGGCGCCGGCATCCGTGGCCAGCACGGCCATCCCCGCCCGACCCCGGGCAAAGGCCCCGGCGGAGGGAAAATCCTCAGCCCGCAAGGCTTCAGGCAGCGCAAGCAGCAACAAGCACAGCAGCAACAGGTGACAAGGCCGCACCATAACCCCTCCGGGTCGACAAAACGCCCCCAGTCTAGAGCTTTGGCCAGCGGATTCAAGAGGGCACAGCGAGCTGGCCCTGCAAGTGCTTGCGGAGCGCCGCCGACTGGGGTTACATTCAGCGAGTCAACTCAGCGACATGCAAGGGAATTTTGACCCCGGGAGGGCCACATGTTTCAGCGTCTCCAAGGCGTCCTTCTGGCCGTGACTTTGTTGTTCTTGGCCCCCGGCCACGCCCTGGCCGAAGAGACGCCTGCCCCAGGGAATGTGCTGGAGGCGGAGTTCTCGGTCCACACCGCGACCTCGGTCTACACGCCTTCAACCATGATGGATGCGGCCTTCGGCGGCGGCGTCCATCTGCTTGTCTTTGGCGACCGGCGCAGCGGCGCCGAGGTCTTCCTGCATGGCGCCAGGGTAAGCCCCGAGGGCGTCCTGCTCGACCCCAACGGCTTTCGCATCTCCGGCCCCGTGAACTTCCAGCGCGCCCCCGTGGTGGCCTTCAACGGCACCCGTTTCCTGGCCGTCTGGGAGAACGACGGCATGGGCAATTCCGGGGACATCCTGGGTCGCTTCATCGAGCCCGACGGCACCCTGCCTGCACCCGCCTTCACCATCAGCAACGGCACCAACCGGCAGTTCAACCCCGGGATAGGCTCGGACGGCACGGACTTCATGGTGCTGTGGAACGACGATCGCAACTGGACCTCAGATATCTATGGCACCAAAGTCCTGGCCGACGGCACCGTGGCCAATCCCTCGGGGGTTGCCCTGTGTACCGCGGACAAGAGCCAGCTGGGGCCCAGCCTGGCCTTTGACGGCACCGACTACCTGGTGGCCTGGCAGGACTACCGCGGGGGCGACTACAATGTCTATCTTCGACGCCTGGGGAAGACCGGCACCTGGAACGGCTCCGAGTCAATCCTGGACGGAGGCGCCTCCGATCAGGTCAGCCCCCGGGTGGTCCTGGGCACGGATCGCTTTTTGGTGGCCTGGAACGACTATCCGGCCAACCAGGTCATGACCTCCCTGGTGACCACGGCGGGTGCGGCCACACCCCATGTGGCCCTCACCGCCGGCCAATATCCTCAGCCATCCTTTCGGCCCGGGGCGGCCTTCTCGGGGGACCAGTATCTTGTGTCCTGGGCCGGCCCTTCGGGTGGCAACGAGTCCCCCTTGCGGGCTGCCCGCCTGGGCGCTGACGGGGCCCTCAAGGACCCTTCGGGCCTGACCCTTCCAACCCTCTACACCGAGTCCAGCAGCGGCAACACCACGGTCACCTGGGACGGCACCAACTTCCTGGTCGCAGCCTCCAATGCCCGCCGGGGCCTGCGCTCCATCTTGGTGGACCCGGACGGCCAGGTCCTGGGCGATCCCCTCCTGGTAAGCCGGGCCGCTGGCATCCAGACCAAGCCCGTCGTTGCCTCGGGCCGGAACGGCTCCTGGCTGGCCACCATGACCAACCAGCGCCTGGACGACAGCGGCACCATGGTCTGGGAACTCCTCGGGGTCCTCTTCAACAATCTGGGCGAGCCCCTGGGCCAACCCAGCGTCCTCTTCCCCGCCTACGGCTCGGGCCACACCGCGGGCTTCACGGGACGCTATTTCCTGGTGGCCAGCACCCAGGGGCAATACCCCGTCGCCCGGATCCAGGGCCGCACCTTCCAGAACGGGTCCCTGGGCGAGGCCAACCCCTTCGAACTGGTCCCCGGTCTGGCAGGCCAACAGACCCAACCCGCTTTGGGCTGCGCCAGCTCAGGCTGCCTGCTGGTGTTCATGGAGATCCTCAGCGCCGGGATGGGCGGCAACTATGGCGTGCTGAGGGGCGCCCGAATCAACGAATACGGCGTCACCCAGGACCCGGCCAGCTTCGTCATCGGCGCCGCCGGGGAAAAGCTGGACACCTACAACACCACCCTCGCCGTGGCCTACTCTGGCACCCACTACTGGGTACTGCGCGTCTACAACAACTCCGACCTTCGGCTGACCCGGGTGAACAACTCCAGCACCCTGGCGGACGCCAGCCCCAGGACCCTGTTCAACGGCTCCTACACCAAACGCCCCGCCGTTGCCTGCGCCACCGGTGGCCCCTGTCTGGTGGCCTGGGAGTACAGCGCCACCTGGGGCCAGCCCGGCGAGGTCAAGGCCCTGCGCGTGGGCAGCGACGGCGTCCCCCTGGACGCTGCACCCCTCGCCCTCAGCGGCCTCGTGGGTGCCCAACGGCCATCCGTCGCCTACAACGGCAGCCAGTTCATCGTGGCCTGGCAGGATGACAAGACCGCCGCCAGCGCCACGGATGTCCGCACCGTGGCCGTCAACCCCACCACCGGCGCAGTGACCCCCGTGGGCGTCGGGGACCTCTCCGCCACCCCCGAACGCGAGACCGCCCCCGTGACCGCCTCCGATTCTGCGGGCCGCACCGCCATCCTCTACGAGCGCTGGGTCTCCCCCGTCGAAGGCGGCAACACCCTGGTCAAGGGGCGCTTCCACCTGGCCCTGCCCCTGGGCGCGACCTGCACCGACCCCAACCACTGCCTGACCGGGCTGTGCGTGGATGGCGTCTGCTGCGACAGCGCCTGTGGCGACGGCGACCTCACCGACTGTCTGGCCTGCAGCCAGGACCTGGGCGCTACGACAAGCGGCACCTGCGGCCCCGTGATGCTGGGCCGTGTCTGCCGGCTCTCCGCTGGAAGCTGCGACCTCCCCGAGGCCTGCGACGGCATTAACGGCGCCTGTCCCGACGACGCCAAGTCTGACCTGGAATGCCGCCCCGCCGCCGGCGACTGCGACCTGCCCGAGCTGTGCGACGGCCTCTCCAACGACTGCCCCGACGACCTCAAGTCGGACCAGGAGTGCCGCCCGTCCCTGGGCGACTGCGACCTGCCCGACTTCTGCGATGGCCTCACCGACGACTGCCCAGACGACGAAAAGGCCGACCAGGAGTGCCGCCCGGTGGGCGGTCCCTGCGACCTGCCCGAGACCTGCGACGGCGTCTCCGACCTGTGCCCCGACGACAGCTTCCTGCCCGACACCGAGGTCTGCCTGGAGGCCGGCTGCGCCGAGGGCCTGGCCCACGAACAGACCCTCTGCACGGGCCTGGCCGCCGACTGCCCGGACCCCGTCACCACCTCCTGCGGCCTCTACGCCTGTGGCGAACTGCTCTGCCGTGATTCCTGCGAGGCCCAAACCCACTGTGCCCCCGATCACCTTTGCTTCGGCGGCCTCTGCGTGGTGCCCATCATCCTGGGCCAGGGCTGCGAGGACCGGGGCCAATGCGCCTCGAACTTCTGCGTGGACGGCGTCTGCTGTGACACGGAATGCGAGGGCCAGTGCGAGGCCTGCGACCTGGACGACGCCGCCGGCACCTGCACCCCCGTGGAGGGCCAGCCCCGCGGCGACCGCAGCCCCTGCACCACCGACGACAGCGCCTGCGCCGGCGCCTGCGACGGCCAGGAACCGGCCTCCTGCACCTACCCCGGCGAAGAAACCATCTGCCGCCCCGGCTCCTGCGAGGAAGGCCTGGCCGTGCTGCAGGCCCTCTGTCAAGGCACGGGTCTGTGCCCCGAACTCCAGCAACAGGCCTGCGGTAACTACCGGTGCGGCGAAACCGCCTGCGCCGGCGACTGCGAAGACGACAGTCCCTGCGCCACCGGCGCCTGGTGCTCCGCCGGCATCTGCATACCTCAGCTTGCCCAGGGCGACGACTGCGGCGGCCCCAATCAGTGCCAGACGGGCTTCTGCGTGGACGGCGTCTGCTGCGTCGGCCTCTGCAGCGAGGCCTCCTGCGACGGCAGCCTCTTCCAGCCCAGGGGCACCTGCAACGACACCGGCACCTGCACCACCCCGGACGCCCAGGACTGCGCCCCCTACCCCTGCAGCCCCCAGGGTTGCCTGGAGACCTGCGACGACCTGCGCCCCTGCTCCGAAGGCTTCCTGTGCGAAGACGCCGCCTGCGTGCCGGAGCTCCCCACGCCGGATGTGTTGCAGCCCGACCTCACCGCCGATGTCGCCGTCGACCTCGCCGCCGACCTCACCGCCGACCTGCCCGAGGTCGTCGCCGACACCGCGGCCCCTGACGCCGCCACCTCCAGCGACCTGGAGTCCCACGAACCCAGGCACGGCTCCGGCGGTTGCTCCGCCGCCCCTGGCGCCACCCCGCCGCTCACCCTCCTGCTCCTCCTGGCCCTCCTCTCCCTGGCCCGCCGCCGCCGCACCTGCCCCTGACCGCCTCACAATTGGCGCAGCCCCTCAAGGCGCGTTATTGTCCACCCATGAAGACGCCCATCACCCTTCTGGTCGCCCTGTTGCTTGCCCTGCCCCTGACCTCCTGCGATCAACCCCCGGAGGAGGACAGCAGTTCCCTGGATCGGGACCTGGTCGCCGAGGATGACCTGGGCACCTGGGGCGAACTGCTGGCCATCTGGGACGAGGCCACTTGCGCCGTTCCCAACCCCGCCGGCCCCCCACCCTCCAATTTTGCCCCCGCCCTCCTGGACGCCCTCGGCTGCCAGATCTGGTACCCCGCCACCTTCCTGGCCCTGGGGACCCCCGGCGCCGTGGCCTATGCCTCGGACCAGAACCAGACCCTGTATTACTCCAGCATGTTGGTGAACACTCCTGGGGACCCCTGGACCTATCTTGACCAGGTCCCCGAGGCCCTGGCCAATCAGTTCGGGTTCGACGAACCCACCATGCTCGGCCTCACGGTCAAGGATGGAGACTCGGGGCGGACCATCGACGCAGCCTTTGGGTTCCTCCGGGGCCAGACGCCCTGCCTGGGCCACGCCCGCCTCTTCACCGGCGCCGACGCCCAGGGGCTGCTGCGAAGCCGCCTCACGGTGTTCTGGTCCCCCGCCCAGACCATCCAGGCCAGCCGCTGCCTGTTCGAACAGATAGACGCCTCCGTGGCCTGCCCGGCGGGGCCGGGTTGCAATGACCAGGCCTGTTTTGCATACTGCCAGGACGCGTTCGCTGCCGGCCTTTGTATGGGCCGTTCCTGCGGCTGCATTCCCTGACCTTCCGGAGGCCCCAATGAGTGCTTTTGTAGAGATTCCCTTGGAAAAATGCTACCGCCTGACCAACAGTGGCCCGGTGATTCTGGTGAGCGCCGGCGACGGCAGCCGGGTCAGCGCCTGCCCCGTGGCCTGGTACCACAGCCACAGCGACTCCCCGCCCCAGTTCGTGCTGACCCTGGCCAGCAGCCACCTGACCTATGAGCTGGCCCTGGCTTCCGGCTACCTGTCCATCGGCATCCCGACGGCGGATCAGGCCGGCGTGGTGCTGTACCTGGGCCAGGTCAGCGGCCGCGAA
This sequence comes from uncultured Myxococcales bacterium, assembly GCA_964565265.1. Classification (GTDB taxonomy): domain Bacteria; phylum Myxococcota_A; class UBA9042; order CAIXZC01; family CAIXZC01; genus CAIXZC01. Next base: position 35,257 of record CAZMEC010000002.1, read on the forward strand.
GAGGACAAGCTTGCCCGCCTGGGCCTCAAAGTAACCTCCGGCCAGGCCCACCCCAGCGTGCCCGTGCTGGCGGACCTGGCTGCCTTCATGGAGTGCGCCGTGGTGAAGGTGCTGGACGAGGATCTGGTCCTGGTGGAGGCACTCCGGGCTGAGGTCAGGGAGGGGGCTTTGGGGGCGGATGCGGTGTGGAACCAGCGTCAGTTCCCGACCCTTCACCACCTGGGCGGGGCCAGCTTCGGCGTGCTGGACAATCGCACGGACTTCAAGCCCGCAAAGGTCGGGCAATAATCAACAAATCAACGCCCTGGCGCTCCACCGAGCGGAACTCCAGTTGGAGGGCCTGGGACATGCGTTCAAGCCGAAGGCTGCCCACCGAACAGATGCCCTCCGAGCCCACCAGCTTGGGTGCCACGAACCAATAGATCTCGTCCACCAGGGAGGCCCCCAGCAGGCCCGCCGCCAGCCCCCCGCCGCCCTCCACCAACAAGCGGCTGACCTCCCGCCGACCAAGCTCAGCCAGCACGGACTCCAGGTTCAGGTGGCCCGCCGCCAGGGGGGTCTCCACACAGGCCACGCCCTTGGCCTCCAGGGCCCCACGCTTTTCGAGGTCCGTCCCTGGACCATGGAACAACACCACCGGGCCGCCGTCCCCGGGGTTGGCCAGGCGATGGGTCAGGGGCAGGGCCAACCGGGTGTCCAGGGCAGCCCTCAGCAGCTTCTTGCGGTGGGGCACCAGGCGGCAATCCAGGGAGGGGTTGTCCTGCAACAGGGTCCCCGAGCCCACCAGGACAGCGTCCGCCTGGGCCCGCAGGCGGTGGACCGTGAGGGCGGCATCCTCCCCGCTGACCCACCGCGAATCCCCGCAGCCGGTGGCAAGCTTGCCGTCCAGGCTGGAGGCCAGCTTCAGGGTCACCCAGGGGCGCCCCGTGGTGATGTACTTGAGGTAGGGCTCGTTGAGGGCGGCGCAGGCCTCAGGCAGACAGGGTTCCTGCACCTCCACGCCCGCCTGACGCAGGAGGGCCACCCCCTTCCCCGCCACCAGGGGATTGGGGTCAAGCATCCCCACCACCACCCGGGCCAGGCCGGCCTTGATGATGGCCTCCGCGCAGGGGGGAGTGCGGCCATGGTGGCTGCAGGGTTCCAGGGTCACCACCAGGGTGGCCCCCCGGGCGCCCTCGGGACTGAGTTTGGAGAGCGCGTCCACCTCCGCGTGGGGGCCCCCGACCCGGGCGTGATAGCCCGTGGCCAGCACCAGCCCGTCCCGGTGGATCACCGCCCCCACCAGGGGATTGGGACCCGTACCCCCCAGCCCCCGCCGCGCCTCGGCCAACGCCAGTTCCATGAAGTGTTCGGCTTGGATCATTGGGGCTCTGGCGCCTCGCAGCTTCGGACCAGATTGATGAACTCGTCGGCGTCCTTGCAGTCCTTGAAGACGCTGGCGTAACGAATGTAGGCAATCATGTCCCAGCGCCGCAGGAAGGCCAGGACCTGGTCCCCAATCTCCACGCTGGTGACCTCGGGCCTGCCACTGCCGGACAGCTTGGCTTCAAGGATCTTGAGGAACTCTTCAATTTTCTTCTGGGGGATCTCCCGCTTCTTGGCCGCCAGGTTGATGGAATGGCGGACCTTGCTGGGGTCGAAGGCGGTGCGATTCCCAGTGCGCTTCAGCACCATGGGCAGGCAGTTCTCGACCCGCTCGTAGGTGGTGAAGCGCTTGGTGCAGGCCGGGCATTCGCGGCGCCGGCGGATCTCGTGGCCTTCCATGATGGTCCTGGAGTCCACCACTCGGGACTCCTGTTGATGACAGAAGGGGCACTGCATGGCTAGACCTCTTTCAGGAGGAACCTGGCTTCCACGGCGCTGATCTTGTCCACCCGGCGGCGATGTCGTTCGTCAAAGGGGGTGGCCAGCCAGGCCTTTACCATTTCGGCGGCGAGGGCCGAGGCCAACAGCCTCCCCCCAAGCACCAGCACATTGGCGGCGTTGTGTTCGGAGGCGAGGGTGGCGGTCTGGATCGAATGAACCAGGGCGGCCCGGATGCCGGGCACCTTGTTGGCCACGATGCTGACCCCGATGCCCGTCCCACAGACCAGGATGCCGCGCTGGCACTCCCCCGAGGCCACAGCCTGGGCCACGGGCAGGGCAAAATCCGGGTAGTCGACACTGAGCTCCGAGCCCGTGCCATAGTCCACGAAGTCGTGGCCCAGGGTCACCAGGGCTTTCTTGAGTTCTTCTTTGAGGGCGAATCCGCCGTGGTCGGCACCAATTGCAACTTTCATGGCGTGCAGAATAAGCCGCGCCTTCTTCCCCAGTCAAGGGGTCCGGGCCCAAAAAAAATGCCTTAGACCGGGGCCGGCTGCTCGTGTACAATCGGCCCGTTTTACGCTCAAGGAGGCTGCTGTGGTCCAACTCCTCGATATCTCCCGGATGCACGCTGAAGTGGACGGAGCTATTCGCAAGGCCCTGCTAGGGGTCTACGAGTCCGGCCAATACATCCTGGGCCCCTGGGTCCCCCAGCTTGAGACCCAGCTCGCCGCCTGGCTTGGCGTGCCCTTTGCGGTGGGCGTCTCCAGCGGCACCGACGCCCTGGTGGCGGCCCTCGACGCGGTTGGCTTCGCTCCCGGCGGGCAGTGGATCACCACGCCCTTTACCTTCGTTGCCACGGCGGACGCCATCGTGCGCGCCGGCGGCGTCCCGGTCTTCGTGGATGTGGACGAGGACACCCTCCTGGTGGATCCCGAACAGGTCGATGCCGCCTGCGGCCCCCGCACCGCCGGCCTCCTGCCCGTCCATCTCTTTGGCCAGTGCGCGGATCTGGATGCCCTCCTGGCCATCGCCGGCGCCCGGTCCCTGCCCCTCATCGAGGACAACGCCCAGGCCATGGGCGCCCTTTGGCATGGCCGGCAGGCGGGCTCCCTGGGGCGCTTCGGCTGCTTCTCCTTCTTCCCCTCCAAGAATCTTGGCTGCCTTGGGGACGGCGGCCTGGTCACCGCCCAGACCGAGGCCGACGCCATTGAATTGCGGGCCCTGCGCGCCCACGGCTCGAAGAAGAAGTACCACCACGACCGCATCGGCGGGAACTACCGCCTGGACTCCCTTCAGGCCGCCGTGCTGCTGGCCAAGCTGCCCTCCCTGGAGGCCTGGAACCGGGCCCGCCAGGAGGTCGCCGCACGCTACCACACGCTCCTCGAACAGGCGGGGCTTGTCTCCCGCGGGTTGCTGCGCCCCCTGGGCCTGAACCCCGGCTCCACCCATGTCTTCCACCAGTTTGTGGTCCGCGCCAAGGACCGGGACGCCCTGGCCGCCCACCTGGGCAAGCACAACATCGGCAACGCCATCTACTACCCCGTCCCGCTTCACCTCCAGCGCTGCTTCGCCAACCTGGGCTACCGCGAGGGATCCTTCCCCGTGGCCGAGAAGGCCTGCCGGGAGGTAATCGCCCTGCCCATCTTCCCCGGCCTCACCCAGGCCGAACAGGAAGAGGTGGTGGGCCGCATCGCCTCGTTCTATGGAGCTTGACCAAGCATGAAATCCTACTTGATAACCGGCGGCGCCGGGTTCATTGGAAGCACTCTCTCGGGGCGGCTCCTTGCCCAGGGGCAGCGGGTGGTCATCCTGGATAACCTGGATCCCTACTACGACCCCGCCATCAAGCGCTTCAATCTGGCGCGGCTTCAGCGCCTGGGCCAGGACCGGCTGACCTTTGTGGAGGGCGATCTGCGCCGGGACAGCGACCTGGACCGGGTCTTCTCCCTGGGGCCCTTCGAGGTGGTCATCCATCTGGCCGCCAAGGCGGGGGTCCGCCCCTCCATTGAGATCCCCCACGAATACAACGAGGTCAATGTCACAGGCCTCCTCAAGATGCTGGAGGCCACCCGCACCCGGGGGCCGGGCCGCATGGTCTTTGCCAGCTCCAGTTCGGTGTACGGCGACGGCGCCTCCCGGGCCCTCTCCGAGGACCTCCCGGCGGATCAGCCCGTCTCGCCCTACGCGGCCTCCAAGCGCGCCGGCGAGCTCTACTGCCACACCTGGGCCCACCTCTACGGCATGGACATCACGGCCCTGCGGTTCTTCACCGTCTATGGCCCCGCCCAGCGCCCCGAGATGGCCATTCACAAGTTCGCCCGCCTCATGGTCGAGGGCAAAGAGGTCCCCGTCTTCGGCGACGGCCAGTCCAGCCGCGACTACACCTTCGTGGAGGACATCGTGGACGGCATCCTGGCCGCGGCGGACCACCTCCAGGGCTATCAGGTCTTCAACCTTGGCGGCGGCCGCCCCGTGACCCTGGATCGCCTGGTCACCGTGCTCTCCGACGCCCTGGCTCTGACCCCGCGCATCGTCCGCTACCCCGCCCAGTCCGGGGATGTCTCCCACACCCTGGCCTCCGTGGAGAAGGCCCGGCGCCTCCTGGGCTACCGCGCCGAGACCCCCATTGAGGTCGGCATCGCCGCCTTCGTGGCCTGGTTCAAGGAGTTGAACAGCACCCCATGAGCCAGTCCCTCCAGACCCAGCCCCGGACCCTCCTGACGGGCATTGCCACGCTGGTCACCATGGTGCCCGGTCAGGCCAACTGCCAGGAGACCCAGCCGGCTTCCCTGGGGGCCATCTCCAAGGCAGCCCTGCTGATGGAGGGTGGCCGGGTCCTGGCCGTGGATACGGAGCTTCGCCTGGAGGCTCAGGTCCCCAGGGAGGTGCCCCGCCAGAATCTGGACGCACCGCTGGTGTTGCCGGGCCTGGTGGACTGCCACACCCACATCGTCTTTGGGGGCAACCGCATCGGCGACTTTGAGGCCCGCTGCAGTGGCCTGGGCTACCAGGAGATCGCCCGCCGGGGCGGGGGCATCGCCAGCACCATGAAGGCCACCCGCGCCGCCACCACTGAGGAACTCACGGACCTGGCCCGGGGCCGCCTCCAGCACTTCCTGGCCCAGGGGGTCACCTGCCTTGAGGCCAAGAGCGGCTACGGCCTCTCCACCGCCAGCGAGCTGCGCCTCCTGGAGGTCTGCCGCCACCTTCCCGATCACTTCGGCCACAATGTCCGCTGCACCTTCCTGGGCGCCCATGTGGTCCCCCCCGAGCACCGCGCCGACCCCCAGGTCTACGAGCAGATCATCCTCCAGGAGATGCTGCCCGAGGTGGCCCGCCGGGGCCTGGCGGATTTTGCCGATGTCTTCGTTGAAGAGGGCGCCTTCTCCCCCGCCCAGGGCCGCCGCATCCTGGAGGCCGCCAGGGGCCTGGGTCTGGGCCTCAAGGTCCACGCCGAGCAGATGGGCAACACCGGGGGCTGCGAACTGGCCGCCGAGCTTGGCGCCATCAGCGCCGACCATCTTGACTACGCCGGTCCCCGGGAGATCCGCTTGCTGGCCGACGCTGGGGTGATTCCCGTGTTTTTGCCCGCCGCCACCCTCTTCCTGGGACACCGCCATTTCCCCGCCGGGCGGGCTTTTGTGGAAGCAGGTCTTCCCCCCGCCCTCTCTACTGATTACAATCCCGGGTCGGCCATGAGTCCCAACCTGTTGCTGACGGGGACTCTGGGCTGTGTTCAGTGTGGTCTGACCCCTGAACAGGCGTTGGCTGCTGTGACCACCAGGGCCGCCGCTGCCATGGGTGTTGACGATTCCGGTATTCTGGCTCCTGGTTCCCGTGCTGATTTTTTTGTCGCCGACAGCCCCGATTGGCGCCAGTTGTTCTATCATTTCGCAGTCTGCCCTGTGGAACGGACATTCATTCTGGGAAGGTGCGTATGGAAGCGCTATTCGGAGGTTGCCTCTTATGAAGCCACAAGACCTTCAGTCCAAGCTGAAGGAGGTCACCCAGGTTCTGGGCCCCGCGGCTAAGTCCTTCAAGGGCCTCCAGCGGGTCCTGGCCAGCCAGGATCAGGATCCCCTTCTGCTCCATGGTCCCCTGGAGGAGGCCTCGGCGCTGCTGCTTCGCCTTGGGCAGACGGCGGCCTCCCTCTCCCTCGAGCTGGATCTGGCTCGCCAGCAGTTGGCCCCGACCCTTAGGGACCGCCAGACCACCTTTGGCGCGGACCTCGAGGACGCCTTCAAGGAAGCTGGCCTCAAGCTCCACGGCAGATGGCCCCGCTGGACCTCCGGCCCCTGGCAGTTCCTGGCCTCCGACGACCTCAAGACCTGTGAACTTCAGTGGGGCCCCGGGGTGGAGACCCTGGAGCGCTTCCCCGTTGGCGTGGAGGCCGCCCTGGAGGCCCTCCGCCAGCAGGAGACCCAGTTCGCCTCCGCCCACGACCCCGCCGCCCTCCCCCAGTTGCTGCTGGCCGCCACCCGCATGGCCAGCGCCCGCCTGGGCCTTCGCGAAGGCGACCCCGCCCCCCTGAACACCGTCCACGCCTGTCTGGCGTTCTTGCAGCAGGGCCAGGGCTTTCTGGATCGCCCCACCCGGGCCTCCTGGAAGCAGGACTACTCCCGGGCACGCTTCTCCTTCGACCTGTCCCGCCTGCGGGGGCTTCGCCTGGAGGACCAGGAACTGCGCCTCCGCGTGGCCACCAGGGACCAGACCAGAAAACCCGGCAACGCCTTCTGGTTGCCCGATGACGCGTCCGGCAACGGCACGCTGTTCCACTCCGTCCAGTTCGTGAAGAGGGAGGATCAAGTTGGCAGATAATCTCAGCAGACAGTGGGCCCGCCGGATCATTGAAGTCGTCGGGGCCCACGGCATTCCCCCCGAGTGGGGTTCCAACCAGTTCTCTGTGGGCCTGGACCCCTGGCTGGATGTGATGGCCCGGGACTACCTGGACAGCTATGTGGGTGAGGACGGCGGGGCGGCCTTCAAGTTGGTGGTGGGCGCCTACGGTGGCGGCAAGACCCACTTCCTCTACAACATGAGGGATCTGGCCTGGCGTCGGGGCTTCGTGGTGGCCTATGTGCCCCTCTCCAAGGATGAAACCCCCTTCCACCGGATGGAACTGGTCTACGCCGCCGTGGCCCGCACCATCGCCCCCCCCCAGGGTCCCGAGGACCTGGCCGAGGGCGGTCGCCGGGGCCTGGGCGCCATCATCGACCAGATCGCCGTTGGCTTGAAGGCGCTCAAGGGTGAGGCCCTGGAGGCCGAGATCGAGTCCCGCCTCGCCTCCATCGAGAACCTGGGTTTCCTCCAGGCCATGCGCCGCGCCCTGACCTACGCGGCCCAGGGCGACCACCGCAACCTCGAACAGGTGCTGGGCTTCCTCATGGGCCAGGACTTCGACCGCAAGTTCCTGCGCAACCTGGGCCTCTCCCGGGGCATTGACCGCTCCAACGCCTTCTCCATGCTGCGCTCCCTGGTGCAGTTCCTCCGGGCCTTCAACTACCGCGGCCTGGTGGTCCTCTTCGACGAGGCCGAGCTCCTCCCCTCCCTGTCCTCCCGCGAGAAGCAAAACCTCCTGGCCAACCTCCGCGAGCTGGTGGACTCCTGTGGCAACAACCAGTTCCAGAATGTGATGTTCTTCTACGCCGTCCCCGATTACAGCTTCTTTGACGGCAAGCTCAATGTGTACGAGGCCCTCAAACAGCGCCTCGGCTCGGTCTTCGACTTCGACAACCCCACGGGCGTCAGCATCGAGCTGGAGCGCACCCTGGGCGACCCCGAGACCGCCCTGCGCCAGATTGGCAGCCGCCTCCTGGCCATCTACCAGACGGCCTACGACTGGAAGGCCCCGGGGGACATGGAGCCGCAAATCCAACAACTGGCCAAGGAGGCCTTCCGTCGCCGAGGCGGTGAGATTGGTTACAAGCGCCTCTTCGTGAAGTCCGCAGTCCGCCTCTTCCACGGCGCCCGCGCCGGCAAGCTCCTCAACGCCACCGCCGAGGAACTCGCGGACCTGCTGCTGCAGGGGGGCGCGGCTTGAAGATCGAAGGCTCCCTGCGCGTTTTCCACCGCCATCTTGGCCGTGGCACCCTCCAGTCCCTGATGTTTCGGGGACGGCGGGCCCTGGTCTACTTTGACCGCGGCCCCACCCTGGCGGTCTGGGTCAGCGAGCTCACCACCGTGCTGGACGAAGGGCCCATGGGCCGGGGCGTGAAGCTCCGGGCGGACCTGAACCTGCCTTTGCTGGGGGGGGCCGGGGGGGACCGCAAGATCATTGAGAGCTTCCGCCTGGGCATCGTCCCCGAGTCCGCCGTCCAGGAGTGGACCTTTGGCCGGGAGGGTGAGCTGTCCTACCTCTCCGAGTGGCTTGCCGACCCGGATGAATCCGTCTTCTATCTTTTCGGCGACTACGGCAGCGGCAAGACCCACTTCCTGAACGCCGCGGCCCTGGCCGCCGAGCGCGAAGGCTGGGTGGTGGCCATGGTCCCCCTGGACCCCCTGGACTCCCCCCCCAGCGCCCCCCGCAGGGTCTACAACCGCATCATGCAGAACCTCCGCTGGCGGGGCCCCGACGGGGCGGCCTGCGACGCCCGGGATTTGATCCAGCGCTGCATCGACGGGGGCATGGACGCGGGCACCCCTGACCACCCCTACCTGACCGAGTTCCTCCAGCGCCTGGGGCGCTGCCGCAACCCCGAGCGCCTCTGGGCCTGGCTCATGGGGGAGGAGGAGGGCATCCTCACGGACCTGCCCACCATGCACGACCACACGACGGCCTCCAACCTGTATTGCAACCTGCTGAGCTTCTTCGGCCACGCCGCCAAGACCTGGTGTGGGGCCAAGGGGCTGCTGCTGCTGCTGGACGAGGCCGAGATGGTCACGGCGGTGCGGTGGCATCAGCAGATCCAGCGGGGCCTGGACTTCATCACGGGGCTGTCCCTGGCGGCCAACCTGGACGAACGCCTCATCGACGAGCCCGTGGTCAAGGAAGAGGGCCTGCACATCTATCGGGGGGCCAACACGGGGCTGGTCTATTCGGGACACCTCAAGGCCCTGCCCTACCTGCACCCCCTGGCCCGGGACGAGCGCACCCTCAAGGTCATCTTCGCCGTCACCCCCACGGACCTGATGCGGGACCTGGTCGAGCGCCACGACTTTGACGCGATGGACCTGGAGCCCCTGCCCCAGAAGGCCTTGGAGACCCTGTTTGACCGCTTCACGCGGCACTACCGGGAGGTCCTGGGGGTGTCTGCGGGGCGCCGCGAGATGGACCGCATCAAGCGGGCCCTCTTTGGGGACCTGGCCGTGCACGGCACCCAGCGCCGCTTCATCAAGGGGATGGTTGAGGCCATGGACTACCTGCGCTTCCACCACGCCCGGGGCCTGGACTCGCTGCTGGGCATGGACCTGAATCCCGACACCACCTTCGGTGCGAAATGGTGAACCCCTCCCGGCTGCTCAAGCGCACCTGGCCTGTGTTCTTCCAGGTCTTTGGCAGCCTCACGGAGGTCCAGAAGCGGACCCTTCAGCCCCTGCTGGCGGGCCGCAACACCGTGGTCTCGGCCCCCGCTGCCAGTGGAAAGACGGAGGCCGTCTTTGCCCCCATGATCGAGCGCATGCTGCACTTCGGGGTCTTCGACCAGCCGGGCTACGGCTTGCTTTATGTGGCCCCCACCCGGGCCCTGGTCAACGACATCTACGAGCGCCTCCGGGACAAGCTGCCGCGCCTGGGGATTGCGCTGGCCAGACGCACGGGCGACAAGAAGGACCGCCAGGGCAGCGAACCCTCGGGGGTGCTGCTGACAACCCCGGAATCTCTGGACGCCCTGCTATCCAGGAAGGGCGATGTGTGGGGGCCCCGCCTGGGGGTCATCCTGGACGAGCTTCACATGGTGGACGGCAGCCTCCGGGGAGACCAACTCCGGGTCCTGCTGCGGCGCCTGGCCCATTCCCCTGGCGCCCCGGCCCTGCGCTTCGCGGCCATGTCCGCCACCTTCAGCGATCCGGCGGCGGTGGCCGAGCGCTACTTCCCCGTGGAGTCCGTGGTCATCCAGGAGAGCCAGCGGGCCATGCGCGTCCACCGGATCAAGGAACTGCTGGACCTGCCCGACCTCATGGGCAACTTCGGCTGGAAGAAACTGCTGGTCTTTGCCAATACCCGGGCAGCCACCGAACAAACGGCCCGGGACCTGCACCAGGTCTGGCCCGGGCAACGGGTCTGCGTCCACCACGGCAGCATTGACCGGGCCGAGCGCCTGGAAGCTGAGGCGGCCCTGCGGGAATGGAAGAGTGGCATCTGCGTGGCCACCTCCACCCTGGAGGTTGGCATTGACATCGGCGATGTGGATGCGGTGCTGCTGGTGGACCTGCCCACCACGGTGGCGGCCTTCTCCCAGCGGGTGGCCCGGGGCAGCCGCAGGCGGGGCACCGTGGAGGTGGTGGTGCGCATCGCCAATGAGGGCGACGAGGCGGCCTTCCATCTGTTGATGGGCGCCCTGGAGAACCACCCCGATGCCAGCCTCGTCCCAGAGCCGGATCCAAGCGTGGCGGTCCAGCAGATCTTCTCGCTGTTCTACAGCCGCCGGGAGGGCATGACCCTGGCCGAGGTCACGGATCTGCTGCTGCCCATTGCCTCGCCCCACCGGGTGGAGCTGATCCTCCTGCACCTGACCACGCTTGGGCTGGTCAAGCACAGCCGGGGCCGCTTCATCCCCTCCACGGAAATGCTGGACCTGGGCGAACGGGGCCTCATCCACTCCAACATCCCCGACACCCGGGAGCGCCAGGTCGTGGACGCCGACTCGGGCCATCCCCTGGCCAGCCTCTCCTTGAACGCCAACGCTGGGGAGACGGTCTTCCTGGCGGGGCGACACTGGACCGTGGTGGAGGCCACCAACAGCCGGATCATCGTGCGCTCCTCAGGGGAACGGGCGGAGGGCGACATCCGGTTCCGCAAGCGCGCCACCCGCAGCCCCTTCGCCCGCTACCTGCCCCCAGAGCTGGCTTAAGCGAGGCTAGGGCTGATGGACCCCGGCTCCCTGCCGCGCACGAAGTAAGCGGGAAGGCTACCCCTTCCCAGCCGCGCACGAAGTAAGCGGAAAGGCCGTCCAAGGTCTTCCCAGGGCCTTCGCCGGGGCAGGGCCCTGGAGAGCCGGCGGCCCGGGGGGATTGTTCCCCCCAGACCGCCTACCCGCTTCGGGCCGCGCACGCCCCCCTTGAAGAGGAAGGCGGCCCGAAGAGGGTGCCTCCAGGGCTCCTGCCCCTGCTGCGGCCTCCCACGCTTGTCCCTTCCCAGCCGCGCACGAAGTAAGCGCCAGTGACCGGAACCGGTACCAACTGAGCCCTCCCTCAAGGAGCGGGCGGCGAAAACAAAAAGTGACCGGAACCGGTACCCACACGCCCCATCCACTCCAACATCCCGGACACCCGGGAGCGCCAGGTCGTGGACGCCGACTCGGGGCATCCCCTGGCCAGCCTCTCCTTGAACGCCAACGCTGGGGAGACGGTCTTCCTGGCGGGGCGACACTGGACCGTGGTGGAGGCCACCAACAGCCGGATCATCGTGCGCTCCTCAGGGGAACGGGCGGAGGGCGACATCCGGTTCCGCAAGCGCGCCACCCGCAGCCCCTTCGCCCGCTACCTGCCCCCAGAGCTGGCTTAAGCGAGGCTAGGGCTGATGGACCCCGGCTCCCTGCCGCGCACGAAGTAAGCGGGAAGGCTACCCCTTCCCAGCCGCGCACGAAGTAAGCGGAAAGGCCGTCCAAGGTCTTCCCAGGGCCTTCGCCGGGGCAGGGCCCTGGAGAGCCGGCGGCCCGGGGGGATTGTTCCCCCCAGACCGCCTACCCGCTTCGGGCCGCGCACGCCCCCCTTGAAGAGGAAGGCGGCCCGAAGAGGGTGCCTCCAGGGCTCCTGCCCCTGCTGCGGCCTCCCACGCTTGTCCCTTCCCAGCCGCGCACCCCAACACCTCCACACCCCAACACCCCAGTCCCCGCATCCGCACAGCCTTTGACAAACTGCCCCCTTGCCGTCTATCGTAGCGGCTGCCATTTTTGTCGTCATGCCGGAGGAACCCATGTCTGCATTCTTGCCTGCCCTGCTGTTGGCTTTGTCCCTTGCTGCCGCGCCCGATCAAGGCCTCAAATGCCTCTCCTTCACGGATCTGCCCTACCCCGCTGATGGGCTGCAGCCGGTGATGGACTCCCAGACCATCTATCTGCACCACGGCGCCCACCACCTGGGCTATGCCAAGAAGGCCGACGAGGTCCTCGCCAAGCATGCGCCCGCCCTCTGCGGCAAGGACCTGGAGACGACCCTGCGGGGGCTTGCCACCGTGCCCTCTGAACACCGGGCCTTCGTAAAGAAGAACCTGGGGCAGCACTACAACCACGACCTCTTCTTCAGCCAGTTGGCCCCCGTGGGCAAGGCCGTGGCCGAGCCCGAGGGCCCGCTGGCCGTGGCCATCAAGGGCGAGTTCGGCACCCTGGATGCCCTGAAGAAGCGCCTGGAAGAGACGGGCGCGGCGGTCTTCGGGTCGGGCTGGGCCTGGCTGTACCTGGGCCGCGACGGCAAGCTTGCGGTGGTGGGCCTTCCCAACGAACAAAGCCCAATCACCGAGGGCCTGGGCACCCCCATCCTGACCCTGGATGTCTGGGAGCACGCCTATTACCTTCAATACCGCAACAAGCGCGCTGACTTCCTTGCCGCCATCTGGCAGATCGTGGACTGGAAGGTGGTCTCCGATCGGTACCGCAAGGCCATGATGAAGAACGGAGCCAAGAAATGAAACTTCAAGGTCTGACAGCAGGTTTCCTGGTCCTGGGCCTGGCCCTGGCCGGTTGCGACTCCAAGGAAGCCGCCGCCCCCTACGGGATGGCTGACAAGGCCGCCCCGGCCCAGGCGGGCCAAGCCCCAGAGGCCCCAGCCGTCGCCAAGGCCAGCCCCGGCGAGGCCGCCCTTGAGGTCCTGCTCTCCCGGCGCTCCATCCGCAAGTTCCAGCAGAAGGCCGTCCCCGACGCCATGGTGCAGAAGATCCTGGAGGCCGCCATGGAGGCCCCCTCCGCTGGGAACCAGCAGCCCTGGCGCTTCATCGTCATCCGGGACCGCGCCATGCTGAATGACATCCCCAGCGTCCACCCCTACGCGGGCATGCTCAAGGAAGCAGATCTGGCCATCCTGGTGGTGGCCGATGTGAGCGCCGAGAAGTACCCCGGGTACTTCCCCCAGGACTGCTCGGCAGCCACTCAGAACATCCTGCTGGCCGCCCACGCCCAGGGTCTGGGCAGCGTCTGGCTGGGCGTCTTCCCCGACGAAGAGCGCGTCCGGGCCGTGGGCCAGAAGCTGGGCGTCCCCGGCAACCTCATGCCCTTCTCCCTGGTGGCCATCGGCTGGCCCG
>CAZMEC010000003.1:0-21228 GCA_964565265.1 uncultured Myxococcales bacterium
TTCGGGAAGATCTTCGCCATCACCTTCGCGGTGGGCGTGGCCACGGGCATCACCATGGAGTTCCAGTTCGGCACCAACTGGGCCGCCTACTCGCGCTTCGTGGGCGGCATCTTCGGGGCGCCCCTCGCCGCCGAGGCCATCTTTGCCTTCTTCCTGGAGTCCAGCTTCCTGGGCCTGTACCTGTTTGGGCGGGACCGGGTCCCCAAGGGGGCCCACTGGTTCTCCATTCTGATGGTCGCGGTCGGGACAGTGATCTCAGCCTTCTGGATTCTGGCGGCCAACTCCTGGCAGCAGACCCCGGCGGGCCACGAGGTCATCGACGGCAAGGCCGTGCTGGTGGACTTTGGAGCTGCCATCTTCAACCCCTCCATGCTCCCTCGCTTCCTCCACACCATGACCGCCGCCTTGATTACGGGCGCCTTCACCATTGCGGGCCTGCTGGCCATCCTCCTGCTGCGCTCCAAACCCGGCGAGCGCCAGCACAGCCTGGCCGCCAGGGCCATGAAGCCAGTGATGATCGCCGCCTTCATCCTGTCCGTGCTGGAGGCCTTCCCCATGGGCGACATCCACGCCCGGCAGGTGGCCCAGACCCAGCCCGCGAAGTTCGCCTCCATTGAAGGCATCATTGAGACCTCAGCCAATGTGCCGGCGCTGGTCTTTGGCATCCCGGTGTCCCAGGACCCGCCCAGAATCATCGGCCGCGTCGAGATCCCGTCCCTCATGTCGCTGTTCGTGCACGGCGACCCCGATGGGGTCATTCAGGGGCTGAACGACTTCCCTGCGGCGGACCGCCCTCCCCTGGCGCTGACCTTCACCTCGTTCCACCTGATGGTGATGCTGGGCATGCTGTTCATCCTGCTGGGCTTCATTGGCATCATGCTGATGCGGCGCGGCACCCTTTACACCAACCGGGCCTTCCTCACCATCCTGGCCCTGGCAATCCCACTGCCCACCCTGGCCAATCAACTGGGTTGGATCACCGCCGAGGTGGGCCGCCAGCCCTGGGTGGTTCAGGGCCTCCTGCGAACCTCCGACGCGGTCTCCATCAATGTCAGCGCCGGGGAGATCCTCTTCTCCATCATCGGCTTTGGCCTGCTGTACGCCCTGATGCTGGTGCTGTATCTCCAACTTGTGGCCCGCAAGGTTCGGACCGGCTTCCCCACCGACGACTCCAAGGAGGCTTCCTATGGCGCTTGAGATCACCTGGTTTGGACTGGTCGTACTGTTGCTGGCCGTCTACGCCGTGCTGGATGGCTTCGACCTTGGCGTGGGTTTCTGGCACCTCTTCAGCCGCGATGAGGAAGAGAAGCGCATCAACTTCAAGGCCATCGGCCCCGTCTGGGATGGTAATGAGGTCTGGCTGCTGACTGGTGGCGGGGCCATGTTTGCCGCCTTCCCCCCGGTGTACGCCAGCATCTTCTCGGGCTTCTACCTGGCCCTCATCCTGCTGCTGTTCGGGCTCATCTTCCGGGCCATTGCGCTGGAGTTCCGTGGCCAGAGCGAGTCCCCCGTCTGGCGCCGCAACTGGGACCTGGCCTTCGGGTTGGGCTCCAGTCTGGTGGCCATCCTGCTGGGCACCGCCCTGGGCAATGTGCTGGCGGGCATCCCCCTGGACGCCAACGGGGACTACTTCGGTGGCCTCCTGGGTCTGCTGCGCCCCTGGCCCGTGCTGTGCGGCCTGGCCGGGCTGGCCCTCCTGGCAGTGCAGGGCGCGGCCTGGATGGTCCTCAAGACCGACGGCGCCCTTCGGGACACCTACAAGAAGCGCCTGCACCAGGCCTGGGTGGGCTTCACCTCTTTGTATGTGGTGGCCATCATCCTGGCCTTCTTCCTGGCCCCCGAACTGGTGGCGCGGGCCATGTCCCGGGGCGCTCTCGTGTGGCCCCTGGAGGCCCTGGCCCTCGCCCTGCTGGTTGCCATTCCCCTGCTGGCCGGCGCGGGCAAGGATCTGTTCACCTTCCTGGCCTCTTCCGGCTTCATCCTGCTGCTGTTCGGCCTGGCCGCCGCCACCCTGTTCCCGGTCCTGGTCCCGTCCGTCCCCGACGCCGCCAACAGCCTGACAGCTCACAACAGCGCCGCCGGCCAGAAGTCCCTGGGCACCATGCTGATAGTCGCCCTCCTGGGCGTGCCCATCGTGCTGGCCTACACCGTCTACATCTACAAGACTTTCCTGGGACGAATCACGAAGGCCTGATCAGGCCCCCACCCTCAGCTTCCAGACATTCACGAAGGCTTCCTTGAAGATCTTGCCGGACATCTTGGATTTGCCGCGGACGCGGTCGGGGAAGACTATGGGCAGTTGGGCTATGCGGAAGCCCTTGCGGTGGGCGCGGAAGGTCAGCTCTACCTGGAAGGAGTAGCCGTAGCTTATCAGGGCGTCCAGGTCCAGGGCCTCCAGGACCTCTCGGCGGAAGCACTTGAAGCCGCCCGTCAGGTCGCGGTAGGGCAGGCCCAGTACCAGGCCGGCGTAGAGGTTGCCTCCCCTGGAGATGAAGCGGCGGGAGAGGGGCCAGTTCTCGGTGCCGCCGCCCTTGATGTAGCGGCTGCCCAGGACCAGATCGGCGTCCTCGATCAGTTCCAGGAACCGGGGCAGGTACTCGGGGCGGTGGGAGAAGTCGCAGTCCATCTCGAAGATGACCTTGTAGCCCTTGGCCAGGGCCCACTTGAAGCCCGCCACATAGGCCTTGCCCAGCCCTTCCTTGGCCGTCCGGTGCAACACCTGGAGGCGCGGGTCGGCGGCGGCCAGTTCGTCGGCCTTGCGCCCCGTGCCGTCGGGGGAGTTGTCGTCCACCACCAGCACATGGGCCTCGGGCGCCAGGCGAAAGATCTCCGCACACAGCAGGGGCAGGTTCTCGAGTTCGTTGTAGGTGGGGACGATTACCAGGACTTCGCCACGGGTGAACAAGGCAGCACTCCTACTCGTAGAGGGTCTTGAGCACGCCCGCGTATTTCTCTGCAATGCGGGCGCGGCGCAACCGTTGATGGGCCGTAAGCTCGCCGTCTTCGCTGCCGAAGCGGGAGGGTAGGACCGCAATTCGTTTGATTCGCTCGGGGGCCGCCAGTTCGGCATTGACACGCTTCACGGACTGCTCGATCTCGACATACAGGTCCACATTCCCAGCGGCGTCTGCCAGGCTGCGGAACTCCAGGCCCTTGGCAGAGTACCAGCGCTGGACCTCTTCTTCGTCCAGAGTGACGAGGGCCACCGGCCAGGGCTTGCCATCCCCGAAGACCACGCTGCGGGAGACCAGGGGCAGGCGGTCCAGCCGGGACTCCAGCTTGTTGGGAGAGATGATGGCCCCGCCCGCGGTGACCAGCAGATCCTTCTTGCGGCCCGTGATGAACAAAAAGCCGCTTTCGTCCACAAAGCCCAGGTCCCCCGTGTGCAGCCAGCCGTCCTTGATGCAGTAGCCGCCCTCTCCCTCGTCCAGATAGCGGGACATGAGGGTGGGTGACTTGACGATGACCTCGGCGTCGTCAGCGATGCGCACCTCGACCCCGGGAATGGGCACGCCCACAGAGCCTGCCTTGAAGGCCCCAGGGCTGCTGACATGGGTGGCGCCGGCGGTCTCCGTGAGGCCGTAGCTTTCGTACAAGGGCACGCCCAGGGCGTGGAAGAACAACACCGTCTGACGGGATACGGGGGCCCCGGCGCTGAGGAAGAAGCGCATATTCCCCCCAAACAGCGAGCGCACTCTGGGGAAGAACAGCTTCTCGGCGACCATCCTCTCCATGTAGTCGAGGAAGTCATCGTCGCCCTGGGTGATGGCCTTCTCAAGGCGCTCTATGCCTGCCTCAACCCAGCGCTGGAAGAGCTGCCGCTCCACATAGCCGAACTCGCCCACGCCGGCCCGAAGCCTGTCAGCCAGGCGCTCGAACATGCTGGGGACACCCACCACCATGGCGGGCGAGAAGAGGCTCATGTCCTCGACCATGGAGCGCTGCCCGCCACCCACCGCCAGAGGACTGCCCGCCTGGACACTGCACAGCAGGGCCGACAAGCCAAGAATGTAGGACAGGGGCAGCACCAGCAACTGGGTGTCGTCCTGGGAGACCCCCATCAGCCCCGACAGGATGCGGGCCTGGGTCAGAAGGGCCTGGTGGGACAGGAAGAGCCCCTTGTGGCAGCCCCCCGTGCCTGGAGTGAACAGCAGCACCGCATCGTCCCCGGCGCCCCGGGCAAACTCGGGCACCCGCTGGAAGCCCGGGTCGGTGTCCCCGACCAGGTCCTCGGCGAGTTGGAAAGGAAAACCCAGTTCCTCCGGATCGGGGGTACCAGTGGGAAGCTCCGAACCCCTGAACCTACGCCCCCCAGTGCGCCCCGTGGGCCCGAAGTAGACCACCGGCGCGGTCCCCTTGTACCCAGCCAACTCCTTGAGAGTGGCGGGCCCCGTCACCAGGATCAGGGCCGGGTTCACCCGCAGCACGATGGGCAGCAGTTCCAAGGTCTTGAGGGTGTGGGGCAGGGGTACCGCCACGGCATCCGCCATCCACACCGCGAAGAGGCACTCCACGGTGACCCGGGAGGTATCCCCAAGCACCAGCACCCGCTGGCCCGGGCCCACCCCCTGATCCTTCATCATCCAGGCCAGGCTGGAGGCCACGGAGAGCAACTCCTGCCAGGACCGCCGGAACTGGCGCCCCGACTCGTGGAAGCGCAGCGCCGTGTCCTGGGGACGGGCACTGGCCTGGGTGACCAGCAGTTGTGCCAGGGATTCCTGTGCTCTCATTCGGTCCCGAGCCTCCTGCCAGATAGGGAATGTCCGGCCCTCAGATACATGGTTCTGCCTCGCTGGCACAGGCCCCGCCAAGGGCTTCTTCGTAGCACTCCGTGGTGCCCGAGGACCCGCAGGAATCTACCAGGCACTGTTCCAGGGCCTCAAGCTCGTACTGGGCCTCCACGGTGCCCTGGTAGAAGCAATCGCTGACGCAGTTGTCGTCGCTGCAGCCGGCCATGCAGTTGTACACCCCACCGCAGGTCAGCTCGCCATGGTAGCAGCCGCGGATGTCAAGGGTGCAGGTCTCGATGGCGTTGTCCTCGCAGACCGTGTCCGAGCAATCGTAGTAGCCTGAATCAATCAGGCACTGGAGCATGGCGTAGAAGGCGTCCTGGGAGTCCTGATCGGCGTTGGAGATGCAGGCCTCCACGCAGGGTTCGTCGCCGTCGGCGCAGGCGGCCACACATTCCCAGATGGCGGGGCAGGCAGAGATGCCGGGAACACAGAAGCCATCGCTGCAGGACATGCCCTGGTCACAGGTGCCGCAGCTTCCACCACAACCATCGGGGCCGCAGGCCTTGCCCGAGCAGGAGGGCTTGCAGCCGGAGCCCATGGGGTGAACACTGATCACCACGGCCAACACCGTGTTGAAGGTCTGATCCCCCACGGGCACCGTGAACTTCTGGCCCGAGTAGAGGGCCGCCTCGATGGAGTCGAAGCCCACTATGGCGCTGCCGATGGGATCATCGGCCATGAGGTCGTCGTCGGTCAGGTCCACCTTGACCTTGAGGCCCTTCTTGTAGGGCAGGTTGATCCAGCCGGCGTTGGTCCACTGGGGATTGTAGGTGTCGGAGACCATGGGCAGGTCCACCAGGATGTCCGACCAGGCTCCTTCAGCCATGAACCTGCCCGTCCCAAAGGGATCGGGGGGCTCGTAGCCAGCCAGCACCGAGTTGGCCAGATAGCCCGCGATGCTGCCAAGCCCAGGCACCCCGAAGTAGGAATCAATGAACTGAGTGCCGAACTCCATGGCCAGATCCATCAGCCCCTGATTGACCTGCGTGAACCCGTCCCAGGTCACGCCATCCAGACCCGCCGGGCCCACCAAGGCCCCCTCGATGTAGATGGCCACCTTCTGAGGGACCTCGCATTCGCCCAGCTTGCAGGTCAGAGGACAGGCCTGAATCTTGGTCCCCTTGACCCCGCAGGAATCGAAGTAGCAGATGTCATCTCCGCAGCAATCCTCGGAGTAGTTCTGCACGCATTTGCACAGCCCCAGCGTGCACTCTTTGTTGGCGGTGCAGTTGCCGCAGGTGCCCCCGCAGCCATCATCGCCGCATTCCTTGCCCTGGCACTGGCGCTCGCAGGCCAGGGTGCAAACGCCGTCATCGCACTTGGGGGCCGCCACAGGACAGCCTCCGCAGGAGCCCCCGCAGCCATCATCGCCGCATTCTCGGTCTTCGCAGTTGGCGACGCAGTCGGCCACACACAGGCCCGCCTCGCAGTTGGGCTTGGCGCCACTGCATTTGCCGCAGCTTCCGCCGCAGCCATCGTCACCGCACTGGCGGCCGTCGCAGTCGGGAATGCAGGAGCCGTCCCCGCCCAGGGCGTCGCCACCTCCGGGGAGGCCATCCCAACCGCCGAAGCCCAGGTCGCCAGCAGCCCCCTTGGTGCTTCCATCAGAACCACAGGCAAGGGGCACAAGCAGCAGAGAAGCCATCAGAATTATGCGAATAATTCTCATCAGCAGTTCCTCCCAGGGCCAAACGATTGCAAAAGCACGGGCGAAGAATGCCACATCGGGGCTGGAGGAGCAAGGACAAGGGGGCAGGTCAGACGAGCCAAAAGGCAGGCAGAAAAACCAAGAGCTTAAATAGAAAGTGCCCAGGGGCGGAGTTGAACCACCGACACGCGGATTTTCAGTCCGCTGCTCTACCAACTGAGCTACCAGGGCACAGGCACACAAAGATTTTCAACGGGGGCGTTTGTACCTTCCCTGCGCCGCTGCTGTCAAGGAAAAAGCTCCCGTGGTTCAGTTAGTCCCTGGGCCTGCAAAGTCCCAGGAAGTCCAACAGCGCGGCGGCCGCCTCCTGGGGCTGGTCTTCCAGCAGCAGATGGGAGGCCCGGGGCAGCCACAGGTGGGTCACCCTCGCCCCCAGGGCCTCCGCCAGGGCCCGCTGCCTGGAGGGGGGCACCACCGGATCAAAGGCGCCGGACAGCAACAACACGGGCACGGAGATCCGCCTCAGGTCGGCCAACACATCGAACCGGGAGGGGCCCGGGGGAATGCCCGCGCAGTCCCGTGGGAAGACCTCTTCCATGCCCAGCTCCCGACAGGCCGCCAGCAGAAAGGCCGATCTGGAACCAAGGCGCCCGAAGCCGGGCAGGGTCCGGCTGTCCACCAACTCCCTCAGGGGGCCCTCGTCTCCCGCCACGAAGGCCCGCAGCAAAGCGGGGATCCGCTCCTGACCTTGGTAGGTGTAGGCCAGCTTGAAGAGGTAGATGTCCTCGAAGTCCAGCCAGGTGCTTCCCCGAGGGAGCCCCGAGATCCCCTCCCTGCCGAAGCGCGCTCGGGCCTTGTTCAGCAGTTCTCCAAAGCCCGGGTAGCGCGCCTCCATGAGGGCCTCATACTCTGCCCGGGCCTGGTCCCGCTGACTCATGTAGCGGTGGTCCCCGGCGGTCGCCAGCAGCACCAGGGCCCGCACGCGGTCGGGGCGGCGCAGGGCCGTCTTCAGGGCCAGAAAGCCCCCGGCGGACTTGCCAAACACCACGATGTCCCCCACCCCAGGCCAGAACCGGTCCATCAAGGTCAGGGCATCGTCCACGCTGTCATCCAAAGAGTAGTCGTCCCGCAGGTGGTCTGCGGGCAACTCCTCCAGCCGCGCTGAAAAGCCCGCCCCCCGCTGGTGGAAGTAGAGGATCTCCATGGACCTGGCCAGGGCGCCGAAGAAGGGGCCCTGGTCGGGGATCCCCCGGGTCGGGACCGCTGGCCCCCCGTGGTACATGAGCACACGGCCATAGGCCGGCCCGTCCGGGATGGAATGGACG
This sequence comes from uncultured Myxococcales bacterium, assembly GCA_964565265.1. GTDB lineage: Bacteria > Myxococcota_A > UBA9042 > CAIXZC01 > CAIXZC01 > CAIXZC01. The sequence continues at coordinate 7,767 of CAZMEC010000003.1, forward strand.
AAATAGATGGGGATGAAGGCTCCGTGGGCCTCATGCCGTTCCAGGGGCACGAAGATGCAGCCCGTCGCCTCGGTGCGGCCCGGCAGGTTCCTCTCCAGAGGCTGGCAGGGATCCACGGGTTGGGCCTGGGCCTTGCCCGCCGCTACCAAAAGCAGCCACAGCCCAAGCAGCAGCGTGGGGCCAGGCCGCCTCACTGATCGAACAGCGACTGGCCGATCTTCTCTTCCAGGAAGGTCTTCAGGGCCTGCAGGTCGGGGGCTGAGATGTCCGTGAACAGTATCCCCAGGGCCCACTTCCGCCCATCCTCGGCCGCCGGGAGGGACTTGATCCATTTGATCTCGCCCTCAGCGCTGACGCCCCCCAGACCCTCGCCGAGTTCGAAGCGCAGGTCCACCACCTCGCCCATCTTGCGATTCCGGCTGCTGAAGATGCAGCAGCCTCCGAGGCTGAGGTTGCTCATCAGAGCGTCGCTCCCATCGAGGTCCAGATCGGCCTCGACGATGGTCTCCAACTGGACCTCGACTCGTGCGTGTCTGCGGCGATCACTCCAGGGCATCGGTTCCTCCAGGCGCCAAAGGACTCTTGATTCCCTTGACCAGCCATTCCAGCCCACGCTTGCCCAGTTGGAAGGTCCAGGGCTCGCCCTCTTCCAGGGTCCCAGTGCCCGGCATGGCGTAGACGATTGTCACATCAACGGACGAAATTCTTTGTACTTCCAGCGGTCTGTCAAGTTTTGCAAGAAAGGCAGCCCCATCCAGGGCGCGCCCCGTGCGCCGGCCCAACTCCCCCGCGAAGGCCTGGACCTCCTGGCTGCGCTGGGCCACCAGCCCCGCCTTCCACAGCAGCACCCAGCCAGCCCCCAGGGCCCGGCCGTCATAGCGCAACTCGCTGCTGTCCAGAAAGGCCGGCAGGGCCGGCAGGTCACCGGCCTCCTCCGGGGCCAGCAGGAGACGCCGCGCGAAGCCCCGAAAGGCCATGGAGGGATCCTCACAGAAATCCCCGCAGCCCCCCACCACCGAGGGCTTCCTGACCCTATGGGCGGCCAGCTTCCTGCGGGCCTCTGCCTGCCCATCTCCGGGGGTCGCTGACTCCACGGGCTGGGCCTGGGTTGTCTGCGACTCCGCGGACGGGGACTGGGTTACCGGGGGGGCCTGGGGGGCCGGCTCCACCGGGGGCACCGGCTGGGCCAACCGGGCCCCCGCGGCCCCGGATCCCTGGGCTTGACAGGCCGTCAGCCCCAGCAAAGCCAGGAGGGCCAGGCCCCTTCGCCACCTACTTGCCGATACAAAAGCCACGGAACACCAGGTCCAACACATCTTCTGCTCCCCCAAGTGCAAGTTCCAGCAGGGTATCCCTGGCCCGGCGCAGGGCCGAGTCCAGGACCTCCAGGGGTTGGCGGCCCACCCCATCGCGGACGAACTCAAGCTCCCTGGCGGCCCTCAGCAGAGTGTCCCTTTGCCTGACACTCAGGGTCAGGGGACACTCGGTCTGGGGCCAGGCCTGGGCCCGGGCCGCCGAGGCGCCCAGGATCTCAGCCAGCTCCTCAATGCCCTGACCGCTCCGGGCCGAGACCTCCAGACCGTCCCAGGAGGGCAGGGGCCGCGCGAAGCCCGGAGCCCGGGGCAGGTCGGCCTTGGTCAGCACCACCAGCCCCGGGGTCTCGCTGGAGGGTAGCAGCGCCAAGGGATCGTCCCCGCTGAAGACCACCGAGTGGTCCACCACCAGCAACAGCAGGTCCGCTCCGGCGGCCCTCTCCTGGCTCCTCTGGACCCCCAGGGCCTCCGCCTGCCCCTGGGCCTGCCGAAGCCCGGCGGTGTCCGTCAACAGCAGGCTGCGACCCGCCACGACGATGGTCTCCTCCAGGTAGTCTCGGGTGGTGCCGGGCTCCGCTGATACCAGGGCCCGACCGTGGCCCAGCAGCGCATTGAACAGGGAACTCTTGCCGGCGTTGGGCAGGCCGCAGAGCACCACCCGAAAGCCCTCCCGAGCCCGCCGGGCACGCTCAAAGGTGGCTGCCGCTTCGTTCAGGGCCTGGGCCAACTCTCCCGCCCGCCGGGTCAGCTCCGCGTTGCCCAGCTCAGGCACATCCTCGGGGAAGTCCAGCTCGGCGGTGGTCCTGGCAGCCAGCTCCGCCAACTCGGCGCTGAGGCGATCCATCCAGCGGGCAGCATAGCCGTGCAACTGCCGACCCGCCTCCCGGGCCAGGTCCTCCGAGGGCGCGTCAATGAACTGGCCCAGGGCCTCGGCCTGCTGAAGGTCCAGCTTCCCCCCCAGGAAGGCCCGCAGGGTGAACTCGCCGGGCTCCGCCTGACGGGCGCCCAGCCGGAACAGCACCCCCAGCACCCGCCGCACCAACAGGGGCGACCCGTGGAGTTGCAGCTCCAGCAGGTCCTCGCCGGTGTAGGAGCGGGGCCCGGGGAAGAACAGCACCAGGGCGTCGTCCAGCCAGGTCCCATCGGCGGGGTCCCGGAGGGACCGAAGGAGGGCTCGCCGGGGGTGCAGGGGGCCTGCCCCAAGGGCCAAACCCAGGTCCCTGGCGGCGGGGCCGCTGACCCGCAGCACGGCGATGGCAGCACGCCCCGAAGCTGTGGCGAGGGCTGCGATGGTATCCGTGGTCTTCAATGGCCGCTCCTTCACGGGTTGGCGGGCCTGCCGGGAGAATTCGCTTGTGCGCCGTTGCCCGCGGCGGTTATTTTCGGGGACCGGAGGCGACAAGACAATGAAATACCTCTTGCTAGCGATAATTGCCGCAGCCTTTTTGCTTGCGGCCTGCTCCCAGACCATGCCCCCCGCCTCGGCGAACATGCTGGGGCGGCTTAGCCTGCCCGACCCCGAGGGGAGGCCCGTGGCCCTCCAGGAGCACCTTGGCAAGGATGTGGTGATGGTCAGCTTCTGGGCCACCTTCTGCAAGCCCTGCAAGAACGAGATGCCTTTCCTCCAGCGCCTCCACGAAGAGTACGCCGCCAAGGGCCTGTATGTGCTGGCCATCTCCGCCGACGGCCCCGACTCGGAGGCCCAGGTGCTGCCCTTTCTGCAGCGCAACGGCTACACCTTCCCGGTGGTCTTCGATCGTTCCTCCGAGGCGGGCACCCTGCTGAACCCAAAGGGAGGGCTGCCCCACCTGATCGTGTTTGACCGCAGCGGGCGGGAGGTGCTGCGTCAAGACGGCGTGCTGCCCGGTGAACAGTACCAGCTTGAGGCCTTCCTCAAGGGGCTTCTATGAGAGCGACGGCCCTGCTGTGCGCGCTGGCCTTGCTGGGCCCCCTGGCGGCGCGGGCGGAGGTTGCCCAGACGCCCACCACCCAGGGGCTGCCCCCCCAGGCCCCCCCAGCCACCACCCAGGCCGCGCCCGCCTTCGGGTATCTGCTGCCCCAGGCCACCGAGAGCTTCTACGGTGACTACCACTATGATCCCACCGACGGGAATTGGTGGTCCCTGCGAAACCGCCTCAATGCCTCGCTGGCCTCCAGGGACTTCTATTTGAGTGCCCGCCTGGACGCCGAGAAGTACCTCAGCGGGACCAAAGGCAAGGCCGCCACGGACTTCCACAACCTGTACCGGGACGAGGTGCGCCTGGAGAAGGTGACCGCGCGCCTGGGCGCCGGCACCAGCACCATGGAACTGGGCGACTACTATGTGTGCCTGGGCAAGGGCATGGCCCTGTGCTTCCAGCGGCTGGACGAGCTGGCCATGGATACCTCGCTACGGGGGGGCAAGGCCTCCCTGCGAAGCGGGCCCCTGGAGGGGCTGGTCTTCGCGGGGCAGGCCAATCCGGTGAACGCCGCCGAACGGGTGGAGACCTACATCGAGGACAGCGACGATGTGCTGGGTGGGGCCTCTCTGGGGGCCGCACTGGGCCCCTTGAAGCTGGCTTTCCACGCGGCCGGCGCCCTGTTTCGCGATGGAGGCGACGAGTTGAAGGTTGGAGTACTGACCCCGGAGTCCCATCAGGTCGCCGGCGCTGCCCTGACTTTCAGTCGACTGCCCGCAGGCACGATGGTGACGGTGGAGGGCGACCTCATGCAGACCTCCTGGCTGAAGGACCCGGGGGGGACCGAATCCCTGGTCGAGTACCAGCGGGACGGGTGGGTGGTCTACGGCGCCATCAACAGCAACCCGGGGGCCTTCCATGTGCTGCTGGAGACCCGCGTGAACAAGGGTCTGGGTGAAGACGACGCGCTGCTCCGGGGCAGCGTCAAGGATGGGCTCGGGGGCATCCAATACCTGGCCTACTCCCAGCTTCCTCCACTGGAGGACGAGGGCCTCTTCCTGCGCCCCGGTTTCTACGATTCCTGGGCCGCCCGGGGCCGCCTGGACTTCACCCTCCCGGGCAGCGCCAGCAGCGTGTTCTTGAACCTGCTGGAGGTCCGGGACCTGGTGCCCGATGAGCCCCTCGTCCCCCACGATTCCTACGCCCGCCACCTCTACGGCGGCCTGGAATACCGGCAGGATGACCTGGGCATCACCGGGAATGTCCAGGGAGGCCTTCGGCGGGAGCGGGAGGACATCGCGGCGCTCACCTGGACCATGTGGCACGCGGGCTTCAGCGCCGAGGTGCCGGTGGTGGGCCGCCACAGCCTGGACCTGTCGGGACGCAGCGAGCAGTACCTGTGGGAGAGCGCCTACCGGTCGGACTTCGCCATTCGGACCTTTGGGGCAGGCTGGACCCTGGCGCCCTGGGTCAGCCTCTCTTACCTTTATGAATACTCGGATCAGCCGGGGGTGACCCTGGACCGCAAGCACCACCACGGGGTGCAGGCCTCCTGGCGTTTTCTGCCGGCTTCGTATATCAAGGTCTTCGCTGGGAGCACCCGGGGCGGCCTGCGCTGCTCGGGCGGTATGTGCCGCACCTTCCCCGAATTTGAAGGGGTGCGCACGGAGCTGACCCTGCGCTTCTAGCTTTTTCCCTTTTGGAGGTTCCATGTCCGTCCAGCTACTGAAGGGTTTTCGCGACTACGGTCCCCGGGAGATGGTCGCCCGGGGCCGCATGATTGGGCTCATCGAAGAGGTCTTTCGGGATTTTGGCTACGGGCCCCTTTCCACCCCCGCCCTGGAGTACGCCTCCGTACTCATGGGGAAGTACGGGGAGGAGGGCGACAAGCTGCTCTACCGTTTTCAGGACAACGGCGCCCGGGATGTGGCTCTGCGCTACGACCTGACCGTACCCCTGGCCCGCTTCCTGGCCTGCAATACGGACCTTCCCATGCCCTTCCGGCGCTACGCCTTGGCCCCCGTCTGGCGGGCTGAGCGGCCCCAGAAGGGGCGCTTCCGGGAGTTCATGCAGTGCGACGCCGACCTCATCGGCGCTGACACCGCCGCCGCCGACGCCGAGATCATCATGCTGGGGGCCCAGCTCATGCAGCGCCTCGGGCTGGCGGACTACCGGGTGCGGCTGAATCACCGGGGCGTGCTGGACGCAGTGATGGAGAAGGCCGTCATCCCCGAACCCCTGCGCCTGGGGGTCATCCGGGTGTTGGACAAGTTCCACAAGGTGACCCTGGCGGACCTCAACACCGAGCTGGCGACCCTGGGTCTGGACGCCGCCCAGATCGCAAGCCTGGGCCGCTTCCTGGCCATCGACGGCGACAACGCCCAGCGCCTGGCCGGCCTTCGCGCTTTCTGCGGGGACCTGCCCGCAGGCCAGGTGGCCCTGGCGCGGCTGACCTCCATCTTTGAGCTCATCGGCGGGGCGGACCTGGGCCTGGCGGTGCTGCTGGACCCCACCATCGCCCGGGGCCTGGACTATTACACGGGCGTCATCTACGAGACCTTCCTGGAAGAAGCCACGGGCTACGGCTCGGTCATGAGCGGCGGCCGCTACGACCACCTGCTGGGCGCGACCGGGGGCCGGGACCTGCCCGCCATCGGCATCAGCCTGGGCCTGGATCGCCTCTACGCCGCCATGCTGGACCGCGGGCAGATCCAACTGCCCCAGGGCCTCTCTGCGGTCCTAGTGGCCCACTTTGACGAGACCGCCGCCGCCGGCTACGCCCTGGCCGCCCACCTGCGGGCCGCCCTCCCTCCCCGCAGCGGCGTCGAGTTCCATCCCCTCTCCGCCCGCCTCAAGAAGCAGCTTGCCTACGCGGACGAGCAGGGCATCGCCATCCTGGTCATCCCCGGCCCCGACGAGGTTGCCGACGGCAAGGTCACCCTCCGCAACATGAAGACCGGCGACCAGGCCACCCTGCCCCTGGCCGACCCCGCCGCCATCGCCACCCAGTGCAACCAGTGGTTGAGCAGCCCCCAGTCCTGACGCTTCCCTTCCCCCGCCCATTTCTTTTCCTTCTGCTGGGACCTGTTACAATACCGCCCGTCCGGGTGCGGGCTTGGGTTCGTTTTGGCTGGCCTTCCCGGAGGTCCACGAAGGAGCGTGCCATGGAGTTGTCGTCGGTATCTCAACTGCTGCGAACGGTGGGCGGCGGAGCGGCCGGCTTTGCCCTGCTGTTTGCGTTTGCCCTCACCGTGGCGGCCTCGGCCATGGAGTTCTACTGGTCCTTCAAGTTGTACCAGCGATACAAGATTCTTGGCTCGGCCCGGGGCGCCATTGCCTCCATGCTGGAGGCTGAGTGGACCCGGCTGGCCACCCCCAGCGCGGTCATGCGCCTGCTTGCCTGGCTTGGGGTCTACCTGGCCAGCCTGGTCTTCCTGTTCCTGGCCCTATCCCTGTCCATGCACATCTACCGGGTGGGGCTAGGCCCACTCATCGCCTCCAACTGGCGGGGCCCCGTGGGCTCCCTGCTGGCGGACACCCAAGCGGCCCTCAGCGTTCTGGCCATCTGCCTCTTCCTGCGACTGGGCTTCGGAGGCCTCACCGCCATTGCCGTCCAGAAGGCCCGCTCCTTCGCCTTCATAGGGCGCAACATCCCCACCCGGGAGGAGATCGACCGCATCCGCAAGCTTGGGGACAACCTGGACGAGAGGGACCCTCGATGACCCAGCAGGAACGGCACTTCGCTGAGCTGCCCCTGGGGCGGCAACTGCTGAAGCTCTCCATGGGCACCATCGGCAAACACCTGACGGTGCTGCTTTGGGTCGTGCTACTGCTGATGCTGGGCCTGGGCAGCCTCTCTGCCCGCCGCTTCTTCCCCGAGACGGTGGCCCTCAAGGAGGCCTCCCTTGCGGCCGGCAAGGGCTACCAGGACTGTAGCCCCCTGCACTTCCCCCCGGGGGCCCTGCAGCGGCTGCCGGCCACCATGGAGGGAGCGGACCCCGAGGGTGAACACTCCTACTACCTGGTCACGCACCAGGGCAACCCCAGCTTTCCTTCCCCCCTGCCTTTGCATCCCAACCTGGGGCTGGGCCGCGTCGCTGCCTTCGCCGCCGCCCATCAAGAGGGCTGCGTCAACGCCGCCGCCATTCAGGGGATGGCCTCCGACGGGGTGCTGCCGGCCCCCCAGGCCCCCCCAAGCTTCCAGGTTTCCAACCAGGTGTCCTGTCCCCTGGCACTCGTCCAGGCCAGTCAGGTACACCCTGGTCTCAAGGTCATCTCCGGTCCCTTCGGCACCGATGGCCAGCCTGGCCCCGACGGCGAGACCCTCGACCTCACCATCCTGGGCCCCGTCAATGAGCCCGGGTGGCTGACCGCCCTGAGTGCCCTGCGGCGCTCCTGGAAGGGCGAACCAGACAACCCCTTCGACCAGTTTCTGGCCTTGGCCGGGAGAGGCCGTCTCCTGGTGCCCGCTGGCCCGGATTGGGCGGGCCACACCAAGGTGGACCCCGACCAGAATCTTGGCCGTTGGTTTGCCGCCATGCTCCGGCCGCCCTACCCCACCTATCCGTTGCTGCTCAGTCTGGCCTCCGCTCCCGTGGCGCCGGAGGCCGTGCGCCGAAGCGTGGAACTGGCCCTCACCGCCCCCTACATCCGGCGTACGGAGGCCCCCGCTGACATGGAAAACTCCACCAACGGCCCCACGGTGGTGCGGGCCCTGGGACGACCAGGCCTGGTCCTCTGGGAGTTGGTGGTCCCCTATGCGTCGGTGGAAACCTGGATCTCCCGCATTGAAGGAGGCCTGGCCGCCAAGGCGGGGCTGGACAGTGCCTCCACCGAGGACTTTCAGGTGGCCCTGGTGCACTGGACCAGGATGCCCGTGGACTGCCGCCTTCCGGGGGAGAAGATGGTGGGCCTGCTGAACGCCCTGGCGGAGGTCGGCTTTGATCTCGTTGTGGGGGTTGGCGGCGACCCCGGCCCCGGTCCCGTCTGGGCCCATGGCGAGGCCCTGGTGGCCTCCAATCTGGGGGACTTCACCGGCACCTCTGACATCCTGGGGGGCGTGGGCTTCAAGGAAGATCTGGGCCTCCTGCTGCAATGCACCAGGCTCGGCGCCAAGCCCTTCCAGTGCTACGCCTTGCCAATCCAGAGGTACATGGGCAAGCCCCAGGTTGCCTACATCCCCAAACCCCGCGCCGCGGGCCCCTGCCTGTGGCGCCAGAAGGACTGGCGTCGGACCCTCGGCGAGGACCGGCAGGTCCAGGGAGAGAGCCCATGAAATCCAAGCCCGCTGGAAAGCCCAAGGTGTCCAGGAAGAGTGCCGGTGGCCGGGGGCCTGCCTCCTGGCTGTGGTGGACCCTCTTGGGTCTGCTGATGGCCTCCGCGGTGTACCTGTATTGGGACTTCGACGGCCGGGACCGACTGTCCAGGACCGTGAAGCCCCGAACCCCCCCGGGCGAGCGCCCTGCCCCCCCGGAGGCCCTGCCCTTTCCCACCCGGGATGAGGGCCAGCCCCAGGCACCTGGGGGCTTGACCCTGCCCCCCTATGACGAACCCCAGCTCCCCGTCGAAGAGCCCCAGAAGGCCGCCCCGAAGGTCGCCGCAAAGGTCGCCAAGCTGGACCGGGAGTCGGCCAGCGAAGCCAAGACCACCAGGACCCCCAAGCCCCGCGAAGAGGTGGCCAAGGAGCCAGACAAGACCCCCGTCCGGACCTCCTCTCTGACCAGAAAACAGGCCGCCGCCCTGGTGGAGGCCATGTTCGGAGGCAAGGCCAACGCCGACGGTGAGTTCGAGGGCCGGCTGCTGTTCACCTTGGACGGTGGCAAGCCAAGCGGGCCCTTCGGGGTTACCCCCGGCCGGGTGGAGATTGCCGCCCGCGTCCACAAGGGACCTTTCATCAAAGAGGGCCACCGGGCCTTCGTGGTGCTGGTGGCCGCCGAGGACCCGGAGGGCCCCACCTGGGAGAACCGCTTCGTCGGCGCCTGGGTCTTTCCCGGCAGCCCCAGGGACCCGGGGAAGCCCGGCGCCGCCTTCGCGCTGGACGCCGCCCAGGGCTGGTTTCGGCGAGCTCAAGCCCTGGATGTGGACGGCGATGGCACCGTGGAACTGCTAAGCGAGATTGAGTATTCGGGGCAGGGAGGGTTGCTGATGCGGGAGGCCTCGGTGCGCCACCTGGGCGCCGAGGAGCAACGGGCACTCTGGACCCAGAAGACCCTGGATGACGCCCCCGGTCAGGGTGCCGAGAGCGCGACCCTGGCGGAGTTCACTCTGGAGGAGGGCCATGCCGGCAAGGGGGTCCTGTTGAATGTCACCCACAAGAAGGTCAACTACAAGGTCAACGCCGCCCTGGAGAGGACCCGCCTCGGCGAAGAGGTCCTGACCATTGAACGGATCGCTTTCTGATCCCCGCAGACACTTGGAGTACACCATGCCCAGACTGCTCGCCCTGTTCCTGCTTCTGTTCTCCTGGCCGCTGGCTGTCCAGGGGGCGGCGCCCAACAGCAATCAGCCCCTGACGGTCTTCAGTCCCGGCCAGACCCCCGCCCTGCCCGAGCTGCCCGGCGCTGCCTTCCTGAACCCGGCCTCCGGCGTGTTCGAACCCGGCTTCCGCCTGGATTGGGTCCACGGCAGCCCCAGCAAGGCCATTGAGCGCGAATCCTGCACGGTCCCCGGCGACGCCCTCCTCCTGGACCTGGCCTTCCCCCCGGACGGGCCCTCCTTCGGCGGCACCCTGCGCTTCCTGGACGAGGCCAAGGCCAGCGGTGGCAGAAACAGTGTCATCGCCCGGGGGCTTCGGGGGTCCCTGCCCCTGGGCAAGACGGCGGCCCTGGGCCTCTCCTGGGAGTTCCTCGAGGGCGGCGCCCTGGATGGCCGCAACGATGGCCGCCTGGGCTTCCTTTGGCGTCCCGGCTCGGGCCTGAGCTTTTCGGCCATCTGGGACCACCTGAACGAAGCCTCCCGGGGGGACACCCGCCTGGGCCGCACCTGGAATCTGGGCCTGGGCCTGCGGCCTGGGGGCACTCCCCACCTGACCCTCGCGGGCCATTGGGAATTCCTGGAGGACGGGGGCGCCACCTCCGCCCTGGTGGGTCTGCTGCGGCTGTCGCCCTTCCCCGGCTTCGCCCTGGCCGGCGGCGTTGAGGCCCGGAAACTGGACGGGGTCTACGAGAAACTTGGCGTGGTCCGCCTGGAGCTTACCCCTGGTGTGGGCGGCCTGGCCCTTGGCGGGGGCTTCGCCTCCAACGGGGACAACGGCGGCTTTGATGTGGCCGTCTCCCTCTCGGGGGCACGCCGGGACTCGGTCTTCGCACCGGCGGATGAAATCGTCGTGGCGGACATCCCCGGGGCCTTCGCCCTGGTGCCCCAGCAGCCCCTCCTCGGGGACGAGGAGATCAGCCTGCTGGAGTTCCGCTCCGCCCTCTACGAGGTGGCCCGGGATCGGAAGGTCCGGGGCGTGCTGTTTCGCCTTGGGGGCTTCGGTGGGACCCTGCCCGAGGCCGAGGAGCTGGCCCTCTCCATGAAGGACCTCAAGGCCCACGGCAAGAAGGTCTACTTCTACACCGAGTCGGGGGACGAACTGGCCCTGTTCCTGGCGGCCCACGCGGACTACCGCCTGCTGCATCCCAGCACGGCCGTGACGGCCGCGGGCTTCGCCTCCTCCTCCTACTACCTCCGGGACACCCTGGCGGCCATCGGCGTGAAGGCCCAGTTCCTGAAGATCGGGGCCTACAAGAATGCCCCCGATCAGTTCACTCGCAGGGACTCGTCCCCGGAGGAGAAGGAGGCCCGGACCGCGCTGCTGGAGGAGTCCTGGAACCTGCTCACCGGGGCCTGGAAGAAGACCAAGGCCGGGTCGGACTGGCTGGCCAAAAGCCCCTTGACCCCTGATGAGGCCGTCGAACTGGGCCTGTTCCAGGGCCTCTCCGGGCGCTTCGAGGTGCAAAAACGCCTCTCCTCTCTGGAGGGCAGACGGTACCAGTATTCGAAGCTCCTGCCGGCCCAGGCCCGGGTTCGGGAGACCTGGCGGCGGCCCAAGGTAGTGGCCGTGGTCCCCGTCCAGGGCATGTTGATGACGGGGCGCAGCGGTGGTTTCCCCGGGCTGGGCTTTGGCACGGTGGGATCGGACACCCTCCTGGAGATCTTCGACCGGCTGGAGCAGGACCATGACACCGGGGCCGTGCTGCTGCTGGTGGATTCCCCGGGGGGCGACGCCCTGGCCGCCGAGCTGGTCCATGAAAGATTGGCCCGGCTGGCAGCACGAAAACCTGTGGCGGCGGTGTTCTCGTCGGTGGCCGCCTCTGGTGGCTACTATGTGGCCATGCCGGCGACCCGGATCTTCACCCCCAAGACTGTCATAACCGGCTCCATCGGCGTCTTCGTCGGCAAGTTCGTCATCAGCGGGTTGCTGGACAAGCTGAAGATCGGGCGGGAGCACCTGGTCAAGGGCGAGCGGGCCGGTATGTACGACCTGGACCGGGAGCTGAGCCCCGCAGAGCTGGAGGCAATCCAAGGCACGGTGAAGGCCAACTACGAGCTGTTCGTCAAGCGGGTGGCCGAGGGCCGGGGGCTGTCCGTGAAGCGGGTCAAGGAACTGGGCGAAGGCCGGGTCTGGTCCGGGGGGGCGGCCGTGAAGAACGGGCTGGCGGACGAGACCGGCGGCGCGCTTGAGGCCGCCCTTTGGCTATCCCGCAGGGCGGGCGGCACGGATGACCCCCTGCCCCACCTGGTGTGGCACGACGGCGGCTGGTTCCTGGGCCGACTCTTTGGCAACCCCTTTCATGCGGAGGTCCTGAGCCAGGAGGGCCTCTCCAGGATCCTGGGCCTCCTGCAACAGTTCAGTACCACCCGCGCGTGGGCCGTGGAACCCACTGCGCTGAGGCTTGGCACAGCCACCAGATAAACCTCAAGAACTACCTCAGTTTTCGTTTGACTTGAAGAGGTTGCTTCCTATTATGCTGGCAAGGGATTTTCTATCCAAACAAGGTGGTGTACCGATGAAGAAGAAGGCATTGGTGGGACTGGGCAAGTTGCTGCTGGAGAACGCTGTGGATATTACCATGGGGCTGGCCAGGCGCAGCGAGGAGTACCGCGAGACCATTCTTTCCCTGTACACCAAGGTCTCGGAGCTGTCCCCCGTACCCCTGCCCAAGATCCCCGAGGACCTTCTCCGCAGCGCTGGTGGCGGCATCTCCCCCGAGGACCTCGCCGCCCAGGAGAAGTGGAAGGAAGTCAAGCAGGAGATGCAGGCTGCCCCCGCTAGAGAGCGGGCCAGCACCCAGCCGCCCAGACGCCCCGAAGCCCCCAGGCCCGAGCGCCGGCCCGAGCCCAGGCCCGAACCCAAGCCCGAGCCCAGGCCCGAACCCAAGCCCGAGCCCAAGCCCAAGCCCAAGCCCAAGCCCGAGCCCAAGCCCGAGCCCAAGCCCGAGCCCAAACCCGAACCCAAGCCCGAGCCCAAGCCCGAGCCCAAGCCCAAGGGCAAGCCCGAGCCCAAGCCCCAGGCCCCCAACGGGGAGCCCGAGGTCGACGAGGCTTCCGAGCCCAAGGAAGATGAGCCCGGTTGGCAGGACTATCGCAGGAAGCGCGCCAGCCTCTCCATGTCCACCCGGGAGCGCATCAAGGCCATGAGTGAACGCTATGGCCAGCGCCAGGAGGAGGATTCGGGTAAGGCCCCGGTGATCGAACCTGAGGACGACCACTTCAATCGCCCCGAGGTGAACGAGCACGGCGAGAAGGTCAGCCCCCGCCCTCAGCCCCAACATCGCGATCACCACGACCGCAAGGACCGCCAGGATCGCCGCCCCGAACACCGCCCCGAACACCGCCACGAACCCAAGCCCAGGCCCGAGCCCAAACCCCAGGTGAAGGCCGAGCCCCAGCCCCCGGTGGCCCCCAAGCCCCAGCCCCCGGTGGCCCCCAAGCCCCAGCCCCCCGTTGCCCCCAAGCCCCAGCCCCCGGTGGCCCCCAAGGCCCAGGTTGAGGACGCTCCGGCGGTCGCCAACGGCCAGGGTCCTCAGGGTGGCAAGAAGAGCAAGGCCCAGAAGCGCAACGAGCGACGCAAGGCCGCCCGGCTCAGGGAGCGGGAGGCCAAAATGGCCACCAACGGCGACGCCAACGGAGAGGCCACCAGGCCGGAGATCCCCCAGCCCAAGGCTGCAGCCAGGCCCGAGCCCAAGCCCCAGCCCAAGCCCGCGCCCAAGCCTGAGCCCAAGAAGGAGGCCCCCAAGCCCCAGCCCAAGCCCGCGCCCAAGCCCGAGC
>CAZMEC010000003.1:21328-25766 GCA_964565265.1 uncultured Myxococcales bacterium
CCCAAGAAGGAGGCCCCCAAGCCCCAGCCCAAGCCCGCGCCCAAGCCCGAGCCCAAGAAGGAGGCCCCCAAGCCCCAGCCCAAGCCCGCGCCCAAGCCTGAGCCCAAGAAGGAGGCTCCCAAGCCCCAGCCCAAGCCCGCGCCCAAGCCCGAGCCCAAGAAGGAGGCCCCCAAGCCCCAGCCCAAGCCCGCGCCCAAGCCCGAGCCCAGGCCCTCCCAGAAGGTCGCCCCCGGGGCCGGCTTTTTGGACATGAAGAAGGAGAAGCTGCAGGACCTCTGCCAGCAGTATGGCATCCGCTTCGATCCCAAGGACTCCAAGGAGGTCTTGGCTCGCAAGCTGATCTCCATGCAGATGGGCTGAGGACAGCCCGGGCCATGCCCACGACACCCAATTCTGCTCCAGCCGTGGACCTTGGCCCCCTGCTGGCGTCTGCCTCCAGGCCCATCTGGGACGCCGCCGTGGAACTCCTTGAGGCCCTCCAAAGGGACGGCCACAGGGCCTTCATTGTGGGGGGTTCGGTGCGGGACCTCCTGATGGGCGTCATTCCCGGCGAGTTTGACCTCGCCTCCTCGGCCAGCCCCGACCAGGTCATTGAGACAGCCCGCCTTCGGCATTGGCAGGTGATTCCCGTGGGCAAGGCCTTCGGGGTGGTCCGGGTGCGGTTCCGTGGGCAGGAATTCGAGGTGGCCACCTTCCGCGCCGAGGGGGGCTACCAGGATGCCCGCCACCCGGACGCCTCGGACCTGCGCTTCGACTGTTCCCTCGAAGAGGATGTGGTGCGCCGGGACTTCACCATGAACGGGTTGGCCCTGGACCCCCTGGCGAAGCCTGTAAGGGTGCTGGATTTCGTAGGGGGCCTGGGGGACATCCAGGGGCGCCTGGTGAGGGCCATTGGGGACCCCGAGACCCGCTTCACGGAGGACGCCCTGCGCCCCCTGCGGGCCCTGCGCTTCTCGGCCGTCCTGGGCTTTGAGATCGATGGCGCCACCTTCGCGGCCATGAAGAAACTGGCCCCCATCCTGGGACGGGTCAGCGCAGAACGAATCAGCCACGAACTTGAAAAGGCTTTTGGCCGGGGCGACCCCCAGCGGGCTCTGGCCCTGTTGCTGGACTCGGACATCTTGCAGGTGTTGTTTCCAGACCTGGGTTCCCCCCTGCCCCCTTCCCTCTCGGAGGTCCTCAAGGTGGGCATCCTGGGCCTTCAGCGAGGTGACGGCCTGGAGCAGTTCCTGGCCCTGCTGGCCCTGGCCAGGCACCAACTGAACCCAGGCCCGGAGCAGGCCCGGGAGACCGTCCAAGGCTACTGTCTGGGGCTCAAAGGCTCGCGGGAGACCAGCCTCCGGGGACGGGCCCTGGTGGAGGTCTGGTTTGCCCTGCGGGATCTACCCCTGGAGGGTCGGCGGGGGCACCTTCTGCGACTGTTCAGGCGGGAGGCCTTCCCCCCGGCCCTGCGCCTCTACACTGCCCTGGCCCCCCTGTTGGGTGACGCCCATCCAGCGCGGGCGCGCCAATTTGCCAACCTCTTCCAGGCCCAAGGGCCCAAGGCTCAGGCCCAGCAGCCCCTGCTGAACGGAGCGGACCTCATCGCCCTGGGACTCAAGCCAAGCCCCCAGTTTTCGGTGATTCTGGAAGAACTGGAATTGCTGCAACTGGAGGGGGTGATCAGCACCCGCGAAGAGGCGCTGGCGCAGGCCAAGAGACTTGCCCAGGGAACTACTTCTTGCCCAGGATCTTCTGGTCGATGACCTTGATCATGTCCTCGGCGGTGCGCTCGCCATTGTAGAGGCGGCCGTTGATGTAGATGGTGGGGGTGCCGCCCACGCCGACCTTCTGGCCCAGGGCCATATCGGCCTCCACGGCCTTCTTGAAGGTGCCGTTGTCCAGGTCGGACTTGAAGCGGTCAAGGTTCAGGCCAATCTCCTGGGCGTACTTCTCCAGGTCCGTGCGCTCCAGGGCCTTCTGGTTGTCGAAGAGCTTGTGGTACATGCCCTCGAACTTGCCCTGGGCGTTGGCGGCCAGAACGGCCTCGGCGGCCAGGCCCGCCTTTTTGTGGAAGGACAGGGGGAAGTTCTTGAAGACCATGCTGGCCCGGTTGGGCCCATAGTGCTTCACCACATCGTCCAGCATGGTCACCACGCGGCTGCAGAAGGGGCACTCGAAGTCAGAGAACTCGGTGATGACGATCTCGTTGCCCTCGCCGATGCGGCCCGAGTCATCCATGGGGATGTCGTAGACGCGCTCGGCCAAGGGGGGCTTGGCGGCGGCCTCGGCGGCGGCGGTGGGGGGCTCGGCGCCTTCCATGATGTACTTGTAGTAGGAGCCGCCCATGGAACCCCGGGACAGCGCCGCGTGGATCTTCTCCACGGGCACGCCGTTCTTGATGAGGGCGTCGGCCTTGGCGATGTGGGCGTCAATGATGGGGGCAAACTCCTCGATGGGCTTGGCGCCCTTGACCTGCTCGCCGTTCACGAAGAAGCCGGGGGTGCCGGTGATGCCCATGGCGTTGGCGATACGGGCCTGGCGGTCAACGGCGTCCAGGGTCTCCTTGGCATCCTTGTCCTTCTTCCACTTTTCGATGTCCAAAGAGAGCTGCTTGGCGTAGGCCTCCAGGTCAGCGTCCTCCAGGGCCGTGTTGTTCTCAAAGAGGATGTCGTGGTACTCGAAGAACTTTCCCTGCATACCGGCGGCCTGGGCGGCAGCAGCGGCGGGGAGGGCCCGCTTGTGGAAGGACAGGGGCAGGTTCAGGAAGTGGACCTTGATGGAGTCCCCGTACTTTTCGATCAACTGGGCAACGGTGTCATGGCCGCGCTTGCAGAAGGGGCACTGGAAGTCAGAGATCTCCACCAGGGTGACCTTGGCGGCCTTGGGGCCCTTGGGGAAGGTGCTGGCCAGGCCCTTGGCCTCGGTGAGGTACTTTTCAACCTTCTCCACGCTGGGGGCCAGGGGGTTCTCGGCGGGGGCGGGCTTGCCGGCGGCGCCAATGAAATAGCCCACCAGAAAGCCAATCACGAGGGAAGCTGCCACGGGCATCAGGACACTGTTCTTCTTCATCCGGGTCTCCTTGGTTATTCATTGCCAATTGAATGGATCACATTGCGTAGCACTTGTGGTAGGTCGAGGGGATCTTGGGGTCCGTCCCACAGAAGTAGCCCGGATCACAGTCCTCGGCCGAATTGGTGCACTGGACACACTGCTCAATCTGGGTTTCGGGGTCTATCCAGTAGACCGGCGTGGGCTTCTGGCAATTCAGCTCGCAGCGGTGGAGCGTGGTGTTGCAGAGGGGATGGTTGTTGGGGCAGTGGCTGTTCTGCAGGCACTGGACGCAGCCGTTCTCGAAGCAGACGGGGGTTGGATCTTCACAGGTGCAGGTGTCGCAGGCACTGCCGTAGCAGCAGTCCTTGGACTTGTGGATGCACACGAAGACGCCATCCTCGCGGGTCTCGCAGATGGAGCCCACAGGGCACTGGTAGGAGGAACTGCACTCGGGCATGCACAGGCTTATGAGGCCATCCTTGGAGCCACAGCGGGCGCCCACGCCGCACTGGTAGTCGGAGGAACAGGGGTCACACTGCTTCTTCTTGGTGATGCAGTCGCCGCTGCCGAAGTCGCAGGTCTTGCCGATGTCGCAGGGCTCATTGGGGCCCACGCAGCCGCCGCAGCCCACGCCCAGGGGCCGGCACCGTTTTTTGTCGCAGGTGTAGCCGGAGGGGCAGTTGCCACTGGTGGTGCAGGAGGAGGCACAGTAGTTGCCCTTGGTGTACTCGACGCACTCGCCGGGGTTGCAGCTACAGAGGGCCTCAGGGTTGCAGGGCTTGCAGAGGTAGTCCAGGGGGTCCGGGGGGGGATCCTTGGGGGCGCAGAGATTGCCCCCATCCACGCCGTCCACGCCGGTGATCAGGTCCGCCTCTTCGTAGAACTCGCAGGTCTGTTCTTCTTCGATGCAGAAGCCGTTGTCGCAGTCGTTGTCTTCCAGGCAGAACAGGCGCCCCACGCATTCGCCATCCAGGCACTTTTCCGCGGGCTGGGCGCACTGGTAGCTGCCCAGGCACTCGATTTCCTTGGGGTCACACAGGAAGTCCTTGCAGAGGTACCCGTCCTTGCAGGGCATGCCGCTGCTGCACTCCACGCTGGTGCAGACATTGACGCCCACCTGACAAAAGGTGCCGTCTTCCACATTCTTGGCGCAGTCGGTGTGGCTGATGCAGGGGTACTCGGTGCACTTGCCCTCAAGGCAAACCAAGCCCCGCCGGCACTCGCCGGAGTTGGCGCAAGTGGCGGTCTCCTCGCTCTCGCTGGGGGAACTGCAAGCCCCGCCCAAGGCCGCCAGAGCCAGCAACCCCACCCCAAACACCAACGGCATCAAGCGTCCCATGGCCCCACCTCTGGCGAAAAAACACGCGGTCAACTGTATAACAAGCACCCCCAATGGTGTCAACGA
>CAZMEC010000003.1:25866-44474 GCA_964565265.1 uncultured Myxococcales bacterium
TGGCGAAAAAACACGCGGTCAACTGTATAACAAGCACCCCCAATGGTGTCAACGAAGGGATGCGGCTTGGTGGTGGTCCAAGGCAGCCAGCACCGCGAAAGCGGTGCGGCGCTGCCTGTCCATGGTGTTGCTCGGTGGTGTTGTTCCGTGTTCCAAGGCAGCCAGCACCGCGAAAGCGGTGCGGCGCTGCCTATGTCTCAGGATTCCAGAAGGAAGTTGTCCGGACTCCAGAGGTGGGTCAGATGCAAGGCGCGAGGAAGGCAGCGAGCGAGGTGTACCGGGAGGTACTCCGCAGCGAGATGCCGAGGAGCAACGAAGCAGATGGCCCGCATATGGAGTCCGGACTAATGGCTGCCGCAGCCGCCCCCACATCCCCCACACCCCCCCCCGCACTCGTCGTCGCCGTGGCTGTGGTTCTTGGCATGCTCTTCCACTTCCTTGCGGACCTCATCCATGTCCAGCTTCTGGACCTGGATCAGCAGCTCGGTGAGGCCATCGGCGGGCACCATGCCGGGCTGGAGGTACAGCAGGACCTTCTCGCGGAAGATGCCCAGGGTGGGGATGCTCTGGACCCCGAACTCGGCCGCCAGGGCCTCCTCGGCGTCCACATTCACCTTCATGCACTTCACCCCGGCGTTGGCCTCGGCGAAGCTGTCAAAGACGGGCCCAAAGGACTTGCAGGGGGCACACCACGGTGCCCAGAAGTCGATGAACACGATGTCATTGTTGGTCAGGGTCTCTTCAAAGTTCTGAACGGTCATTTCCTGGGCGGCCATGGTGTTGCTCCTTTCTGGAAGCTCTGGTGCCGGTTTCGGGCGGCAATATATGACCACCTGTCCTCATCGGCAATGCCTAAGACGCAGATTCCGGGAAAAGGTTACAGGGGGGCGCTACTTGCGGATGCAGAGCTTGAACAGGTCGTCACACTCGTCCCCGGGGACGCAGGCCACCAGGACCGGGACCCCATCAACCTCGTTGACCCCGCAGGCTGACCCGCCGGCCGTCTGATAGGGGCTGTAGATGGTGCCCTTGGCCTTGTTCAGGTTGGTCTTGCACTTCATGTCTACGGCGCCCTCCGGCAGGTGGCAGTAGTCGCCCTTGTAGCAGAAGGTCGTCACCAGCTTCTCCCCCACCGTCACGGCCCCACAGGGAGGCCCGCCGGGAGAGCCCACGGGGTTCAGGGTCTTGTAGCAGTCCCGGCCCCCGTCGCACAGCCAGCCCTCGGGGCAGAGGCTGAGGCAGGGTCCGAACAATCCCCAGCGCCCCTGATTGCTGCAGGTCTTGGTCTTCTTGGCACAGGCGGCACAACCCGCCGTGGACTCCTGAAGGGTCCCGGGTATGCAGTCCACGCAGAGGTCGCTCCAGCAGAACTCCCCCGCCACCGTGTTGCATTTGAAGGTGCAGGCACCATAGTTGCCCCAGTGGCCCGTCTCGTCGCAGGTCCGGGTCTTGCGCTCGCAGGGCTGGCAGTCATTCCCGATGCTCTCCGTCTCGCCGGGCTCACAGATCATGCACAGGTCGTTCTGGCAGAACTCGCCCTCGATGCACTGATTGATGCAGCCTCCCCAGAGGCCCCACTCGCCGTCCGGGCCGCAGTAACGGGTCTTGCGGTGACAGCCCTGGCAACCTTCCTTGCTGACCTCGTCGTCGTTGGGGGTGCAGTGGACGCACTTGTTGTTCAGGCAAAACGAGTCGCCCGTGCAACGGCTCTGGCACTCGCTCCAGGGGTTCCATTTTCCGGCCCCATCGCAGATCCGGACCTTGCGCTCGCAGCCCCCGCAGTCCGCCACATCCTCCTGGGTCTCCACATTGGGGACACAGTGGACGCAGGCCCCGTCGTAGCACTTCTGGCCCTCGCTGCACTGGTACACACAGTCGCTCCAGCCACCCCAGAAGCCCTTCTCGCTGCAGACCCGCGAACGCACGGCACAGGGCGCACAGCCCGTCTTGCTCTCCTCCAGGTCCCCCGCGAGGCAGGGCACGCAGTGGCCCGACCCGGGGTTGATGGCGGGGGTTCCATCCTCGCAGTCGCCGCCACCCTTGGGGCACACCGCCGGGATGCCCTTCAGCACGAGATCCGAGTCGCAGTAGTCATCGTCATCGTCGTCGCAGCCCTCGTCCACACCCCCGGCGCAGTTGTTGTCCACGCCGTCGCAGGCCTCAATAGCCCCGGGGCTCAGCTCTCCGTTGAAGTCGTTGCAGTCGCCCAGGCCCTGGTCGCAGACCGCCGGCAGCCCGATCACCACCAGGCCCTGGTCACACCAGCCGTCGAAGTCATCGTCGCAGCCCTCGTCCACGCCCCCGGCGCAGTTGTTGTCCAGATCGTCGCAGTCCTCGGCTATACCCGGGTTCACGGCCTTCTGGTCGTCGGCACAGTCACCATCCTCGGTGGCCGTGTAGAGGCCCTCCTCGGCGCAGGCGCAGAGAAACTCCCCGCTGACGCCGAAGTCGTCCCCGTCGGCATCCAGATAGTATTTCTTGCAGGACAGCGCGTCGTGCTCGTCCGTGCTTCCGTCACAGTCGTTGTCCTGGCCATCGCAGCTTTCAGGCTGGGGGATGGGCCCCATGCACTTCTCCTTGCCCTCGACGCAGGCCTTGATGCCTTCACAGGAGCCGTGCAGGTTGGTGTTGAAGCAATCCTGGTTGGGCTCGATGTTGTCCGTCAGGCCATCGCAATCGTTGTCCAGGGAGTCACAGAACTCGTCCACGGCCAGGGGCGCGTCACAGTCCGTCAGGCCCTCCTCGCCGCACTGCCGCTGCCCCTTGCAGGTCCCCAGTTCGTTGCTCCGCGAGCACTCCGTGGTGAGACCCAGGTTCACCGCCATGGCCGGGCACTTGCATTCCAGGTTCTTCTTGAGGCACTGCTTCGTGGTGCCACCGGTCCCCGCCACATCCGTACACTCGTAGCCCGCCGGACAATCCGTCTGGCTGCAGTCCCCGCCGCAGAAGAACCCCGCTTCGCCGTAGGACACGCAGCGGGCCCCGGAGCTTACGCCCTGCCCGGACAGTGAGATGCCCTGGCAATCGGCGTCCGCAGTGCAGGGCGCACAGAGCCCGGCGAACAGCGGGATGCACAGCTCCACCAGGTCGGGATTGGAGTAAGCAATGGTCCTACAGACCCAGCCGGCAGGGCACTCGTCGATGCAGGCCCGGGTACACATGCCCGCGCCCCCGACATCAATGCACCAGTGGTCGTCGCAGTCCTCGTCGTTGAGACAGTTGCTGCCCACGGCCCCCGCCACCAGTTCGGGTACGAAGACCGCATCGGTGGCGTCGCCTGTCCCCTCGAGGTCCTGCTCCAGCCCCAGGTCCAGAGCCCCGTCGTTCCCAAACGCCAGGTCCCCAAGACCGCCGCCATCCTGGCCTCCGTCGAGGCCAAGCCCCCCATCGCCGCCGGAGCCCGCCACGGACCCGCAGCCAGCCAGTCCGGCCCAGAGCAGCGCCAACAAGACCATTCCTAAATGCCCAAGAGAGGCTTTCATTCAATATGCTCCGCGAAAAAGGGACACCGATTATCCTAGCCTGCAGGCCTGAAACTCAAAAAAAATAGCCAGTTCCGGGCCTTCTGGTCTGAAATTGCCAAGGCCCCTTCCCAAGCGTAGAATCGCGCCGCTTAGACTGGAGGTGGACCCTTGCCATACCTGCCCCTGCCAATCCTGGCCCTCTGCCTGTGCCTGGGCGGCGCCGCCTTCGCCCAGGAAGAGCCTGGCCCCAGGTTGCTGTCCCTCGACCTGGATGGGGACGGCAACCCCGAGACCGTCCGCGTCACCCAGCAGCCTGCCCCGGAGGACAGCCCCGGTGCGGACACCCTGTTGCAGGTCCAGAACGGCAAGGCGACGCTCTATGAGCGCCTCCTGGAGAGCTGTTACTTCGAGGACTTCCACCTTCTTCCTCTCAAGGGCAGCGATGGCGGCGCCCTCCTTTGCTACACCTGTTCTTCCGGCGCCAATTACCTGTACACCGACTGTCTGGCGCGCCAGGACGGGCGCTTCCGCTTCTACAGCCTGCCCGGCTTTCTCAATACCTCCCCCGACGCTCCCGCGGACCTGGATGGCGATGGGCTCCAGGACTTCCAACTGGCCGCCTGCTACAGTGTGGGAGGTTGCTACTCTGGCCGCGAGAACGAGCTGTTCCTCAAGTTTGATGGCCGGGAGTTCCTGCCCCTCATGCCGGGGGGCTTCTATGCCGCTCACCTCGTGGATCTGGACGGCGGCGGGCTACTGGTGGTGGGCCTTCGGGCCGGCACCGTCTTTGATACTGTGGAGTTATGGGGGGCCTCGGGGGGCCAGATGCTGCTCCTTCGCAGCGTCCTGCTGACGGCCGCCCGACGGGGTTCCGGGGATGACACCTGGGAGGATCCGCCCGCCGCCCCTGCCGTGGGCCAAAGCCTCAGGGACTCCCGGGGCTTTCGCATTGAGTACGCTGGACTGGCCTTCCAGGCCACTGCCACCCAGGCCTCCCTGGACGCCAATCCCCTCCAACGGTTTGCAACCCCCGCCCGGATGCTGGGCGGGGCTTTGAAACTGCTGTTCCCGATCTTCAGGACCGTCCTGGAGGTCCCCAAACCCACGGAGCCCCCATGCTGACCAAGTCCCTGCCCCAGTCCCACCTCAAGGCCGCCGCCCTGTTGCTGCGCCTGGCCCTGCCCCTGGCCGCCCTGCTGCCGGCCCTGGCGGTGTTGGTGTTGACCTCCTGCGGCACCGTGGAGGACGAGGAGAGCCAGGCCAAGCTCATCGCCAATCTGGACTTCGTCTTCGCCCAGGACCGCGTCTCCGCCGTGCAGTTCCAGCCCGTGGACGGCTTCGCTGCCATGGAGGCCAGCTTCCTGGCCAATGGAGACGAGGGCTACCACCAGTCGGTGTTCCAGTTTGAGACCAAGGAACTGCCCAGCGTTGGCCTGCGCCTCAAGGGCACGGTCCTGGAGGGTGAGGGCCTGGCCGAGGAGAAGTACTCCCTCAAGGTCAACACGGACTACTTCGACGGCGAGCGCTTCCTCTTGATCGACAAGCTGGACTTCGACAACGGTTCCCCAGATCCCAGCATGATGAGAGAGATTCTGGCCAGCCGGCTGTACCGCGCCATGGGCGTGCCGGCCCCCCGGGCGGCCTTCGCCAGGATTGGCCTGGATGGTGACGATGCGGGCCTCTACACCATGATTCAAAATGTGGACAAGCGCCTCCTGCGCGAGCACTTCGGCACGGCGGACGGCGCCGATGACGGCAACCTCTACCGCTGCGTGGCCCCCTACTGCACGCTGCGCTGGCGTGGGGAGACCAAGATCAGCTACTTCACCGCCACCTGCGACGAGGAGGACGGCTGTGGGCTGGTGCTGAAGACCAACGAGTTGGACCCGGCCCTCAATGACTACTCCGATGTGATCGACCTGCTGGACTTCCTCAACAACAGCAGCGACGAGGACTTCGAGGCAGGCGTCGAGGCCGTCCTGGATGTGGACCAACTGCTGCGGACGCTGGCTGTGGCCGCGGTCATCACCGATTACGAGGGGCCCCTGGGGGCCTATGACGACTTCTACCTGTACCACCGCCCGGACAGCGACCAGTGGCTGTTCATCCCCTGGGATCAGAACAAGAGCTTCGGCCGCAACCGCTGCGCCAATGACACGGTCCCCGCCAACCCGGTGGAGAAGCCCTGGTGCCAGAACGAGTCCCGGCCCCTCTTCGACCGGATCTTCGCAGTGCCCCGCTTCGCCGCGGCCTACCGGGCCCACCTCACCACCTTGCTGACGGACTGGTTCACGGTGGAGAAGATGCAGGCCTGGATTGACGAACTGGACGCCCTGATCCAACCCCAGCTTGCCACTGACAGCGCCTATCTGTGGACCCTGGCGGACTACAAACTGGCCCTGACGGACGGCATCACCGGGGCCAAGGCGCCGGGGCTTGCGGCCTACATCGCTGCGCGTCGGACCCTCCTGCTGGAGTTCCTGGCTGCAGAAGATGCGGGAGGTGACGAATGACAGCCAAGGCCCTGTTGGGCGCCGCTCTGGGACTGGCCCTGTTGGCCCCCGCCGCCCCCCTGAACGCAGCCGAGGGCCCCGCCGGCATCAAATGGTCCGGCAAGGTCTACACCCTGTTTGAAGCCAGCAACGAAGCGGGCGAGATTGCCAACGCCTTCTCGCTGAACAAGGCGCGCATCAGCGCCGACTGGAGCGACGGCGGCATGTTGTCGGCCAGCCTGCAAGCGGAGTTCTCCGGCATCGTGGACACCAAGGAGGATGTGCCCCTGAGGGACGCCTGGGTGAGGGTCGAGCCCTTCCGCTGGCTGGGCCTCACCATGGGCCAGTTCAAGAAGCCCTTCAGCCGCAACGAACTGCGGGGCTTTGGCAAGCTGGAGTTCGTGGAGCGAGGGCACGGCAACGAGTTCTTCATTGAGGACCTGCTCTATGGTGGCAGGGACCTGGGGGCCATGGTCTCCGGTGAGATCCTGCCCTCCCTGGGCCTGGCCTACTACCTGGGCGCCTTCAACGGGGACGGCCTGAATGCCAAGGAGAGCCACAGCAACGGCGCCAAGGACCTGGTGGCCCGGCTGGAGCTTGAGCCCCTGACGGACCTGGCCTTCGGCGTGAACTACTCGGCCAAGACCTTCCCCGGGGACGAGGATGGGTATGACCGCGGCGAGTTGTGGGGCGCGGACTTCAAGGCCAAGGTGCCCTACCTGCGCTTCCAGGGCGAGTTGCTGTACGGCGACCGCCACGAGTTGCCCAACCAGCCCAAGGCCCTGGCCGGCCTCCTGGCGGTGAACAGCAACCTGAAGCTGGGCAAGGTCTCCGGAACGGCCCTCAAGCTGGAGCCCCTGTTCCGGGTGGAGTTTCTGCGGACCGACACTGACCTAAGTGACGCAGACATCTGGGCGTACACGCCGGGCCTCAACCTGTTGCTGGGCAAGTCCGCCCGAATCATGGCGGACCTGGAGCTGGTCCGGGGTGGCAAGAAAACCGTCCCCGGCTATGAGGACGCCAACCGCTTCATGCTGCAGTTGGCCTTTGACTTGAGGTGACCTTGATGTTTGGAATGGGTACTAAGGTCTTCGGTCAGAAGAGCTTCTTCCAGAGCTTCTACCAGCTTCGCCTGCTGACCGGGCTCCTGGCTTCGGCGCCCCTGCTGGCGATCTGTCTTTGGTATGGAGCGGGGGCCACGGCGGCCCACTACCGCTACAACCTGGCGGTGGGCAAGGACCGGCCCCTCACCCTCGAGCTCTTCCAGCTACACCTCAATGATCTGCTTCGTCGGGACCTTCGGCGGCTGTCCATGGAGGACGCCGAGAAGAAGTCGCCCCTGCCCATCCTGGGCGTGGTCATGTCCACCGCCGAACTGGACCTCATCAACGGCGCCGTGCCCCCCACCAAGGACAAGGCCCCCTATGCCAAGGGCTATCTGGTCCACGAGGGGGAACTGTACCAGGCCCAGGTGCGCTACCGTGGCGGCAAACACTGGCACTGGATGAACCCCCAGCGCAGCATGAAGTTCAAGCTTGCCAAGGATCTCTACATCCGGGGCAACGAGGTCTTCGCCCTGAAGAACGAGCCGGACCCCATGTCCTTCGGCGAACAGATCATCATGGATCTGGCCCGGGAGTGGGGCCTGCTGACCCCCGAGTACGGCCCCGTGCGGGTGTTGCTGAACAAGGCCTACCAGGGGGTGTTCTTCCTGTCCGGCCAGCCCGACGAGGGGCTGCTGCGGAACAGCCGGCGCTACCCTGCCAAGATCTATTCAGGGAACGACGCCCCCAAGGATCCGGAGACGGGCGTGTGCAATCTCTGGGATTCCACCGAGGCCTGGAAGCTGGTGGCCCGCAAGTCCGATGATGCCCTGGATGATCTGTCCGAGATGAAGGCCCTGCAGGCTGCCCTCAAGAAGGATCAGCTTCGCTTCGCCGCCTTCGCCCAGGACCACCTGGACCTGGAGAAGTTCGCCACCTTCGACGCCCTGGATGTCATCTTTGGCGGCAACCAACACGACTACAAGCAGGACCAGAAGCTGTACTTCGACCCCTACAAGGGGCGCTTCGAGCCCATCGCCTGGAACTTCCGGGGCTTCCGCCACGAGGACGAGCTGAACCGGGTGGAGAACCCCCTGCTGCTGGGCTTGAAGACCGTGCCCGGCTACATCTCCTTGCGAAACAAGCTCGTGCTCAAACTCCTCAATGACCAGGTCTCCGAGGAGGGGCTCCAGGCCCGCGCCACGACCATCATGAAGCTGACCGCCAAGGACCTGGCCAGGGATCCCTACTGGGATGCCTATCGCCAGTTGCCCCCCGTGGACAACTACCTGGAGCAGCTCCCCCGGCCCATGAGCGAGGCCCGGCAGGCCCTGACGGTGGCCTCCACCCTGGCTGTCCAGGGCCAGCGCAATCGGTTCATCCAGCGCCTGCTGACCGCCGAGCCCCTGACCTCCAAGGCCTGGATGACCGCCCCCGGGGCCGCCCTGGTGCAGCTCTCCGTGACCGGGGAGTCGGGCGTGCTGCTGCGCAAGGTCGAGGCCCTGGGGGCCGGAACCTGCGAGGAGCCCGTGACCATTGGCGCCGACCGCAACGGGGATCTGGCCCTGGACGAGGCCGAGGCCACCGACGCGTTGGACATCCGCGCGGGGGCCTTCCTCGGTCTGGAGCTGCACCCCGGCATCCAGTTGGTGGCCCGAAAAAAGCCCAGCGCCGAGCGCGGCGCCGTCTACTCCGTCCCCGCCCCCAACCCCTATCCCTTCGTGCTCCGCCTGGGCAACTGCCCCGTCAAGGCCCTCAAACTCTCCTACGAGAACCTGGTCACCGGGGCCATCGCCAGCCGGGAACTCCCCCTGGCCCCCTCCCCTCAACCTGACGCAGCAGGGGCAGGGTTTTCCTGCGGGAGCGCCGAGTTCCCCCGGGTTGCCGGCACCCACTCCCTGCACCCATGGTGTCACCCCAAGGCGAAGTCCGAGACCCTGGTCCTGGGCCCTGGCGAGGTGGTCATCGACAGCCGCCGGGTCTTCCGCCAGCCCGTGGAGGTCAGGGCCGGCACGACCTTCCTCATGAAGCAGGGTGGCGAACTGGTCTTCCGCGCCCGGGTGGACTTCAAGGGCAAGCGCAAGGCGCCCATTGAGCTGAAGGCCTCAGACGGCTGTTGGGGCGGCCTGGTCATCCAGGGGCCCGAGAGCTCCGGCTCGCGGCTGCGCTGGGTCAAGGCAAGCGGGGCCTGTGGTCCCAGGGAGGGCCTGACCTCCTTCCCCGCGGTGTTCAACTTCCACGACACCCGGGACCTGAGGCTTCGGGATGTGGACTTTGGGGGCTTCGGGGGTACCCGGGACGCCCTGCATCTGGCCTATGTGGAGGGCTTCGACATCCGGGATTTGACCGTCACCGGCGCCCCGGAGGATGCCCTGGACATCGAGTTCGGCAGCGGCAGTATTGACGGCTTCGTCTGCGCCGGCGCGGGGGACGAATGCCTGGATACCATGGGCACGGACCTCACGGTGAATGAGGCCCTGCTGATCCGCGCGGGGGGCAACGGCCTCAGCGCCGGCGAGGAGAGCCAGGTGGCCCTGCGAAACACCGTGGTCGCCCGCAGCAAGGTGGGCTTCCTGGTGAAGAACGGCAGCAAAGTGACCTCCAGGGACTGCCTGCTGTATCGAAATCGCAGCGGCGTCCGGTTGGAGTTCGACAGCACGCGGTACACCGCCAAGGCGGCCTTTGAAGCCCCCGACCTCTGGATCCTGGGGGAGGGCAAGGAATACCAGGAGAAGGGCAAGACCCTGCTGAAGGTCTCCAAGACCCACCGGGGTCTGGAGCGGGGAGACCTGCCGGCCCTGCGGGACCTGTTGGGAATCTCCGACTGGAAGGGGCTGGACGCCCGCCTGAAGAACCTGGTGAAGGAGGAGGACGCCGTTGAAGATTCCTTATAAATATCGCCCCGGCTGGGGCTTCCTGGTGCTGGGCCTGTCGGTGGTGCTGACCGTGGTGTTCCTGACCTTTGGAATCCAACGGGCCCCCCTGGACGCCTGTTGGCTGTTGCAGGAGCGAATGAAGGCGGGGGTCCCTGCGATCACTCAACAGGACGCCCAGCGGGCGGTGGCCTGCCTGGAGACCACCAAGGGGCTGGGAGAGGCCCTGTTGGCGGAGGCAGGCACGGGCCTGTACTCGGGCCTCATTGATGGGCTGCGCCCAGGCTTCGACGCCCTTACGGTGAAGCCCCTGGCCAAGACCCTGACCTTGGAATGCCGGGACCCGGTGGGCGCCTCCCTCCAGGTCTTCCTTGGGGAGCAGCCCGCGGAGTTGCTGCCCGGCCAGCCCCTGGCCCTGCCTTCGGGCAAGGGGAAGGAGGGCCTGGCCCTGGTGATTCAGTTCACCGGCGCGGAGGCGCTTGGCTGCCAGGCGGTGGCAAAATGATCCGGCGCTTCAACCGTTACGAGCTGAAATATGTGGTGCCCTCGTCCCAGTACCGGGCCCTGGTCCACGACCTTCGGCACTTCATGTCCCCGGACACTCACGGCGACGGTGACGGCTTCTACCGCATCTGCAGCCTCTACTACGACAGCCCCGATCTGGCGGCCTACCGCAGCAAGATCGAGGGTCTCAAGTACCGCCGCAAGCTGCGCCTGCGCATCTATCCCGGCGAGGACATCACCAAGGTCACCAAGTGCTTCGTGGAGATCAAGCAGCGCATCAACCGGACCGTCCAGAAGCGGCGCCTGAAGCTGTCCCTGGAGGACGGCGAGAGGCTGTGCTCGGGGCAGTTCCTGGCCCAACCCCTGGACGAACTGGACCAGGCGGTGGCCTCCGAGGTCATCTACATGGTCAAGGCCCAGAACATGACCCCCAAGTGCATCGTCTCCTACCGGCGCCAGGCCTTCGTGGGAAGCCGCTACGAGTCCGGCATGAGGGTGACCTTCGACATGCAGCTCCAGGGCCGGACCCACGCCCTCAAGGTCAACGAGGACGCCAAGAATTACTACTTCTTCCCCCCGGACTTCTATGTGATGGAGGTGAAGGTCAATGAACGCATCCCTGACTGGATGACCACCCTCATAGCCAGACACGAGTGCCAGCTTCAGCGCGTTTCCAAGTATGTGGCCGCAATGTCCACGGGCATGAGCCGGTTCCGGTTCGCCCTGGCAAACAAGGAGTTGAATATCTATGGATGAGATGCTCAAAGAACTGACCCAATTTGGCGATCTGACCAGTTCCTTCACCCTCCTGGATGTGTCCGCGGTGTTCGGCCTGGTCTTCGTCCTGACGCTGCTGACTGGCTGGGTCTACAAGTTCACCCACCGGGGGGTCTCCTACTCCCAGACCTATGTCCACACGCTGGTCATCCTGGGCATCACGGTGGCCTTCATCATGCTGATCATCGGCAGCAACATCGCCCGGGCCTTCACCCTGGTGGGTGCCCTGTCCATCATCCGTTTCAGGAACGCCATCAAGGAGCCCCGGGACATCGCCTTCCTGTTCATGGTCATGTCCATCGGCATGGCCTGCGGGACCCGCTTCTACTCCCTGGCGGTCTTCGCCACCATCTGCCTCAACGGCGCCATGATCCTGATGACCCGGCTGAGCCTGTTCGCCAAGGTCATCCGGGAGCGCATCCTGATCATCCGGCTGCCCTCGGGGGCCAAGGCCGAGGAGACCTTCCAGGAGGTCTTTGGTCGGAGCCTTGAGGAATTCCATGTCATCTCCCTGGAGACGGTCCAGTCCGGGTCCCTCCAGGAGCTGGTCTACTCAGTGGTCCTCAAGCGCCGGGTGGAGCCCAATGCCTTCCTCGAGGATCTGCGCCGCGTGAACGGCAACAACAAGGTCTCGCTGGTCCTTGGCCAGCAGGAGATTGACCTCTAATGTCTCAGCTTTTTGCCGCCCTGGACCACGCCTTCAGGTTCGTCCCCGAGGACCGGGCCGTCCTCTTTTTGGGGGACTGGCCCGCCCAGGGCGCGGATGACCCGGCCTGGAGGTTCCAACGCCAACTCCTGCTGGACTGGTTCCGGGAGTTGGCCCCCCTGCTGGGGGCCCGGGGGATCGGGGCGACCCTGGTCTGGTATGACGCCACAGGACGCAACAACGGGGAGCTGCCCTTGGAGGCCAGACCCCAGGAGGGGGCAGCCACGGGGCCCCAGCCGGACCCCCTGTTGACCCTCCCTCTGGACACTCTCTTTGCCGCCCACAGGGCCCTTATCGCCATGAACCGGTACTCCGCCACCGCGCCCCTCAAGAAGGCCGCGCCGGGGTTTGGCTTTCGGGCTGCCAGCATGCCTGGCTTCACCCCCGAGATGATGCCCGCCATGCTGCTGCCGCCGGGGGTCGTGCCGGCCCGAGTGGATCGCCTGAAGGGCCTCTTGGATGGGGCCACGGGCGCCCACCTGGCCTTCTGCACACCGGAGGGTTGCCATGAGCTGTACCTGGACCTGCGGGGTCGGCTGGCCCACTCCTCGGCGGGGCTGTTCCACCAGCCCGGGATTGCGGGCAACCTGCCCTCTGGAGAGGCCTACATCGTCCCCTACGAGGGCGAAGTGCCGGCCCTGGGCGCGTCCCTCAGCAACGGAGTCCTGCCAGTGGAACTGGACGGCGAGATAGTGCTTTATCGGATTGAAAGGAACCGGGCCACCTCCATCCTGTCCCAGGGGCCCGTGTCTGACCGGGAGCGCGCCCTGTTGGCTGCCGAGCCTGCCATGGCCAACCTGGCGGAGCTGGGCCTGGGGGTGCTGGCGGAGCTGGGCGTGGAGCCCGTGGGCGAGGTGTTGCTGGACGAAAAACTGGGCCTGCATATTGCGTTCGGGCGCAGCGACCACTTCGGCGGGGCAGTGGGCCCAAAGGATTTCAGCAGCCCCGCAGCGGCAGCCCACATCGACCGCATCTACATCCCCCAATGCCAACCCTGGGTCAAGGTGCCCTTCGTGGACCTGGAGCTGGAGGATGGCAGCCGAGTGAGGATCATTGAAGACCGGCGCTATGTAAGCGGATTGTTTGACTGAGGACCGGGGGCAGCTCTGGCCCATCCGAACCGCGCGCGCAAGCAAGCGGGTGGCCCGGCAGCCCCCTCCCTGGCGGTCGGGGTTCGGTTTGGCTGGAGGTGGCCTGCGGGCCCGCTCCATTACTGTCGCGGTTCGGATAGGAGGCATGTGGATGCGACTGTTTTCCTGGAATGTCAACGGCCTGCGGGCCTGCTCGAAGAACGGCTTCCTTGACTGGCTTGGGGGCTGCGGGGGAGACCTGGTGGGCCTGCAAGAAACCAAGGCCGAGCCGGGCCAACTGGACAGCTTGCTGCTGACCCCCAAGGGCTATGGCTCGGTCTTCGCCTCGGCAGAGAAGAAGGGCTACAGCGGCGTGGCCGCCTACTACCGCGAGGAGCCCCTGGAGGTGTGCCTGGCCCGTGCCCCGGAGTTCGACGCGGAGGGCCGCTGGCTGGAGCTGCACTACCCTACCCTGGTCTTCATCACGGCCTACTTTCCCAACAGCCAGGAGGGGGGCAAGCGCCTGGGCTACAAGCTGGCCTTCTGTGACTTCGCCCTCCAGCGCTGCCAGGAACTGCGAAGCCAGGGCAAGACGCTGGCCCTCTGCGGCGACTACAACATCGCCCACAGGCCCATCGATCTGGCCCGCCCCAAGGAGAACGAGGAGAGCCCCGGCTACCTACCCGAGGAGCGGGCCTGGATGGACAAGTTCACCGCCGCCGGCTTCCTGGACAGCTTCCGGGTCTTCGAGCCCGGCCCCGACAACTACTCGTGGTGGTCCTACCGGGCCCAGGCCAGGGCCCGGAATGTGGGCTGGAGAATCGACTACTTCTGCACCAACCCCGAGGCGCGCCCGCGCCTTCACGCCGCAGGCATCCAAAGCCAGGTAATGGGCAGCGACCACTGCCCCGTGTGGGTGGAACTGGACTAGAAACGGTAAGCTGCCGCCGGCGGGAGCGCGAAGCGAGCCCCTACTCCGCGAAGTCGGAGAGGGGCTGCGCGGAGAGCGAGCGACCAGAGGCGGCGGCGACCAGAAGGATCCGCTTACTTCGTGCGCGGCTGGGACGAACAACCCCCTCCCTGGCGGTCGGGGTTCGGATTGGTTCAGCGCTGGGGGGCTTTGCTGTCCAGGTAAAGCTGGTAGGCGGCGGGGAAGGGTTTGAGGGCGCGGTCGAAGATGCCCAGGGTCCAGGAGATGGCGACCCCGTAGTTGGTGATGGGAACGCCGGCCTTGCGGCAGGCCAGGATGCGGGACAACAGATTGCGCCGATTGAACACGCAGCCCCCACAGTGGATGACCAGCTTGTAGGGTGACAGGTCCTCGGGAAAGTCGTTCCCCTGAATGTGCTTGATGTCCAATTGACCCCCCACGAACTGCGTCAACCAACGAGGGATCTTGACGCGGCCGATGTCCTCCCCGATGGGATGGTGGGCACAGGCCTCGGCGATCAGCACCCGGTCGCCGGCGCGGAGGTTGTCGATGGCCATGGCCCCGCGCACGAACTCCCCCAGATCCCCCTTGAAACGCGCAAACAGGATGGAGAAGGAGGTGAGCCCCACCCCCGACGGCGTGTCCGCCCCAACCTTGAGGAAGGCCTGGGAGTCGGTGACCACCAGGGCAGGCGGTCGTTTCAGGTTGTCCAGGGCGGCCTTCAGCTCGCGCTCCTTGACCACCAGACAGTAGGAGTCGTTGTCCAGCAGGTCCCGGATGCTTTGCACCTGGGGCAGGATGAGGCGCCCCTTGGGGGCTTCCATGTCGATGGGCACCACCAGCACGGCCAGCTCGCCGGGGGGCACCAGATCGCCCAGGATCGAGGGCGGCGAGAGCAGCTCCTCGGGCACCGCGTGGACGATGGCCTGACGCAAGTCCAGTATGCCCTCCCCTTTGCTGGCCACGGTCCGCACCAAGGGGTAACCCTGGGCCTTGAGGCTGGCCTCCAGCTCCGCCGGGGGCGCGGACAGATCGGCTTTGTTGAAGACCACCACGATGGGGATGTCCAGCTCTTTGAAGGCGGCGAGCAGGGCCTGATCGTAATCCCCGAAGCCCTCACCATCGGTCACCAGGATGGCCAGATCGGTGCGTTTGAAGACCCGGCGGGTTTTCTGGACCCGCAGTTCCCCAAGGGCCCCCAGGTCGTCAATACCCGCCGTATCGATGAACAGCACGGGGCCCAGGGGCAGCAGCTCCATGGGCTTCTCCACCGGGTCGGTGGTGGTGCCGGCTACTTCCGAGACGATGGAGACCTCCTGCCGGGTCATGGCATTCAACAGCGAGGATTTGCCCACATTGCGGCGCCCGAAGATGCCTATGTGCAAACGCATTCCGCGAGGGGTCTTCTGCATGAAACCTCCAAACCTTCGTCATCTACTCCCCAGTCGCATGACGGCTTCGGGGGAGATGCTGGCCTCCAAGTCTTCTCTGCTGAGCAGGCCCTCCTGCAACACCAAAGTTGCCACGCTGGTGCCCGTCCGTGCGGCCTTGGAGGCCAACTCCTGGGCCTTCTCGTAGCCCAGCCGGTCCACCAGGGCCGTGGCTAGGGCGGTGGCACCCTCCACCGAGCGGCGGCACTTCTCTCGGTCGGCCTCCAGGCCTTTGACGCAGTGGCGGGCAAACATGACGCAGGCCCGGGACAGCAGGTCCACCGAGCCCAACAGATGATCCGCTACCACGGGCAGGAAGGGGTTGAGCTCCAGGCTGCCGCTGGCGCAGGCCAGGCTCACGGCGTTGTCCGAGGCCAGCACATTCATGGCGCACTGGCAGACGGACTCAGGGATCACAGGGTTCACCTTGCCGGGCATGATGGAGGAGCCTGCCTGACGGGGCGGAAGTCGCAGTTCGCCAAAGCCGGCGTCCGGGCCACTTCCCAGCAACCGCACATCGCCGGCGATCTTCATCAGGTTCACTGCCAGAGTCTTGACCAGCCCCATGACCTCCGCAAACGCGTCCGCGTTCTGGGTAGCCTCAATCAGGTTCTCGGCCCGGGCCACACCAATGCCGCAAAGGGCCCGCAGTTCGTCCACGACCTCAAAGATATAGGCCCGGGGAGCCGCCAGGCCCGTGCCCACGGCCGTGCCGCCAAGGTTCACCACGCGCAGGCGCTCCTCGCACTTGTACAGCCGCCAGCGGTCCCGCCCCAGGGCCTCGGCGTAGGCCCCCATCTCCCGGCCCAGGGTCACCAGGACGGCGTCCTGCATCTGGGTCCGCCCCACCTTCACCACATCGGCAAAGGCCAGCTCTTTTTCCTGAAAGGCTTCCATCAACTCCACCACGCTGCGCTCCAGTTCGCGTAGTTGCCGGATGGCCGCGATGCGCAGGGCCGTTGGGTAACAGTCGTTGGTGGATTGGTGAAGGTTGATGTGGTTCAAAGGATGGATGAACTGATAGTCCCCCAGGGGCCGGCCCAGGATCTGAAGCGCCCGGTTGGCCAGGACCTCGTTGACTGCCATGTTCGTGGAGGTCCCCGCCCCACCCTGCACGGCGTCCAACACAAGGTGCTGATCCAGGGCCCCGGCGCGGAGCTCCTCGCAGGCCTTCTCAATGGCGTCCGCCAGGGCCCCATCCCAGGCACAGAGGCGCCGGTTCACCCGGGCCGCCGCCAGCTTCACATCCCCGAAGGCATGCAGCAGCGCCGGATGCACGGGCCGGCCGCTGAGTCGGAAGTTCTCGCGGGCGCGGGCGCTGTGAATGCCCCACAGGGCATCCTTGGGGATGGGCAGGGACCCAAGCAGATCCTTTTCGATGCGGAACTCGCCCTCACTCATGCGGCCTCCCTCCCTGGCTCCTTCGATGGGCCCGGGAATCCCCGCGCCCCTCCCCTGGTATCCGCCCAATGGCCCTGATCCGCGCCTTGATTCGGGCATCAAAGGCGTCCGCATTATCCGCTGTTTTTGCCTTGGCGGGGTAGATTTCGTAAAGGCGCCGATAGGCGGCCGGGGTGAGGTTGGGCATGATCACATTGGCGCCCCGCTGGAGTCCAAGCTCTCGGCCCTCTTCACCCTTCTTGGCCGTAAGCGCCGTGGTGGAGGGGATGTTGGCGTCGGGAATCAGCAGCCGCGTCAGGGCCACCACCTTGTAGGTCATGAGTTCATCGTTGGGGACCTGGTCGGTAACGACCCCGGCCTCGTCCTGGCCAAGGGGAGTCTGGGGATGGGGCAGCCAGGGGCCCACGCCGATCATGTGCAGGTCCAGTTAGCGGAACAGCAGGAGGTCCCGGGCGAGGCTCTCGAAGGTCTGCCCAGGGATGCCCACCATGACGCCGCTGCCAGTCTCGAAGCCCAGGTCGTGGATGACGCGCAACATGGCCAGGCGTTCGGCCAGGGGCGCACAACGGGGCGGATGGATCCGGGCGAACAACTCGGGGTTGGAGGTCTCGAAGCGCAGCAGATACCGGTCCGCGCCGGCGGCCTTCCAGGCCTCCAGATCCCCCGTGGGCCGGACCCCCAGACTGAGGGTGACCGCCAGGTTGGTCTCGGCCTTCACTCGGCTGACCACCTCGGTGATGAAGGCCGTGGACAGCCTGGCGTCCTCGCCGCTTTGCAGGACCAGGGTGCCGTAGCCCAGGCGCCGAGCATCCCTGGCACAGGCCAGGATCTCGTCGGCCGTCATCCGGTAACGGGTGACCGTCGTGTTGGCTGCACGGATGCCACAGTAGGCGCAGTTGGAGCTGCAGTGGTTGGAGATCTCCACCAGGCCCCGAAGCTGCACCTCGTCACCCACATTGGCTGCGCGCGCGGCATCAGCCCGAGCCCAGAGCTGCGTCAGAGCTGCGTCATCTGTCTGCGTCAACCAATGCAGGAGTTCGTATTGATCCATGGGGCCCCCGGGTTTTCGGGGCTAATGTAGGCAAGGAGGCGGTGGGGAGCAAGGGGGAAGATGGCCCCCTTCTTGATGAGCGTCAAACCTCGTGGGAGAACTGGATGGGCTTAGCCGTGATGCCCTCAATGCGGTTCATCTCAACGGCCAACTGGAGGCACTTCTTCGTGTCCCCAAACATCTCCAGCAGGAGAATGCCGTTGGCGCTGCAAACCTCGTGACTGGTCTCGTGGAGGCCAATCCGGGTCTTGATGTTGCAGCCATACTTGGACAGCAGGGCCTGAACTGCGGGGACCTTCTTCAGGCGGTCAGTGATGTGCACCGCAATGATCACATGGTCCTTCATGGGCGCGGCCTTCTTGGGCGCGGCCTTGGTGGGCTCAGCCTTCTTGGGAGCAGGCTTCGCAGCAGGCTTCGCAGCAGGCTTCGCAGCGGGCTTCGCAGCAGGCTTCGCAGCAGGCTTCGCAGCAGGCTTCGCAACAGGCTTCGCGGTGGGCTTGGTGACAGTCTTCATGGAAGCATTCCCCTTGCAGTTGGATGAAACTGGATTACTTCTTCTTGGGCGCGGGCACGGGCTTGGCAACGGGCTTGGCCGCGGGCTCGGGCTTCGCGGCGGGCTTGGCAGCCGGCTTGGCAGCAGGCTTGGCAGCAGGCTTCGCAGCGGGCTTGGCAGCAGGCTTCGCGGCGGGCTTGGCAGCAGGCTTCGCGGCGGGCTTGGCAGCAGGCTTCGCAGCAGGCTTCGCAGCGGGCTTCGCGGCGGGCTTGGCAACGGGCTTCTTGACTTCGGGCTTCTTGACTTCGGGTTTCTTCGTGGCCATGGAGAGTTCTCCTCTGTGGGTTTGAACGCGATTATAAGAGCTTGCGTT
>CAZMEC010000004.1:0-16716 GCA_964565265.1 uncultured Myxococcales bacterium
GAGGCGGCCCAGCGGGGCAGCTCTTGAAGGTACTGGGGGAAGGCCATCAGGAAGTCCCCCACGGTGTGGTTGCAGAAGGTGTCACAGGCGGCCCAGTTGGTGACGCCCTCGCGAATCCAGCGCTCGAAGGTGGCGAAGTCCTCCGGGGCGAAGCCGCGGTGCTGGGCGTGGGCAAACTGGCAGGCCAGGAAGCTCTCCTCCAGGTGGCCCGACTGCCAGAGTTGGTCGCACAGCGAAAAGATCGCTGCCTTTGGCTGGCCCTTGAGGGTCTTGAGGTATTGCCTGGCCAGGGCCTGCACCACGGGGGTGGGCACACCGTAGACCCGCACCTCTTCTTTGAAAAAGCGCCGGGCGCTGGCAGCAAACTCGGGCGTGGCCTTGGCTCGCAGGTCCGCGCGCAGAGAGTCGAGAAGCTGGACTGACGAGGAAACGGCTTGGTCGTTCATGAAATACCTCCGCAAGCCGAGCAAGGTTGCGACGAAAAGCGGGAGCGCGCAAGGGAGAAGCAGCCGACGGCAACCCGATCCGCTTGCTGACGCGCGCGGCTTGGACGGACCGCGGCGAAGCCGAACCGGGACCGCGAGGGAGCGGGCAGCGGGCGTGGCTTGAAACACTTCGTGGTTTGTGGTTCTCTAGCAGGGCTTTGACGGTTGGGGACCCTCATGGAAAAGACGCCGGGCCTGGAGGCCCAGGACATATTGCGCGACGGGGTGCTGCTGCTGGAGGAACTGGTGGCCCGGGGGCTGCCGGTGCCGGAACTGGTTGGCACCCTGGAGGCCTTTGCGCCCCCCAAGCCCCCCCAAGCCCCCAGGGCTTCCCAGGGGCCGGGCCGGGCTGAGCCCAGGGCCCCTCGGACGGGGAGGTCCGAACCGGCTGGGGATCGCCCAGCGGCGGTGCCAGTGGTGCCGAGAGTAGCTGTGAATCGGGAGGCCATCCTGGGGCTGGACGAGGCCGGGCTTTGCGCCGCCGCCCAGACCTGCGGGGCCTGCAAGC
The DNA here is from genome assembly GCA_964565265.1 of uncultured Myxococcales bacterium. Classification (GTDB taxonomy): domain Bacteria; phylum Myxococcota_A; class UBA9042; order CAIXZC01; family CAIXZC01; genus CAIXZC01. Next base: position 994 of record CAZMEC010000004.1, read on the forward strand.
TGGCGGACACGCGGACCAAGGTGGTCTTTGGCAACGGGCAGGCCCTGCGAGGCGTCATGTTCATCGGCGAAGGCCCGGGGCAGACGGAAGATGAGACGGGGCTGCCCTTTGTGGGCCGGGCGGGGCGCTTGCTGGACCAGATGGTGGCGGCCCTGGGCTGGAAGCGCGAGGAACTGCTGGTCACCAACATCGTCAAATGCCGCCCCCCGGGGAATCGGGACCCGGAGGCCGACGAGGTGACCGCCTGTCGGCCCTGGTTGGATGCCCAGATTCGTCTGGCGGAACCCCGGCTGCTGGTGGCCATCGGGCGTCCCGCGGCGCAAAGCCTGCTGGCCACGACGCAAAGCCTCTCGATCCTGCGCGGGAAGGTCCACAGCCTGGGAGGCATCCCCCTGCTGGTCACCTACCACCCTGCGTACCTGCTGCGCTCCCCGGCCAACAAGGCGGAGGCCTGGAAGGACCTGCGGTTCCTGCGCCAGACCCTGGCCCAGCTTGAGGGCGGCCAAAGCGTCCCCGTGAATGGCGTGCGGGTGGACCGATGAACGGGAAGGTGGCGCTGCTGGCGTTGTTGTTGTTGGGGGGATGCGGGGGGAAGGAAGCGCAGCCGGGCAACCCCCTCCCTGGCGGTCGGGGTTCGGAGGCACAAGCGGGCAACCCCCTCCCTGGCGGTCGGGGTTCGGAAGCGCGGGCGGGCCAGGAGTGCAAGGTGGTGCCCCGCACCGGCGCGGGCTGTGACACCGAGGGTATCATCGCCACGGTGAAGACCCAGGTTGGTCCCAAGGGTGGCGTGGCCAACTGCTATCGGACCCACGAAACCCAGCGCCGCCGGGGCAAGGTCAGCCTGACCATCTTCCTGGCGCCGGACGGCAAAGCCCAGTCCGTGAAGGTGGGCAGCGACGCCATCGGGAACCCCCGGCTGGCGGGCTGCCTCCAGCGGATCCTGGCGGAGCTGCAGTACCCGGCCCCCGGGGACAAACCCTGCACCGTGGTCTATCCCTTTGATTTCAGGTAGGCGGGTCGCCTGCCGGTTTGGAGCGTAGGATGTCCAGCAAATACAAGATCATTGCCTTTGATGTGGACGGCACCCTGGTGGACGACACCGTCTTCGTGTGGGACAGCATCCACGATGCCTATGGGGTGGACAAGACCTCCAGGCGGCGGGCCATGGAGCGCTACTTCGCGGGGGAACTGGACTACCGCGGCTGGTTCTTCGAGGACATCCGGCTGCTTCAGGATGCGGGGGCCACCCGGGAGGGCCTCCTCAAGGTCATCAGCGGGATGCGCCTGATGGATGGTGCCCGGGAGACCCTGGAGACGCTGCGGGCCTCGGGGGCCCATCTGGTGATCATCTCCGGCACCCTGGACCTGGTGGTCAAGCACTTTGGCCTGGACAAACTGGTGGACGAGGTCTTCTGCAACAGCTTCCACTTCGATGCCTCTGGCCGCCTCAGCGGCGGCACCCCCACGCCCTTTGACATCGAGGCCAAGGCCGACGCCCTGAAGGTGACGGCCGGGCGTCTGGGGGTGGCGCTGGAGGAGACGGCCTTCGTCGGCGACAATTTCAATGATGTGGAGATTGCCCGGTCCGCGGGCCTCTCCCTGGCCTTCAACTGCAAGTCTGAGGCCCTGGCAAAGGTGGCCACCCAGGTGGTCCCCGGCCAGGACCTGCGCAAGGTGCTGCCCTTCCTGTCCTAGTCCTGGGACTGACGCTTCTTGGAGTCTACTCGACGGGTTCGGCGGGCATGGGCTCGATGGTGATGGTGCGGGTGCGCTGCACCAAGGCGATGGGCGCCGCGGCGGTGCCCGACAATAGGCGGTCCTGGTTCCAGGCCAGCTCCATTCGGCTGAGACTGGCCCTGCCCGGGATGGTGCCATAGCCCTCCACTGCCAGGTCCAGGTCCCCAGGGGGGGTCAGGTCGAACAGAGCCACGGTGATCCGGTTGGTATCCAAAGACATGGCCTCCGCGGGAAGCCGGATGCGGCTGCGGTTCAGGACGCCCTCCTGGGTACCGGGGCTTCGCAGGCCCACGGGGCGCACCAGGTGACCGGCCTGCAACTCCGAGTGAAGGCCCTGGCCAAGACTGGCCTCGTCCGAGTACCAGCGACCTGCAAAGACGCCATTGAGGTACACCAGGGCCATCAGGCCCCGGCCCTCAAGGATCACATCCAACCCGGCGGTGCCCTCGGCGGCCCAGGGGCTGCGGTCAAAGGCCGCGCTAAGCCACTTGGTCTCGCCGTCATCCAACTGGAGGGGGGCGGCCTCGCTGGGCACAGACACGGCAGACCAGCCCGAGGGCGTGGAGGCCCCGGAGACCCGGTGCCAGTCTGACAGCATGCCAAAGGTCCTGCCAAAGCCCGTGGCGTCCCCCTTGCCGATGTACCAGGAGCTGTTCAACAACAACTTGCCTCCACCGAACTGCAGGTAGGCTGGCCCGCCTATGCCCTTGAGGGAGACAGGGTTGGCCCCGGCCACCACCAGGTGGGGCAGCAGCTCGTCCTCGTCCTGGTGTTCGCCTAGCAGGGGCAGGAAGGACTGGATCTCCGGCAGGTAGCGATCGGAGCGGCCCCAGAGCAGCACCCGGAAGGCCACGGCGTTGTCCCCGGCCTTCACCAGATTGGCGGGCACATTCAGGCCCATGGCGGTGAAGCCCTGCTGGACCTCAGCCTGGGATTGGAGGCGGCCCCCAAGGGAGGTGGCCGTCCCCACATAGGTCCCGTTCACATAGGCGGACACGAGGTCGGCCCCGGCGTCCATGCCAAGGTAGACCTGGGTGCCCTCCACGGGGGCGTTCATCACGGCCACAGAGGTGCTGTACCAGAGGACGCCGTCCACCACAGAAATCCGGGGGTCGGAGGAGGACACGGCCTTGCCTTCTTCCTTGAGGAAGGCCTCGGGGTACTGGCTGTAGCCCAGGTCCGCGGGCGTGTTGGGGGTTGCCTCAGACCTGACCACGAAGGAACTGAGCCCCTGGATGGTGGTCTTGGCTTCGGGCTCCTCCCAGGAGCAGAGGGCCATGTCCGCCACGGCATGCCACTTGCAGGTCATCTCCAGGTTGTCCATGGAGATCTTGCCCGGCTCCTCGTGGAGCAACAGGATGATCTCCTTCTCGCCGGGGCTGAGCTTGCCCGTAAGCTTCAGTTTGGTTCCGTCCTTGGTGACGGAGTCCAGGTAGTCAAGTCCGGACACGCCCACATCCCAGCCCGCAGGGTCCTTGCCAAACCAGAAGCGCTCCGCGGTCTCGGCTGTGGTGGACAGGACCTGGAGGCGGCGCCCGGAGGGCAGATCGAGCACCAGAGAGCCCGTCTGATCGTGCTGGGTCTGGATGGCCAACTTGCTGCCGGGATCGGCATAGAGGCCGCCGCCGGGCAGGTTGTTGAACTTCGGCGCCGGGGTGCCCGCAAAGCCCATGAGCGACAACTCGCCGGGCTCCGTGAGCCAGACGCCTTCGGCCTTCACCCGGGGCTCGCCATACAGGACCAGCAGCTTGCGGTTGTTGAAGTCCCGCTCTTCTGCGAGGTTGGAGGTGCAGTATTCAATCACCGGGTAGCCCGCGCCAAGGGGATGATTCAGGTACAAAAGCTTGGAGCCCCAGCCGGCCTCCGAGGGGCCCAGATTGTCGCGGTCCAGGGCAGGCACCACCACATTGCTGTGCCGGGGCAACTGGGCGTCGGCGAAGGTCACGGTGGTGATTTGGTCGCTGCGCTTGCCGTTGTTCTGCCCCGTCTTGTCCAACTCCTCGACATTGGGAAGGTTGATCAGGGTGGTGCCATCCGAGCCGTAGATCATGTAGGAGGCCCTCCCCTGGGGGTTGGGCAGGGGGGCCAGGAACCAATCCGAGAACCAGTCACCAAAGAGCCCCACCACTCCCGCCACCGCAGAGAACTCGCCCTGGGCCCACTCATTTTCAATGGCACCCAGGTTCTTGTTCTTCACGGAGAAGGGGGGCTGGCCCTCGTTGTTGGGTCCCGTTCGCAGGGGCAGTTCCCGACTTCCGATGAGGCCGGAGACCCGGTCCAGGAAGCGCACTGGAGGCCGCAGGGCGAAGTAGCGTTCGGTGGGAAGCCCCTCGGCAGTGAAGACTCCCAGTTCGTGGGTGTTGGCCTGGGTGAAGGCCAGGTCCAGGCCCGCCAGGGCGGGAAAGACCTTGGCGTAGGAGGCGCCGGGCTTGATGAGGCCCGGCCCGAAGGTGGACGCCGCGCTGTCGAAGCCATCCACCACCACCACATCTGCGCCCGCTGCAAAGAGGCGGTTGATATGGCCGGGGTAGGGGGCGCAGGAGCTGACGATGGCGGGGATGGCATTGTACAGGGTGCCGTGCATGGAGGGGCTGCGCATCTCGGCCTTCAAAGCCACGAGCCGCGCTTCAAAGGGTTCGTAGGGGTCGTCGCTGCGGAACCTGAACGCCGGGTAGACCCCAAGGGTTTCCCCCAGGGCCGTGATGAGGCGGCCCCCGTCCGGGTACTGGCCCGTGATGGAGGTCAACATGGGCAGGTTGATGCCACCCACCTGGGCAAGCTGGCGCAGCGCGGCGAAGTACTGCATCCCGTTGGGGCGCTTGTTCTCGATGGGGACGCCGGACATGAATTCGGCGCCCAGCATCATGGCTTCCTTGAGGTGGGCATAGAGGTCCCAGGCGTCCTCAAACTGGTAGAACACCACCTTGGCGACCTGGGACTTGGTGATCTGCCGGGGGCTGACCACGGCGTTCATGGCGTTGAAGTAGGGAGTGAGGGCATCGATGAAGTCCTTGTCGCCCTCCCGGGGGACAATCTTGCCGTCTGCTGCCAGTACTGCGGTGGTGCCGGGCTTGAGGGCCAGCCATTGGGGCAGGCAGCCACCCGCAGCCCCCTCACCAATCCAGGGACCGGCCATGAAGTACACATAGAGGCCCTGGGCGGTGGCCAGGTCCAGGAAGGAGGCCAGGTTGAGGCCCGGGGAGCCGAAATCAATGGTGCCCTGGCGACGCTCATGGCGGGCCCAGCAGGCGGCCGTGGCGATGCCGTTGAAGCCCGCCTCCCGGATGTACTTGAGGCGGCTTTCCCACTGCTCCGGGGGGACCTTCCAGTAGTCCATCCGGGCGAAGCGGAACTGAACATATTTGGATCCGATGAGGAGGCCCTTGCGGGACAAGGTCATGGTGCCGAAGGTCTCGTAGGTGACGGGCTGCTCGCCGACCTCTTCCTCGATGATCTCGAAGGTGGGAATCTCCTGGAAGATGGCGTCCTCCCAGCCGCCCCACTCGTCGTCCTTCACATCCTCCAGGTCCTGGGGGGTGTCCGCCAGGGTATCGGGCAGGGTGTCCGCCAGGGTGTCGATGGTGTCCACCGTGTCCAGGCCACCGTCGCCGCAGAAGTAGCAGATGTCCCCCGGGAGGGTGTCTTCTTCGCCTCCCCCCGTGCCCCCACAAGCAGCCACGGTGAGAACCACGAAAGCAAGCACTGACAGATAGCGAATGGGCATGGGCCAAGCCTCCCGACGATTGCGCCCGAAATCTACCAGACCGGGCCAGCCGCTGCAAGGACGGCGGTTTTACTTGACTGCAATTTTCAGGGCGGATAAAAAGCGCTTGCCCAGGGACGGAGGGTCTCTTGGGGAAGACTTGCACAGCCTGGAGGAAAATCATGGCTCATAAGATTACCGAAGACTGCATCTGCTGCGGTTCCTGCATCGACCAGTGCCCCGAGGCCGCCATCGCCGAGGGCGACCCCGCCTACACCATCGACAAGAGCAAGTGCACCGACTGCGGCACCTGCGTGGAAGCCTGCCCCACCGGCGCCATCATCAAGGAATAGTCGCCGTTCAGGCGGAGATGCCAAGCAGTAGCTCCAGCCGCCAGCGGATGGAGTCCAGCTTTTCTATTGCCTCAGTGTCAGTGAACTTCAGCTTGCCTGAGTCCAGGCCAGTGGTGATCTGCTCCAGAATTGCGGTGTCGGTGAAGGCCTGCACGGCGTTGCCCAGGGTGATCTTGGAGACCGCCTCGGCGCAGGTGACCTGGCCCTCGAAGTACTCCCGCTTGGCCTTCTCCAGAATGCGTTTGACCAATTCCTTGTCGGGCATGGCCCCGCGCCAGCGCAGCACGGGCAGGTGCCGGGCGGCGATGAGGTAGGACTCCAGCACGGGCATGACGGCGTTGCGCAGCATCTGGAGGTCCTCCAGGTGGTCCGGGTCCACCGAGACCCCGTTGGGGTGCGCCTTGATGAAGTGCAGGTCTTCAAGGGCCCGCAGGCCGGCGTGCATACCATCGTCGATGCGGCCCACGCGGAAGATGAACTCGCCGCGCATCAGCCTGGACAGGAACTCCATGTCCGACAGCAGCAGGTTGTGGCCGATGACGCCGGTGTGGGAGCGGGCCAGGATGGACACCGCCAGGAAGGCCTCGCGGAGCATGAGGTGCAACATGCTGTTGCGGTAGTAGTCCAGGTAGACGCGCCTGCTGGGCAGCACCGAGTAGACCTTCTCGCCTTCGGTCTCCACGACCTCCACCCAGCCCTCCTGCAGGAAGGTGGCCATGGTGGTCTCCAGGGCGGGCCAGATGGCCTTGCCCCGGGCCGTGTCCATCTGGTGGCCCAGGGGATCGTCCGCGCTGTTCTCCAGGGCCAGGCCCAATTCGCTGGCCTTGGCTCGCAGGACCCGATCAATGTTCAAGGAGAGTACGCCCCGGCGGTCCCGGATGTAGCGCACCAGGAAGCCGGCCTTGCGGCAGAGGCGACTCCAGCTAATGCCGCGACGGAAGTGGGTCAGCAGGATGGTGGCGAGGATGGCCGAGGGGGTGACCACGCTGGCCTGCTCGATTTCCCGCAGCAATGAGTAGCCCAGCTTGCGAATAAGGTAGCGGCGATGGTCGGGGGCCGGTTCGCCCTCCTGCCAGCCATTCTCCTTGAGGAACTCGTCCAGGCCCAGGGGACGCCCGCCGGAGATGTAGATGACGCCGTAGTGGGAGTCCAGGATGGAGGCACTCTTCACGACGCCGGCGACATTCTCGGACTGCTTCTCCATGCCGGAGATTTCGGCCGTGTAGGAGCCCGCCTCGATGATGCGGTCGTAGGACATGGAGACGGGGATGAAGATGACATCCCGGGCACTGCCGGACAGCACCGTGTCCACGATGTTGGAGAGGATGCCAAAGCGGGGCGGCAGGACCTTGCCCGTGCGGGAGCGGCCGCCTTCGATGAAGAACTCCAGGCTGTGGCCGTCCTTGATGAGCTTGCGGATGTAGTGGGACAGGCAGAAGCCGTAGAGGCGGTTGCCCTTGAAGGTGCGGCGGATGAAGAAGGCGCCGCAGCGGCGGAAGAGCTGGCCCATGGGGAAGAAGGAGAGGTTGGCCCCGGCGGCGATGTGGGGGGGCACGATGCCGTTGTTGTACAGCAGATAGGAGAGGATCAGGTAGTCCGCGTGGGAGCGGTGGGCGGGCACCAGGACCACTGGGGCCTTCCGGGAACTTTCTCTAATCGTATCAAGCAGTTCCATGTCAACGACAATGCCCGAAAACAGGCGATTGAAGACGGGGGTCAGGATGGTTGACAAGGCCCGGATATGGGATTCCCGCATGTCCGCGGCGATCTCCTTGAGGTAACGGCGGCTGCGGCGGCGGAGCTTGGCAGGGGAGCTGTGTTCCTCCTGGGCGAGGCTGTCCAGGCCCGAGCTGAACTCGGGGTTGGCCTGGATCTCTTCGCAGACCTTGGCGGCGCCCTTCTGCATGGGGCCTCGGGCGACCTTGAGCTCGGCGCCAATCTCCCGGTGCAGGAGGAAGCGGATCTTCTGGGCCAGGTCTCGGGTGCTGGTTTCAGGCGGCTGGGCGGCCAGGATGTCGCGGAGGTCCTGGACGGCCCCGTGGTAGACCCGGACATTGGAGGCATTCTGCATGAAGGCAAAGAAGCGCCGGAGCCCGGACACGCTGGGGCTGCCAAAGACCATATCCAGGAGGCGCTTGCGGAGGCGCTCGGCGCCCATGTTCCAGATGACCACATGGGGGATCAGCTTGAGGGGGGCGGGGCTGGTCCGCTGGAGGTCCACCAGGGCTTCTATGTAGTCCGTGCCGCAGACGCTTGAGGGCGAGAACAGCAGGCGATTCTTCTTGATGAACAGCAGGCCCGGCTTGCCCTCCGCCACGGTGCGGGCGAAGCCCTTGGGATCGGAGGTGGAGGGCGCCGCATAGCCCAGGAGGCGCAGGATTGGCCAGGACAGGATGAGATGCAAAGGCTTGAACATCCAGGACCGAAAGCCATTGGCGACGAACACCGGGCGCAGGCCATTGCGGCTGAGCCAGTAGTTCAGCAGCAGCCCGTCCAGGGAACTGCGCACCTCCAGCACATGCACCACTGGCGCGCCCTCGCCAAGTTCAGCGATGGCGTCGCGCCAGTGTTCATCGGTGCGAGTCCGAGAGAACAGGCTGTAAAGGAAGATCCGGACCCAGAGGGCCGTCCTTCCCATGATGCCTTCAGAATACCTGGTGCCCATGCACCTACCTGTCAGGCTTTGGAGTTCATGTAGAGCAGCAGGTCGATGACCCTGCACGCATAACCCATCTCGTTGTCGTACCAGCTGACCAGCTTGAAGAACTTCTCGTCAAGCTGAATGCAGGCGCCGGCGTCGTAGATGCTGCTGCGGCGGTCACCCAGGAAGTCGGTGGAGACCACATCGTCCTCGGTGTAGCCGAGGATGCCCTTCATGGAGCCCTCAGAGGCGGCCTTCATGGCCTTGTTGATCTCCTCCAGGGAGGTGGGCTTGATGGTGGCCACGGTGAGGTCCACCACGGAGACATCAATGGTGGGCACGCGGAAGGCCATGCCGGTCAGCTTGCCCTTGGTGGCGGGCAGCACCAGCGCGACAGCCTTGGCGGCGCCGGTGCTGGCGGGGATGATGTTGCCAAACACCGAGCGGCCGGCCCGGGGGTCCTTCTTGGAAGGGCTGTCCACAACCTTCTGGGAGGCCGTGCCGGCGTGAATGGTGGTCATCAGGCCCTTCTCGATGCCGAAGTTGTCCAGCATCACCTTGGTAATGGGGGCCAGGCAGTTGGTGGTGCAGGAGGCGTTGGACACGATGTGGTGCTTGCTGGCGTCGTACTCGGTCTCGTTGACGCCCAGGACCAGGGTCTTGACCTCGCCCTTGGCGGGGGCGGTGATGATGACCTTCTTGGCGCCTGCCTTGAGGTGGGCCCCGGCCTTCACATCGTCGACGAACACGCCGGTGGCCTCGATGACGAAGTCGATGTCCAGGTCCTTCCAGGGGTTCTCCTCGACGACCTTGTGGGAGTAGCCCTTGATGACTTTGCCGTTCACCACCAGGTCGGTGCCCTGGGCCTCAACGGTGCCCTTGAAGCCGCCCTGGGCGCTGTCGTACTTGAACAGGTAGGCCAGGGTCTCGGCGTCCACCAGGTCATTGATGGCCACGACCTCCAGGTTGTCCTTCTCCAGGGCATAGCGCAGAGCCAAGCGGCCAATGCGGCCAAAACCGTTGATCGCGATTCTTACCTTCTTCATTTGTATCCCTTTCTGTTCTGACGAACTTGGTGTCGGAAAAACCGGGCAAAAATGTCCCCCGGAAGGGGCGAAAAGTCAAGGCCCGTTTGCTGACACGCCAGGGGGGCCCGGGGGGAAATACGGCCAACCCAGGCCCCATTCCGAAGCCGGGCTCGAAGCAAGCGGAGGAAGCGGGCAACCCCTCCCTTGCGGTCGGGGTTCGGACGGGCGATCCGCTCACTTCGTTCGCGGCTTGGACTGGGTTGGTGGTGGGGGGAGGATCTTGCGGGCCAGGCCTGGGCGGCCGGCTTGGCGTAGGGCTTGGAGGACCAGGGGGCGCATCTCGGGGAGGTGGCGGAGGGCCAGGGCTTTTTGGAGTTCTTTTCTTTTGGGGTCGCGCTCGACGAAGATCTTCTCGCCGGTGTCGGGGGAGATGCCGGTGGCGTAGGCCACGCTGGAGGCGGTGCCGGGGGTGGGGGTGAAGATCTGGCACTGCTCCACGATCAGGTGGCGGTCCGCCAGGAACTCGGCCAGATCCACCATGTCCCCCATGGTGCAGCCGGGGTGGGCCGCCATGAAGTAGGGCAGGAGGAACTGGGTGCGGCCGGCGGCGCTGGAGCTGCGGCGGAAGGCGGCCAGGACCTCGTCGAAGTGCTCGACGCCGGGCTTGCGCATGGCCTCCAGGACCGCGGCGCTGATGTGCTCGGGGGCCAGCTTCAGGTGCCCGCTGGTGTGCCTGCGGGTGATGGTGTCCAGCAGCCGCGGGTCGTGGGCCGCCAGGTCGCTGCGCAGGCCGGTGGTGACGAACAGGTGACGCACCCCGGGGAGGGCGGAGGCCCGGGCGAGCAGGTCCAGGTAGAGGCCCTGGTCCCGGTTCAATTTTGAGCATATGTTCGGAAACAGACAGGACAGGCGGGTGCAGCCCTGCTCTGTGCAGCCCGTGCCGTACATGTTGGCCGATGGCCCCCCAAGATCCTGGATGGTCCCCCGGAAGGCCGGGTGGGCGGTCATGGCGCGAATCTCGGCCAGCACGGAGTCCCCGGGCCGCGTGAGGATGTCCTTGCCTTGCATGGCCCCAATGGAGCAAAAAGCGCAGCCCCCAAAGCAGCCCCGGTGACTGCACACAGAGAACCTCACCTGGGTAAGCGCGGGCAGCTCGCTCACGCCGTGGATGGGGTGGATGTTTCGGGAGTAGGGCAGGCTCTGGGCTTCATCAAACAGGGCGGCATCCCGGGGGGCCCAGGCGGGGTTGCACAAAACAGCCTTGCCTGCGCAGGTCTGCCGCAGGTGGCGGCGCTGCAAGGGGCGGCTGGCCAGCCGGTGGGCCTCCACGAAGGCCAGGGGATCGTCCTGCACGGTCTCCACACTGGGGAGATCCTGCGCCCCGGGGACGGCCACGGAGGCGGGCAACTTCCAGACGGCTCCGGGGAGGGTGGCCCAGGTCTCGGGGCCCGGGGTGGCGCCTCCGTCAAGGGCGGCGGCCAGCTCCAGGAGGGGGCCCTCGCCCATGCCGTGGAGCAGCAGATCGGCCCCGCAGTCCAGCAGGACGGGCCGCCGGATGGAGTCGGACCAGAAGTCGTAGTGGGCGAAGCGCCGCATGGAGGCTTCAACGCCTCCGGCCACCAGGGGGATGGCCTTGCCAAAGGCGCGGCGCACGAGGTTGCAGTAGTTGATGAGGGCCCGGTCGGGGCGGCGGCGCGGGTCCCCTGGGGGCCAGAAGGGATCGTCGCGACGGGGTTTCTTGAGGGCTGTGTAGTTGGCCACCATGGAGTCCATGGTGCCGGGGGCCACGGCCACAAAAAGCCTCGGAGCTCCAAAAATTGCCAGGTCCTGGGGTTCTAAGGGGCGAGGCACCACCGCCACTCGATAGCCCCTGGAGACCAGCAGGCGGCCCAGGAGGGCGGCGGGAAAGGCGGGATGGTCCAGGTGGGCATCACCGGTGACGATGAGGACATCCAGGCCAGACCAGCCCAGGGGCGCCAACTCCGCAGGGGTGGAGGGCAGGAAGGGCGGCTGGGACAGGGGGGGCATGGATCCTCCGGGGGCTCAGTAGCAGCTTGGGTTGGCCTTACCGGGGGTACCGAAGTCGCCGGACCCGTAGGTCGTGTAGGCGTAGCACCAGGAGTAGGGGTTGTTGTTGTCGTTGAAGGCGCCCGGGTCCAGGGACATGGCCCTGCCCGCCTTCATGGGGAAGCCGGGGCCGTACTCCACGCCGTCCACGATGTTGTAGTTGCTGTCCAGGAGGTAGATCTCGTCCGACTCGTTGGCCAGCAGGAAGTCGGCGTAGACATAGCCGATACCGGAGATGCCGCCGTTGCCCGAGCCCTTGCGGGCCAGGACCATGTAGCCGCCGCCGGGGATGGTCAGGTTGCCGGCACTGATGAGGTGGGCATCGCTGCCCGAATCCACGATGGCCCAGCCGCCGATGTTGATGGCCACCTGGCCGGTGTTGTGAAGCTCGAACCACTCGCCGCTGGCATCCAGAACCTTGGCGGGATCGGCCATGATCTCGGTGATGACGATGGAGCCCTGGCCGCCCACGCAAGAGCCACTGTCACAGTAGGAGCCGTTGCCGCAGTTTCCGCAGGAGCCGCCGCAGCCGTCGTCGCCACACTGTTTGCCGTTACAGTTCTTCACGCAGTCAGAGATGCAGACGCCGGCCTGGCAGTCGGGCTGCAGGGGCGGGCAGTTGCCGCAGAGGCCTCCGCAGCCGTCATCGCCACACTCCTTGCCCTGGCAGTTGGCCGTGCAGTTGCCCTTGCAGACGCCGGCGACGCAGTTGGGCATGGCGGGTGGACAGGTGCCACAGAGGCCGCCACAGCCGTCGTCGCCACAGCTTTTGCCCTGGCAGTTGGAGGTGCAGTCCGCGAGGCAGGTGCCGCTGACGCAGTTGGGCAGGGCCGGGGGGCAGGTGCCGCAGAGGCCGCCGCAGCCGTCGTCACCGCACTGCTTGCCAAAACAGTCCGAGTTGCAGTCCAGTTGGCAATAGCCGGCGACGCAGTTGGGCAGGGCGGTAGGGCAGGTGCCGCAGCTACCTCCGCAGCCGTCGTTGCCGCACTCATGCAGGCCGCAGCTTGGAGTGCAGATGCCGTCCTGGGTTTGCTGGAAGTCCTGATCGACGGCACCATCCGGCCCCGGCTTCAGGTCCTGGTCCGGGCCCTGGTCGCCGCTGCTATCGGGCTTGGGGAAGTTCCAGTCCGGGGCGAAGGCGTCCAGTCCAGGTCCAGCGGAGCCGTCGGAGCCGCCGCCGCAGGACACGGCGAACAGGAAGCAGATTAGTAGCGCAAGGCGTTGCACGGCAGGACTCCTTCGGGTCATCAGCAGTCGGGGTCCGCCAAGGGGCAGTTCACATCACAATCACCGTCCCCGTAGCTGCCATCGTAATAGCACTCGTCGAACTCGCAGCTACCGGAGAACTGGTCGCAGTAGCCGCCACCGGCGCACTCGCCCACGCCATAGCCGCATTCCTGGCCGGCCTGCCGCAGGGGCAGACAGTGGGAGCTGGCGCCAAAGTCATAGGCGTCCAGCACGCAGGCGAACTCGGAGACGCAGATTCCCAGGCCGTAGCCGCACTCGTCGCCGGCCAGCAGCAGGGGGGTGCAGTGGGCGCTGGTCTCGGAGTCGTCATCCCAGACACAGGCGGTCCAGGTGCCGCAGGTGCCGTAGCCGGGGGTCATGCAGGGGGAGCCCAGGACCTCCGGGCCCATGCAGACGGCCTCGGTCTGATCCTCGTCCGTCCAACTGCAACCCAGGCCCTCGCCACAGAGGCCCGCGCCCACCAAATCGCAGCGGGCGCCTTCCGCCAGGGGGGCGGTGCAGGCGGCGTCCGTCTCGTCCTCATCCAGCCACACGCAGTCCAGGCCCTCCAGGCAGTCGCCAAAGCCGGGCAACATGCAGGTCTCGCCCTCCGTGGCCAGGGGGTAGCAGGCACGCTCGGACTGGTACTCGTCGGTCCAGTTGCAGAACAGGCCTTCCTCGCAGAGGGGCTGGCCGAAGTCGCCGCAGGGGTCCCCCTCCTGGCCCTTGGTCAGGCAGGTGGCGGCGAGCTTGGAGGAGCTGTTCCAGATGCAGTCTTCACCCTCCGGGCAGAGGCCCAGGCCGGGCAGGCCACAGGAGGCGCCGGAGGCCTCGGGGGCGGCGCATTCGCGGGCGGTGTAGTTGGCGTCGGTCCAGTTGCAGAACAGGCCTTCCTCGCAGAGGGGCTGGCCGAAGCCGCCGCAGTCCTGGCCGGCCACCGTGGGGGCCAGACACACGCCCTGCTCGTACTTGTCGGAGGTCCAGATGCAGTCCAGGCCCTCGGCGCAGACACCGTCGCCCCAGCCGCAGGCCTGCTGGGCCTCTTTCACGGGCAGGCAAAGCACCTCGGTGCCGTCCGCGGAGAGCATCATCTCGGTGCCGTCCACGCATTCCGCGTCGGTCAGGTAGGGAGAGGAGCCCGCGGGGACAAAGCCGCAGGAGGGGTTCTCAGCGCCGGGGCTGCCCTTGTCGCCGGAGCCAAAGGCTGTTCCGGCCACGCACCAGTTCTCGGGGAGGTCGTTGTAGACCCCGGAATCCACCTCGGGGGCCAGGGCGGCCGCCTTGCCGGAGGCGCCGGGGAAGGCTGCGGTGTAGCGGACTTCATCAATGAGGGTGCCCTGGTTCTCCAGGATGATCTCGTCGTCCGTGTTGGTCAGCGTGAAGGATTTGAAGACATAGGTCACCTTGGGGATGCCGCCGTTCTTGGTCTTGTCGCCGTTGATGGCAAAGACCGCGAAGCCGTTGGCGGGGATGTTCAGGGGACCGCCGTTGGCGATGGTGTGGGTCTCGCCATCCTTGTCGCGGAGGGTCCAGCCGTTCATGTCCACGGGCTGGCTGCCGGTGTTGTGGACCTCAAACCATTCCCCGGCGGTGTCCGCCACGGCGGCGGGGTCGGCCAGGTACTCGGTGATGATGATGGGGGCCTTGGCGCCCACGCACTTGCCGGCGTCGCTGCAGGTCTTGCTGCCCGTGCAGGTGCCACAGAAGCCGCCGCAGCCGTCGCTGCCGCACTCCTTGCCGTTGCAGTCGGGGGTGCACTCAAACCAGTCGCAGGTCAGGGGAGTACCCTCGGGGGGCTCCACGGCGCTGTCCAGGCAGTTCATCCAGCCGTTGTCCTCGTCCCAGCCGCAGGTCTTCTCAGCGCTGCCGCAGGGCAACCAGCACAGGCAGGAGTCCAGGCCCTCGGGGCAGCCCGTGTGCAGTTCGTCGTTGGTCTCGCAGTAGTAGAGGTCCTCGCCGCCGCAGCAGCCCACGGCGTCCGTGCTGCCACATTCGCCTTCGACCAGGTAGCCGCCGTAGGGGCAGATGCTGTCCTCGACCACGGGGTTGCCGCATTCGCCGTGGACGCAGACCTGCCAGGGGGCGGGGCAGTCCGCGTCGTTGCAGTCCGGGGCCGTGACACAGGCGGTGCCATTGGCGTTGCAGGTCTCGTTGGCGGCGCACTCTCCCTTGGGCTGGCACAGGCCGCCGCAGCCATCCGGGCCGCAGACCTTGCCGTTGCACTGGGGGGTGCAGCAGCCCGGGAGGTTCAGCTCCGGGCAGGTGTCGCAGATGTCCTCGCAGCAGTCCCCGTACTGGACGCAGGTGGCGTCGCAGAAGCAGCCCGCGGCGGCCATTACCTCGGTGCCGCAGAGGCCCGAACAGCTACCCTGGGCGCACTGGCCGGTATCACCACAGAACTGGCCCTCCGGGCAGGTCCCGCAGGTGCCGCCGCAGCCGTCATCACCGCAGCTTTTGCCGTTGCAATTGGGGGTGCAGGGGGTCCAGGGGCAGCTACCTTCAAGCTCCGCAGGGGTCTGGGTCACCTCGGGGCCGCAGACGAAGAACGCGGCCTCGTCCCACCAGGTGCAGAAGGGCAGGGGGGTGCCGTCCTCGGCGAACTCCTTGGAGCAGTCCAGCTTGCACAGGCAGGTGGCCTTGCCCGCGGGGCAGCCCTCATGCGCTTCGTCGTTGGTTTCGCAGTAATGCAGGGCCGCGCCGTCGCAGCAACCCACGGCGTCCACATCTTTGCAGTTGGCCGAGATCATGGTGCCGCCGTAGGGGCAGGCGCCCAGGGAGGCGGGGTCCTTGCAGGCGTTGTTCACGCAGGTCTGCCAGGGGCTGCAGGCCGCGCAGCCGGCGGCCACGCAGGCGAAGGAGGTGCTGCAGACCTTGCCCCCCGTGCAGGTGCCACAGACGCCGCCGCAGCCGTTGTCGCCGCAGGTCTTGCCGGTGCAACTTGGCACGCAGTCAGACTTCTTGCAGACG
>CAZMEC010000004.1:16726-40524 GCA_964565265.1 uncultured Myxococcales bacterium
TGCAGACGCCCGCCTCGCAGATGGGGGCCAGGGCAGGGCAGGTGCCGCAGAAGCCACCGCAGCCGTCCTCGCCGCATTCCTTGTTTTCGCAGCGCGGGACGCACTGGGCCTCGCAGGTGCCATCCACACAGGTGGGGGTCTCCAGGGGGCACTTGCCGCAGAGGCCGCCGCAGCCGTCGGGACCGCACTCTTTGTCGGTGCAGGCGGGGGTGCACTGCTTGGAGCAGAGGCCGGCGTCGTCACAATAGGGGGCCGCGATGGGGCACTTGCCACAGGTGCCGCCGCAGCCGTCGGGGCCGCACTCCTTGTCGGTGCAGGCGGGGCTGCAGTTGGTTTCGCAGAGGCCAGCGTCGCAAATGGGGGCCGCGATGGGGCACTTGCCACAGGTGCCACCGCAGCCGTCGGGCCCGCATTCCTTCCCGCCGCACTTGGGGCTGCAGTCCACGGCGCAGAGGCCCGCCAGACACAGAGGGGCCGCCCCCGGGCACTTGCCGCAGCTTCCATCACAGCCGTCGCTGCCGCACTCCAGGTCCGTACAGACCGGATTGCACACGGCGTTGCACTGGCCCAGGTTGTCGCAGAAGGGGGCCGCGCCGGGGCAGGTGCCGCAGGTGCTGCCGCAGCCGTCGTCGCCGCATTCCTTGCCGTTGCAGGCGGGGAGGCAGATCTCCTGGCAGGTCCCGTCGGGACGGCACTGGCTTCCCTCCGGGCAGGTGCCGCAGGAGCCGCCGCAGCCGTTGTCGCCGCAGTCCTTGTCGATGCACTGGGGAGTGCAGGTCACCAGGCACAGGTTCTTCACGCAGAAGGGGGCCGCGCCGGGGCATTTGCCGCAGCTGCCCTCGCAGCCGTCATCGCCGCATTCCTTGTCCTTGCAGGAGGGGCTGCACTGGCCTTTGCACAGCCCGGCGGTGCAGAAGGGGGCCAAGTCGGGGCAGGTACCGCAGAAGCCGCCGCAGCCGTCGTCGCCGCACTCTTTGCCGGTACATTTGGGCGTGCACTTGGTGACGCAGGCGCCAAGCTTGCATTCCTTGTTCAGGCCGCAGTCCCCGCAGTCGCCGCCGCAGCCGTCGCTGCCGCATTCCTTATTGGTGCACTGGGGCTGGCAATCAAGCTGGCAGGCGCCCGCTTCGCAGACCGGGGCCACCTGGGGGCAGGTGCCACAATCACCACCGCAGCCGTCGCTGCCGCATTCCTTGCCGTTGCAGTCGGGCACGCAGGCGTCATTGTCCTGGGTGTCGGGCTGAAAAGTGTCGTTCTGGGCCAGGGCGCAGACGCCCTGCACGCAGATGGGGGCGCCCGTGGGGCACTTGCCGCACTGGCCCCCACAACCGTCGGGGCCACACTCCCTGCCGGTACATTGGGGCAGACAGGCGTCCTCGTTGCCCACGATGTCCTGGCCCTGCCAGTCGTAGCCAACCCCGTCATCGTCCACCACACTTCCCCCGCCGCCCCCACCGCAGGCAGCCAACAGGCCGGACAACAGCAGGCCAAGAAGAAGCTTTTTCATATTCGATCCCCCCATGACTAGAGTCGCTGTTAAATGACGGGTGCCAGGATACCCCGTCCACCCGGTTCGTTTCAAGGCCCGTGTGGAACCCATTGACCACCTGGGTTGGCCAGACTATCTTTCAGGGGCTTCAAATGGAGGGGAGCCCCCGCAATGAACAAGCCCGAACGGATGTCCCTGGATCTGGTGTCGCTGGTTGACGCTCTGGCCAAACCCTACCGTGACAAGAATGGTGAGGGCCTCAAGATCGAGGGTCACCGGCTGGCCCCTGACCGGGCGGTGGTCATCTCCCTGGTGGAGGACTTGAAGAAGCTGCTGTTCCCCGGGTACTTTGGGGCCACCGACATCACCCCCGAGACCATGCCCTTTCACATGGGCGCGGTGCTGGACGGGGTCTGGAAGCTTCTGCCCGAGCAGATCAAACGGGCCTACTGCTTCACCTGTACCACCCCGGACCTCAAGCGCCGGCGCGGCTGCGAGGACAGGGCCGACGAGACTGCGGCGGGCTTCCTCCAGCGCCTCCCCGTGATCCAGGAGACGCTCCTCAAGGACATCCGCGCCGCCTACGAGGGCGACCCCGCCGCCACCAGCCCCGACGAGGCCCTGGTGTGCTACCCCGGCGTGCAGGCCGTGACCTGCCACCGCCTGGCCCACGAACTGCACCTCATGGGGGTGCCCCTGCTGCCCCGTATCATCAGCGAATACTCCCATTCCATTACGGGCATCGACATCCACCCCGGGGCCTCCATTGGCGAACGATTCTTCATCGACCACGGCACCGGCGTCGTCATCGGCGAGACCTCCATCATCGGCAAGAATGTGCGCCTCTATCAGGGCGTGACCTTGGGCGCCAAGAGCTTCCCCCTGGACAAGGATGGCAAGCCTGTGAAGGGCATCCCCCGGCACCCCATCGTCGAGGATGATGTGACCATCTACGCCGGCGCCACCGTCCTGGGCCGCGTCACCGTGGGCAAGGGCAGCACCGTGGGCAGCAATGTCTGGCTGACCTCCGATGTGCCCGTTGGCACCAAGGTCTCCCAGGTGGTAGCGGACAAACTCAGCAAAGGCGAGTTCTGCAGCCCCGCCAAGTAGTCCCCCCGGGCAAGGTCAAGCAAAACGCCACTGATACGGGTACGGGTAGCGCCAAGGGCGGCTGTCGATCAGGGTTGATCCTGGTCCTGGAAGTCCGCGGGCAGGGAGTCCTGCAGGCCCAGTTTCTGGCACGCCTTGCGCAGGCCC
Organism: uncultured Myxococcales bacterium; assembly: GCA_964565265.1. Classification (GTDB taxonomy): domain Bacteria; phylum Myxococcota_A; class UBA9042; order CAIXZC01; family CAIXZC01; genus CAIXZC01. Next base: position 19,473 of record CAZMEC010000004.1, read on the forward strand.
TTGAGGGTGTCAAAGGGCTGGGTAACCACCACCGCATTGGCCAGCACCGCCGGGATGTCCCCTCCGGGCTGGGTTGCCACCTCCCACAATACGCGGGTGCGCTGGGGGCCCAGGGGTTGGAAGGTCCAGGTCCCCTCCAGGTGGGTCACACGCACAGCGTCCCTGGAGGGTGGGGCGGCGGCCGGCTCGGCGAAGGTCTGGATTATGATGGTGAGCGAGTCCGGGTCCTGGGTGATGGTGTTCCGGGTGGGCGAGTCCCGGTCCGCCACGGGCCAGGTTCCAGCCACCAGGGTATTGGTGAGGGTCGCGCCGTCCCCAACCCGGTCTATCAGCCAGGCGCTCTTCACGCGGCCAATCCACCTAGCCCAGGTATCGGGGGCGAAGGCCAGGGAGGCGGGCACTGTCACCGGATGATCCAGCACCACCTCGGCCTTGAACTCGTCGAAGGAGGAGGTGGCTGACTCCCGGGTCCAGATTCTGATGCCGTCGGTGTTCTTTTGAAGCTGCCAGTCAGCCCCCAGGGCCCCCAGCGACCAACCAAGTACTAGAGCTGCGGCGAGCATGGATACAAGCGCCCTTTCCATTCCCTCACCCCCCGTTTGTTCTTCCACCAGCTGACCATGAGCATGGCCCCGTGGACCGTGGCCGCTATCGGAAAGGCCGGCAGGAACCAGGGGGGGACCCGCAGCACCACCCCGGCCACCAGCATGAGCACCAACTGCAACAGCACGGAGGCCCCAGCCAACAGGCCAGGGACTGACCACAGGCCTTCACTCCAGGCCACCAGGGCCAGCAGCAGCCAGGGCCCCGGACCCAGGGCCAGGGATTTGCAGGCCGCCAGCAGGGCGGGGACGAAGCGCTGGGCCCCCATGATGATGCCGATGTTCTTGGAGAAGCCCTGCCAGACCTCCGTCGCTGACTTGTACATGCGCACGGACAGCAGCTCGTCGGCGAAGGCGAACTGCAGCACCTTGCCGTCGCGCTTCAGCAGCTTGGCGAAGGCCAGGTCTTCAACCAAGTAGGATCGCACCCGCTGATGCCCCCCCAGGGTCTCGTAGGTGTCCCGGCGAAACAGCAGCATCTGCCCCGAAGCCAGGGCCTCGTTGGCATACCGCGGGTCGTTCACCCTGGCGAAGCGCACGGCCCCCGCCACCAGCAGGTAGATGCCCGGCAGCAGCATTCGTTCCCCCGCGGAGACGGTCTGCTGGAAGGGCACCGGAGAGAGGGCCTCGGCACCCCGCGCCAGGCACCAGCGCAGACAGGTCCGGAGGGTCTGGGGGCCGGCGGTGACATCCGCATCAACAAAGGCCAGCCAGTCCCCCGTGCAGCGCCGGTAACCAACCCAGCAGGTGTGGTTCTTGCCGGTCCAATGCTCGGGAAGATCATCGCTGTCCTTGTCCACCACCACCAGCCTGTCCTCGTTACCCTGGAGGAGTTCCTGCAGGATCCGGCCGGTGCCGTCGGTGGAGTGGTCGTTCACCACAACTATCTGCAGTCGATCCCTGGGGTAGTCCTGGGCCAGCAGGGCGCTGACGCAGGCCCTGATGTTGGTCTCCTCGTTGCGCGCTGGCACCACCACCGAGATGGCCGGCAGGTCCTGGTCCCCCGTGTCCCCTCCGGGCCGCAGTTTGGGCCAGACCAGGTAACCCCGGGCCAGGTTCAGCAGGAACCACACGAACAGTGCCAACAGCAGTGACGAGGTACATAAAAGCAACAAGGTCATCGGGCAATCCTCGGGTCAGGGAACCTATCAAGGCAGGCCCTCGAACGGGGCGAATTGAATCCCCTAAGGGTTCAACTGTCAAGGCCTCAAAACTGCCCGCCCCCGCCCGCCAAGCCTTCAGCACTCTGAACACCCTGGGCCAGAAATAATGCTTGCATTTGCGATATAACAGGATAGTAATATCGGCGAAACCTAGGAGGGGTGCCCCTTGTCGCTGTCGTTTCTTCTGCTCCTGCTGACCCTGCAAGGCCTGAACCCGGCCTCCCCGGAGGCCTCCCTACCCATGTCTCCAGACCCCAAGACAGAGGCCCTTGAGGCGCCCGATGGGTCTGACCAGGCGCCCCTGGAGGACCCGGAGGAGACCCAGACCCTGGTGGTTCAGGGCAAACGGGGGGCGCTGTCCACAACCTCCACCACGATTGACCTGAACGCCCTTGAGAGCGCCGCCACCGCCTCCGTGTCCGAGGCCCTGGCGGGGACCCCCGGGGTGGAGATCAACTCGGACCCCAAGATGGGCGACTTTCCCTACCTTCGGGGCTTTGACGAGAAGCGCTCCCTCTTCCTGGTGGACGGGATTCCCATCAAGGAGGTCTACGCCGGCTACTACGACCTCTCTTCCCTGGCCGCCTCAAGGGCCTCCGGTATGGAGATCGAGCGGGGCGTCACCTCGGTGTTGTACGGCCCCGGCTCCCTGGGGGGCGTGGTCCGGGTCTTCAGCCGGCGGCCCGGCCGGGGCCTCTCTCTGGACGGTCGGGCCTTTGGCGGCAACCAGAATTGGAGTCGTCCCGGGGACTTGGGGGCGGACCTGTTCGCGGGCTGGGGCGGCCGCAGCTTTGACGCCGCCCTCTCGGGGGCCTTCCAGCACTCCGACGGCTATCCCCTCTCCAGCGCCTTCGAGACCAACGCCAACAACCTCTCCTTCCACGAGGATGGGGGCCTGCGGACGGGCTCCGGTTTTGACCGCGGCAGCCTCTCCGCCCGCCTGGGCTGGCGCCCCGACCCCGCGCTGACCATCTCCCTGGTCTCCCACTACTTCAACCAGCGCCGCACCGTGCCGCCCTTCGAGGGGGCCAACTACCTCCGCTATTGGGAGTACCCCCACTACTACACGCTGGCCTCGGGCCTCACCGTCCAGTGGCTTCCCCGGCGCGCGCCCCTGACCTTACAAAGCCTGGACCTGGTCCTTTGGCACCAGCACCACGCCGACCAGATCCGGGACCGCGGCAACCCCCAGTACCAGGGCCTCACCTCCGACCCCCTGGCCTGGTTCGCGGTCAGCGACTACAACAACGACAGCCTGGGGCTTCAACTCCTGCCCGTGTTCCAGCCCCTCCGGGGCAACCGTCTGGAGGCCTCCCTCGCCTTCACCCGGGACCTCCACCGGGAGGATGAGGTGCGCGTCCCCGGCGCCCCGACCATGACCTGGCAGGGCGAGGAGAAGAGCCAGGCCGACACCCTCACCCTGGCCGCCGAGGACCGCCAGCGCCTGGGCCCCCTGACCCTGCTGCTGGGCCTTGGCTGGAGCCGCCAGTTCATGGCCGATCAGGTCTTCCGCGGCAAGACCTACCCCCGCGCCGGCGCCGGCAGCAACTTCAAGGATGCCCTGGACTACCGCGCCGTGCTGCGCTGGGAGCTGCCGCTGGGCCTGACCCTGGTGGCCTCCGGCGGGCACAAGACCCGCTTCCCGGGCCTACGCGAGTTGTACTCCAACGCCGTGGGCGGCAACCCCGACCTGCGCCCCGAGTACGCCTGGATGGGCGAGCTTGGCCTGGACCTGGCTGAGCCCCGAATCCTCCACGGGACCCTGGGCTTCCGCGGCTTCTACTCCGCCGTTCACGACCTGATCGACACCCAACCGGGCAAGCCCTACGCCAACCTCGGGCAGGCCACCCTGGCGGGCACCGAGTCCTGGCTCAAGTCCACCTGGAGCCGCCACCTGGACAGCACCCTGGCCCACACCTGGACCTGGGCCCGGGACGAAGCCAGCGGCCAGCCCCTGCCGTTCCGCACCAGACATGTCCTCAGCCTGCTGCTGAACGGCCGCGCTCCCACGGGGACCAGCCTCTCGGCCAAGGCCCTGTATCGCTCGGGCCAGACCGCCTGGCTCTACTACCTGTCCTCCTCCTCCTACACCGTGGAGGAGGTGGCCGGCTCCTTCGTCCTGGATCTGTTCCTGCGTCAGGAGTTGTTCAGGGGGCCTGGGGGATTGTACGCCTTTGCCCAGTTCCGCAATGTCCTCGACGAGAACTACAGCGTGGGCAGTTTCGACCCCCAACCCGGCCGCACCTGGCTGCTGGGCGTGGGAGGCAACCTGTGATCGTATCGGAACCCCGACCGCAAGGGAGGGGGTTGTCCGTCCAACCAAAAGAAAGGATCTAATGTAATGAAAAACCTGCTTCTATCCCTGTCCCTCCTCCTGTCCCTCCTCCTGCCCGCCTGCGCCTCGGAGGACGCCGCTGATGGCGGCGATGACGGCCTGTACACCGCCATGGAAGGTCCCGTGGCCGACTGCGAGTTCGACCTGCTGACCTTCAAGCTCCCCGACGGCACCCTGGTGGAGGTCTCCATCAACGGCCTCACCGTGGAAGAACTGGCCGGCTCCGAGCCCGTGGACAAGACCACCGTCGCCCCCACTCGTCGCCGGGGCGTGCGTTTCTCCCGCATCTTGGACCTGGGAGCGCTGTCCGTCCCCGATTCGGCCCCCGTGAACTGCGTTGCCCGGGACGATTGGGATCCCCTCCGCACGGTGCTGCAGAACGATCTGGCCAAGTTGCCCACCTTCGCCTTCCTGCGGGACCATGGCTATGTGTATGTGGGCAACCCCGGGGACAAGGACCCCTTGTACCCTGAGATGGAAGGCAAGGGCCTCATCGTAGACTACGACTTGACCTCCGACGCCCAGGTGCCGGCCCATGTGGGCACCACCCTGGCGGCCCTGAACATGCACCGCTGGAAGATGATTGAGTTCGTGGACGCGACCCAGCGCGGCCTCATCGAACTGGATGCCCAACTGTAATGGGGTGCCTCCAGGGGGCCAAAGGCGGTTTTTGATCTAGCTGCGGGGGTGCCTGGGTGCCTGGGTTCCATTTTTCCCCCCCGGAAGCCCCCCCGGCGAGCCAAGAGCCCAAAGCCCAGAAAAGCCCCCAAAATGGCCCTCTTGAGCCCCCCCGTGCCCCCCCCGGCACCCCCGCGAAAAGACTGGAGATTGTGAACTTTTTTGCGGGGGTCAAATTTTGCTTGACTAGGGGGGCTTCATCCCTAAAATCCGCGTTACCTTCATGTTCGGAGAGCAATCTTTCCTAAAGTGGCTCCGAGGAGATGGAGGGTTTGTGTTTTCTGGGGTTTTTATCGGCCTTGGTTGCATGGCCCCCTTTTCTAGAATGGAGGTACCTTCGATTGAAAGAGCTTGGTCGTCACATCATTGTCGAATTCTACGATTGCGATCCCGTTGCCCTGAACGATGAGTCTCTCATCCACTCCCAGATGCTTGAAGCCGCCCGCGTGGCTGGCGCGACCATCGTCGGGGATGTGTTTCATCGTTTCTCTCCCCACGGAGTGTCCGGGGCAGTGGTAATCGCCGAGTCCCATCTTTCGATTCATACTTGGCCCGAATACCGCTACGCCGCCCTGGATCTCTTTACCTGTGGCTGCACGGTGGACCCCTGGAAGGCCTTCAATCATCTCAAGGATGCCCTGAAGGCTGAGAAGACCTCCCAGACTGAGGTCAAGCGCGGCCTGTTCCCCGTCACAGCCACCGGCGCGCTCCCGTTCAAACCGGCAGCCTGAACCGGCCCTTCGCCACACAGTCAGCGGCCTGCCCCTTTGGGAGACCCGATTGGAGAGGTGTAGCATGCTTCTGTTTGGAAAACCCACCCACTACTTCTTGTGCAGCGGCGACGCCGAGAGCTTCAGCCCCCTGAACGCCTTTGACTGCGCCCTGCTGGCCGCCGGCGTTGGCAACACCAACCTGATGAAGATGTCCAGCATCCTGCCGCCGGCCATGACCCAGACGGACATCGTGCCGCTGGAGCCGGGCTCCTTCGTGCCCCTGGCCTATGCGGACATCACCTCTTCAATTCCCGGCGAGCATGTGGCCGCTGCCGTGGCCGTGGCCATCCCCGAGGACCCAAGCCTGCCAGGCGTCATCATGGAGCACCACTCCACGGGCCACGCCGAAGATGTGGAGCGGCAGGTCCGCGCCATGGCCGAGGCCGCCATGATCCACCGGGGCTTCAAGATCAAGGAGATCAAAAGCATCTCCGCCGAGCACACCGTCCAAAAGCACGGCGCCGCCTTTGCGGCCGTGGTGCTGCATCGCCTCTAGGCCCGCTGACAGGAGGGGTTCCCATGTCCCATCGTCTGGATTCCTATTTCTATGAGCTGATCAAGGAAGACACCACCGGCGCCCTCATCCGGCGCGACAAGGTGCTGTTCGACCAGACAAGCCCTTACCAGCATGTGGAGATCTTCGAGAACGCCGAACTGGGCCGGGTGATGATCCTGGACGGCTGCGTCATGATCACCCAGCGGGACGAGTTCACCTACCACGAGATGTTGGTGCATCCGGCCCTGCTGGCCCATCCCAACCCGGAGAATGTCCTGGTGGTGGGCGGCGGCGACGGCGGCACCCTGCGGGAGGTCACCAAGCATCCCAGCGTGAAGCGCGCGGTCCTTTGCGAGATCGATGACCTGGTCATCAGCAGCAGCCGCGAGTTCCTGCCCTTCACCGCCTGCGGCCTGGACCACCCCAAGAGCGAGGTCTTCGTGGGGGATGGCATCGAATACATTCGCCAGCACAAGAATGAGTTCGATGTGGTCATCGTGGACAGCACCGACCCCGTGGGCTTCGCCGAGGGGCTGTTCCGCATCCCCTTCTACAAGGATGTGCTGGCGGCCATGCGGCCCGGCGGCATCTTCGTTCAGCAGACCGAGTCCCCCTTCTTTGATGTCAAGGTCTGGGAGCGCATCTTTGTCGAGCTCAAGCAGGTCTTCACGCTGGTCCACCCCTACGGCGCGGCCATCCCCATGTATCCCAGCGGCTACTGGACCTTCGCGATGGCTTCCCTGACTCAGACTCCCAAGGCCCACTTTGATCCCAAGAGGGTGGGGGCTCTGGGGGAGCTGAAATCCTACAGCGTCCAGACCCAGGATGCCGCCTTCGTGCTGCCGGCCTTTGCGGCCAAACTGATCAAGGGCTGACCCATGGCCGGACTCTTCATCTGTGCCTCCCCCACAGCCCCCGCCGGACACTTTGCCTTCGTGGGCATCCCCCTGGATCGCACGGGCAGCTTCCACCGCGGCAGCGGCGACGGGCCCCGGGCGCTGCGGGAGGCCTCCTACAACCTGGAGGAGTACTGCCAGATCGCGGACGCCAGCCTGTTCGATCTGAAGTTTGCGGACTTCGGGGATCTGGACTGCCCCGAGGACCAGCCCCTGGAGGCCCTGGTGGATGGGCTGGAGGGTCGGCTGGAGCGGCTGTTTGCGGGTGGGCAGCGGCCCCTGGGCCTGGGCGGCGAGCATACCGTCAGCCTGCCCCTGGTGCGCATGCTGGCCAGGAAACACCCGGACCTTTGCGTGATCCACTTCGACGCCCACGCGGACCTGCGGCCCTCCTACGAGGGCGAGAAATACAGCCACGCGGCGGTCATGCACCATGTGTCCCAACTGGTTGGAATCGAGAACCTGTTCCAGTTCGGGATTCGCTCTGGGACCCGGGAGGAGTGGGCTCTCATGCGGCAGCACGGAACCCTCCACGAGTGCAGCCCCGAGGCCATGGGGCAGGTGCTGACCGTGATTGGGAACCGGCCCGTGTTTCTCAGCGTTGACCTGGATGTGCTGGACCCCTCCGAGTTCCCCGGTACGGGTACCCCCGAGGCCGGCGGCGTTTCCTTCAGAGTGCTGGACAGTCTGGTACGGATGCTCAAGGCTGTCCGGGTGGTCGGCGCCGATCTGGTAGAGCTGTGCCCCCCCCACGATCCCAGCGGCATCTCCTCGGCGGCCGCCTCCAAGCTGGCCCGGACCATTCTGCTTACCCTCTAGAAGGAGACCCCCATGCTCAAGAGCACCTATTACACCGAGGACGATCTGAAGGACTTCGGGTTCAAGTCCCTGGGCAAGAATGTCCGGATCTCGTCGGATGCCAGGATCTATGGCCAACAGAACATCTCCATCGGGAACGATGTGCGCATCGACGACTTCGTGATCCTGTCGGCCACCACCGGCTACATCATCCTCCACGACCATGTCTACATCGCGCGGAATGTCCACCTCAGCGCCACCAAGGGCATTGAGATGAACGAGTATGTCGGGATCGGCGCCAACACCACGGTGTTCAGCGCGTCCGACGACTTCAGCGGGCCCCACATGACCTCCCACGGGGTCCCCGCCGAGCTCACCACCCAGGTGGGAGGGCCGGTGGTCTTTGGGCGCTTTGTGAGCGTGGGCAGCAACTGCACCATCATCGGGCCCTGCGACCTGGGCGAGGGCTGCAGCGTGGGGGCCATGTCGCTGGTGAAGAAGGTCGTGCAGCCCTGGTGGGTCTATGTGGGGATTCCCGCCAAGCCCCTCAAGGAAAGAAGCCGCGAGCTGCTGGAACTGGTCAAGAAGATTCCAAAAGACTAGAGGCAATTGCAGTCCGCTCCCTGGCGGTCGCGGCTTGGATTGGAAGCACCCGCTCCTTTACAGTCGCGGTTCGGATTCTTTAGGCTTTGTAGCCTACGCTCAGCACCAGCGTCACGGTCTTGTTGTCGGGCAGCCCCAGCAGCTTGTTCAAGGGTTCCTTTTCGAGGGCGTTGCGAATCACCGTGGCCAGGCCCTCCTGGGCGCAGAACAGGTAGCCGTTCTGGGCCATGAAGGCGGTGTCGGTGGCCGCGAACCAGGCCTTCTGCTCCTGGGGGCGGTCCCCCATCAGGGCATAATCAGCCACGAAGATGAGGTTCACAGGCACCGTGGCGGCGAAGTCCTGCCTGCCCGTGGCGGCGCGATGATCCCCTTCCAGGGCGGGCTCCAGGGAGTGCTCCTTGGGGTTGTAGCGGAAGATGCCCTCGGGCAGCGCCACGAGGACCTCAATCTCCTGCCAGTTGCGGGCCGTGGGGGCGGTGCGGCCACCGTCAGGCCGATTCACGCCGGCGACGGCCCACAGCAGGTCGGACAGCACCTGGGGCTCCAGGGGATCGGCGCGGAAGGTCCGGTTGCTGGCGCGGGCCGCAAGCACCTCCATGAGGGGTTTGCCACCACTGGTCCTGGGGGGCGCAAGCTTTCTCGCGTTCATTGGAAGCTCCTGGTTGGGGGGAAAAAACAGGGCCTTGAAAAGCAAAAACCCCGAAGCCTTTTACAGGCTCCAGGGTCTTTTGAGCGGGAAACGGGATTCGAACCCGCGACGTCAACCTTGGCAAGGTTGCACTCTACCACTGAGTTATTCCCGCAGATTGTCAACGGAACGGGTTTATAGCCGGGGCGGCCGGGCCTGTCAAGACGCTTTTTAAAACCCCGCCGCATTTTCCAAGGCTGGACAGGCGAAGCCTCGGCGCATATTGTACGGCCCTGTGCAGCGCTTGGAGCGGACAATGCTTGAGGGTCTGGGAGATACCTTTCTGGTGGTGGGGCTTGGCTCCATTGGCCAAAGACATGTGAGGAACCTGTTGGCCCTGCGGCCCGGTGCCCGGATCGTGGCCCTGCGCTCGGGCCGTGGCGAGAGGCCCGTCCCCCAGGAGCTGCCCATCCACTCCATCACTTCCCTGGACGAACTACCCGCCGGCACGGTCCGCGCGGCCCTGGTGTGCAACCCCAGCAGCCTCCATGTGGATACAGCTCGCGAGTTGCTTGCCCGAGACATTCACCTGTTCATGGAGAAGCCCCTGTCCCACAACCTGGAGGGCGTCCGGGAGTTGCTGGCCGAGGCCCGGCGCCGGAGCCTGCTCATCAGCCTGGCCTATCCCTTCCGCCAGCATCCCCTGGTGAAGAAGCTCAAGTCCCTGCTGGGCGAAGGCCCCCTGGGGCGGCCCCTGTACCTGCGGGCCTCCGTGGGGCAGCACCCCCCGGACTGGCTGCCCGAGGGCATGGACTACCGGAACAACTACGCGGTGCGCGCCGAGCTAGGCGGCGGCGCCCTGCTGACCCTCATCCACGAGTTGGACCTGGCCCTCTTCCTGCTGGGGCGGCCCAGCTCTGTGCAGGCCCGGGTGGGCAACCTTTCGGAACTTCAGACCAACGCAGACGATCTGGCCGAGCTCTGGCTGAACTACGACCGGGCCCTCGCTTCCATCCACATGGACTTCTTTCAAAGGGGCCGCGGGGACAACCGCTACCTCCAGGTGGCCGCCGAGGGCGGGCGCGCCTGGTTGGATCTCCAGGCCCAGGAGCTGCGCGTCTACCTGGGCCGCTCGGACAGCCCCGTCGTGGACAAGCTGACCGACTTCGATTTGAACTCCCTTTATGTCTCCGAACTCCAGGAGTTCCTTGACTGTCTTGAGACCGGTGCCCAGCCTGCAGCGGGGCCCGCTGAGGGCGCCCTGGCGGTGCAGGTGGCCCAGGCCGCGCAGTTGTCCCAGCGCACCGGCGTTGCTGTCTTTGTGGAGGATCTGGAATGACCGATTCCCGTAAGCCGTTTGATATGAGTGGGCAGGTGGCCGTGGTCACCGGCTCTTTGGGGATGCTGGGCCGCGAACACTGCAAGGCCCTGGCCGGGGCCGGCGCCTCTTTGGTCTGCATGGACCTGGACGAGGCCGCCGCGGTGGCCCAGGCCGAGGAGCTCACCAAGGAGTTCTCAGTGCCCGCCCTGGGGCTGGGCTGTGACATCAGCGTGGAGGCCCAGGGCGTGGCCTCCGTCCAACGGGTCCTGGACCGCTTCGGGCGCGTGGATGCCCTGGTGAACAACGCCCGCTGGCCCTACACCCGGGCCGATCTTCAGCGCTCCGGCGAGCTGTCCCTCGCGGTGCTGCGGGCGGACTACGCGGTGCAGGTGGAAGGGGCCTTTGTGCTTTGCCGGGAGTTCGGCAAGCCCATGCGCGCGGCCCGGCGGGGTTCCATCGTCAACATCTCCTCGATCTACGGCTTTCTGGGGCCCGATCAGCGCATCTACGAGAAGGAGGGCATCCCCACCGGGACCCCCATCTCCTACTCCATCAACAAGGCCGCCCTCACCGGCCTGACCCACCACCTGGCCGCCGAGTGGGGCGCGGACAATGTGCGCGTGAATCTGCTGACCCCCGGGGGCATCCGGGCCGAGGGCAGGCAAAGCGAGACCTTCCTGGCCGCCTACCACGCCAAGGTGCCCCTGGGGCGCATGGCCTGGCCCGCGGAGATGGCGGGGGCCCTGGTGTTCCTGTGTTCGGATGCTTCCTCCTATGTGACGGGTACCAATATTCTGGTCGATGGCGGCTTCTCCGTCTGGTAGATCGCCTCGAAAGAAACCTCAGAAGGGCAGGCTTGGAAATGGACTGGAAAGGCAAGAAAGTACTGGTCACCGGCGCCGACGGCTTCATCGGGTCCCACCTGACGGAGGCCCTGGTCCGGGCGGGCGCCGAGGTGCGGGCCTTCGTGTTGTACAACTCCCTGGGATCCTACGGCTGGCTGGACGACGCTGCCCCGGACATCGCCGGCCACTTCCAGCCCTTCCCGGGGGACATTCGGGACGCCGGGCTGGTGGCGGAGGCCGTGAAGGGCTGCGACTTCGTGCTGCACCTGGCGGCCCTCATCGCCATTCCCTTCTCCTATCGCGCCCCGGAAAGCTATGTGGACACCAATGTGAAGGGCACCCTGAATGTCCTCCTGGCCTGCCGCGAGGCGGGCGTGACGCGCCTGGTCCACACCTCCACCAGCGAGGTCTACGGCAGCGCCCTGCGGGTGCCCATCGACGAAGAGCACCCCCTCCATCCCCAAAGCCCCTATGCCGCCTCCAAGGTGGGCGCCGACCAGATGGCCCTCAGCTTCCAGGCCTCCTTCGGGCTGCCCGTGGCGGTGCTGCGCCCCTTCAACACCTACGGCCCCCGGCAGTCCGCCCGGGCGGTCATTCCCACCATCATCACCCAGGCCCTTTCCGGCGCCACCAGCATTCGCCTGGGGGCCCTGAGTCCCACCCGGGACTTCTCCTTCGTGGAGGACACCGCCCGGGGCTTCATGGCCGCCGCCGCCAGTCCCGAGGCCGTGGGCCAGGTCACCAACACGGGCAGCGGCTTTGAGATCTCCGTGGGGGACACGGCCCGCCTCATCCTTGAGGCCTGCAACTCCAAGGCTGTGATTGAGACCGACGAGGCCCGGGTTCGCCCCGAAAACAGTGAAGTCCAGCGCCTCTTCGCGGACAACAGCAAGGCCGCCCGCCTGTTTGGCTGGACGCCCCAGTACGGCGGCGTGGAAGGGTTCCGCCGGGGGCTGGCCAAGACCGTGGAGTGGTTCGCCCGGCCCGAAAACCTCAGCCGCTACAAGCCCGGAATCTACAACCAGTGATGGGGGGCCAGGCAGGCCCCAGTCCCTTGGAGGAGCACAGATGAACGGTATCGTAATCCAGGCCCGAATGGGCTCCAGCCGGCTGCCCGGCAAGACCCTCATGGATGTGGGCGGCGTGACCCTCCTGGAGCGCCTGCTGCGCCGCATGCGCATGTCCAAGATGGCCGAGCAGATCGTGGTGGCCACCACCGTCAACCCTCTGGACAAGGCCATTGAAGACCAGTGCCAGACCCTTGGTATTCGCTGCTTTCGGGGCTCCGAGGAGGACTGCCTGGGGCGCATGATCCAGGCCTCCAAGGAGGCCGGCGTGGAGGTGCTGTGCCGCATCACCGCCGACAACCCCCTCATTGATCCCTGGGCCATTGACCAGGGCTTCGAGATGATGGTCTCCCACAACCTGGACTACCTGGACAACATCCAGGCCGAGGGCTACCCCCACGGTGGGGGCTTCGAGATTGTCCGCCTGGATGCCCTGGAGTTTTCTTTGAAGACCTGGGACGAGCCCCTCAACCATGAGCATGTCACCTGGTCCCTGCGGCGGCATCTGGCGCGCTTCCGGCACGGCATCTACCAGTCCCTGCCCGAGCATCAGCGCCCCAGGTATCGCTACTCCGTGGATCGCCAGGAGGACCTGGAGGTGGTGCGGGCCATCTATGCGGGGCATGACGGCCGGGACGACCTGCGCCTCACCGAAGTGCTGGGTTTCCTGGATCTTCATCCCGAGATCCGGGCCTTGAACGAGGCCTTCGCCGGGGACATCCCCAGCCTGGCCACCATCCGTGCCTGGCAGCAAGAGCCCCTGGCCACCGAGGCCACCATGATCTGCCCCGAGGGCCCCTCCAATGGCTGAACGAGGCCCTGCCTTCTACACCACCGTGCACCCCGGGGTGCGGCAGTTCCTGCCCGAGTTCGTGGCCTCCCTGGAGGCCCAGTCCCGGCAGGACTTCACTCTGTGGTTGGGGCTTGAGGGGGTGACGCCGGGGGAACTGGGGCCCGAGGTGGCGCGCCTGGACCCTCAGGTGGTGGTGGCCACGCCCCAGGACGGCCCCGTGGGGATCAGGCAGCGGGCCATGGAGGCCATGCTGGCGCGGCACCCCGTGGTGATCTTTGCGGACGCCGACGACCTCATGCTGCCTGGCCGCGTCGAGGACGCCTTGGACTCGCTGGAGGGCCGGGATGCCTGCGCCTGTGCGCTGGTGCTGGCGGACCCCCAGGGCCGGCCCCTGGGACCCCGGATGGAACCGCGGGCGGACTTTGACCCCGCCGAGGTGCTGCCCCGGGCCAACTTTCTGGGCCTGGGAAACTCGGTCTGGAGAAGCGAGGCGCTGGCCCGCTGTCTGCCGCTGCCCCGGACCGTCCAGGCCCTGGACTGGCACTTGGCGGTCAAGGCGCTGGCCCTGGGGCTGCGCCTTGGGTTTGACCAAAGACCGGGGCTGCTGTACCGGCAATACCCGGATAATCTGGCCTCCGTGCTGCAGCCCTTTTCGGCCAGGACGCTGCTGCGGCAGACGGCCCTGGTGCAGCAGCATTTGGGGGCCCTCCCCGCGCCCCTCCCCTCCAGCCTTGCCAAGGCGGCGGAAAAGAGAAAAGATGAGGTCGCTGTGTTTTCCCGGGCCCTGGGTGACGAGGCCCTGTTGGCCAGCTATCTGGAGGGCCTGAACGGGTTGCCATCGGGCCTGTTGTGGTGGGAGTGTGTGGCCCATCGGGCTCTGGAGGGTTTATGGAATCGGCCCTGATCCTGAACAGAGGGGAACTGTAATGCCTGGAAGGCCCAAGGAGATCCTGGGTAAGGTCTGTGTGCCCTTCAACATCTCGTTGGATACGGCCATCAAGGCCCTGGACCGAGGCGGCATCGGGTTTCTGATGCTGTTGGATGGGGAAGGGCGGCTGGATTCCATTCTAACGGATGGGGATCTGCGGCGGGCGGTGCTGGCCCGGACCTCCCTGGAGGCGCCCGCGCGGGACAGCGCGACGCGGCATCCGACCACGGCGCCGGAGGGCCTGGGGGCGGACGAGGCCCTGTACCTGATGGACCATGCCAAGGGCTTCACGATTCACCATCTGCCCCTGCTGGATGCGGACGGGCGGCCCGTGGACCTGCTGCTGCGGCGGGACCTGGCGGTGCAGCCCGAGCTGCCCCTGCCGGCGGTCATCATGGCGGGGGGCTTTGGGACCAGGCTGCGGCCTCTGACGGACGACACGCCCAAGCCCATGCTGCCAGTGGGGGGCAAGCCCCTGATGGAGCACACCATTGACCGGCTCAAGGATGCGGGCATCAGGGATATTGTCGTCACGACCCACTATCGGGGCGACCAGATCGAGGGGCACTTCGGGGATGGCAGCCGCTTTGGCGTGAACCTGGCCTATGTGGACGAACCCAAGCCCCGGGGGACGGCGGGGGCCCTGTCGCTGCTGCCGGAGGGGCAAGACACCCTGCTGGTGATCAACGGGGACATCCTCACCCGCATGGACTTTCGGGCCATGTTCGACCATCACCGGAAGCACAAGGCCGTGATGAGCGTGGGCGTGCGGATGTTCTCGGTGCAGGTGCCCTACGGGGTGCTGCGCTGTGAGGGGAATCTGGTGCAGGGCCTGGACGAGAAGCCAAACCTGCGCTTCCTGGTGAACGCGGGGATCTATCTGGTGTCCGCGGAGGCCCGCAGCCACATCCCCAAGGACCAGCACTTCCACATGACGGACCTGATGAAGAAACTCATAGACCTGGGGCTGCCCGTGGTCAGCTTTCCCATCCTGGAATACTGGCTGGACATCGGGCGCCTGGACGACTACCAGAAGGCCCAGGACGACTCCAAGGAGGGTCACATATGACCACACCCAAGCGCTTCGAACCGGGCGCCCCCGCGGGCGGCGACTTCATCCCTCTGTGCGTGCCCGATGTGTCGGGGAACGAATGGAAGTACATCAAGGAGTGCCTGGACACGGGCTGGGTCTCGTCGGTGGGGAAGTTCGTGGACCGCTTTGAAGAAGAGATGGCCCGCTTCGTGGGGCGCAAGTATGCGGTGGCCACGACCAACGGGACGGCGGCGCTGCACATCGCGCTGCTGATTGCGGGGGTGAAGCCCGAGGACGAGGTGCTGGTGTCCACGCTGACCTTCGTGTCTCCCGTGAATACCATCCGGTATGTGGGGGCCTGGCCCGTCTTCATTGATGCGGACAGGGACTTCTGGCAGATGGATGTGGACAAGGTCCGGCGGTTCCTGACCACCGCCTGCGACAGCCGGGATGGGCAACTGGTGAATCGCGTGACGGGGCGGCGGGTGGCGGCCATCCTGCCGGTACACATCCTGGGGCATCCGGTGGACATGGCGCCCCTGATGGAGCTGTCCAAGCAGTACAACCTGCCCGTCATTGAGGACGCCACGGAAAGCCTTGGGGCCGTGTATCGCGGGGCCATGGTGGGGGGCATCGGGCACACGGCCTGCCTGTCCTTCAACGGCAACAAGCTGATCACCACGGGGGGCGGGGGCATGCTGGTGACGGATGACCCGTCGCTGGCCGAACGGGCCCGGTACTTCACCACCCAGGCCAAGGATGATCCCATCGAGTACATCCACCATCAGGTGGGCTACAACTACCGCCTGTCCAATATCCAGGCCGCCATGGGCGTGGCCCAGCTTGAGCAGATCGGCAAATACCTTGAGGCCAAACGGCGCATCGCAGCGGCCTATGCTCAAGGGCTTGCGGGGCTGCCCGGGGTGACGCTGCCCGGGGAGCGCGAGGGCTGCCAGTCAAGCTGGTGGCTGTACACGGTGCTCATCGACCCTGAAAAGTTCGGGCTGAACCGCAAGGAGCTCATGGGGCGCCTGCTGGAAGAGAAGATCATGAGCCGGCCCCTGTGGTACCCGACCCATCGGCTCAAGCCCTTTGAGGGTTCGTATATGGAAGACATCTCCCAGGCCAACTTCGTTCAGGCCAACGCCCTGTCGCTGCCCTGCTCGTATGGGCTGACCCCGGAGGCCCAGCAGCGGGTAATAGACGCCATCCGCCGGCAGCGCTGAACCCCGGCGGCAAGGAGGCCCCATGAACGCCAAGGATCGTCAGATCAGGATCGCCAACACCCCCATTGGTCACGGGCACCCCTGCTACATCATCGCCAACATCAGCAGCACCCACGGGGGTTCCTTTGACAACGCCATGCAGTTGCTGCGGGAGGCCATCGCGGCGGGGGCAGGGGCGGTGAAGATGCAGGCCTACGACCCGGACCGCATCACCCTGGACAGCATGGAGCCCTGCTTTCGGATCAGCGAGAACAACCGCTGGAAGGCCCGCAACCTCTACGAGCTGTTCAAGAAGAGCCACACCCCCTGGGACTGGCTGCCGCGGCTTCAGCGGGAGGCAGAGAACTTGGGCCTGGACTTCTTCTGCACCTCCTTCGATGAGAGCGCCGTGGATTTTCTTGAGGAGCTGGAGGTACCCGCCCACAAGGTGTCCTCCTACGAGCTGTCCGACCTGCCCTTCCTGCGGCGCGTGGGCAGCACCGGCAAGCCCGTGTTGTTGTCCACTGGCATGGCGTCGCTGCAGGAGATTGACGAGGCCATCAAGACCCTGCGGGACAGCGGGACCCAGGACATCATTCCGTTGAAGTGCACTTCTGCCTATCCGGCCCCGCCCCAGGCCATGAACCTGGCCACCATCCCCCACCTGAGGGATGCCTTCCAGTTGCCCGTGGGGTTGTCCGACCACAGCCTGGGGCTGGCGGCGCCGGTGGTGGCGGTGACCCTGGGGGCCTGCCTCGTGGAGAAGCACCTCATCCTGTCCCGCAGCCAGGCCACCCCGGAGGCCGAGATAGCCCTGGAGCCCCGGGAGTTTGGGGCCATGGTCTGGTCCGTCCGGCAGGCCGAGCAGTCCCTGGGGCAGGTGCAGTATGGCCTCAACGAGTATCAGCAGACGGGGCTGGCCTTCCGGCGCTCGCTGTTCGTGGTGCAGGATATGAAGAAGGGGCAGGTCTTTTGTCCCTCCAACTGCCAGTCCATCCGCCCGGGCTGCGGCCTGCCTCCGAGGTTCCTGCCACTTATCTTTGGGCGTCAGGCCGCCGTCGATGTCAAGCGCGGCACCCCCCTGACCCTGGACCTGGTGACCTGACAAAAGCGGAGCGCAGCTCCTGGGAGGTGGTGGAATGTCGCAGCCAGGGTGGAAGACTGAGGCCCAGCAGATGGCCGCAGGAATCCGTCGGCGGGTGTTGGAGCATACCCTTCGAAACGACGGCGGGTATCTTAGCCAGGCCTGCTCGTCGGCGGAGATCCTGGCGGTGCTGTACGGGAAGGTGCTGCGGCTTGGCGCCCTGGCCCAACCCCTGGCGCCCAGGCCCTTCCCGGGGGTGCCTTCGGCGGCCAACAGTGGCTACGCCGTGGGCAGCGAGTTCCACGGCCCCACCAGGGATGACCTGGACCGCTTCATCCTGTCGCCAACGCACTATTCGCTGGTGCTGTACACGGCCCTCATCGAGGCGGGGCGCCTGACCCCGGAGGGCCTGCTGGACTTCAACCGGGACGGGTCCTCGGTGGAGATGATCGGGGCGGAGCACTCGCCCGGCATGGAGGTCATGACGGGGTCCCTGGGGCAGGGGCTCAGCCAAGCCGTGGGCATGGCCCTGGGACGGAGGCTCAAGGGGGCCACGGGGCGGGTGGTGGTGATGATGTCCGATGGGGAGTTCCAGATCGGCATGACCTGGGAGGCCTTCCAATTCATGGCCCACCACAGGCTGGACAATGTGCTGGTGGTGGTGGACGCCAATCAGCAGCAATGCGACGGGCTGGTCAGCTCGGTGATGACCATCGAACCCCTGGAGCAGCGCCTCAGGGCCTTTGGCGCGCGGGTGCGGGTGGTGGACGGCCATGATGTGGGGGCGCTGGCCCGGGCGGCGGCACCGCGCGGTGACGGCAAACCCCTGGTGGTGATCGCCCGGACGGACCCCTGCCGGGGCATTGAGCTGCTGCGGCAAAACGCCCCCAAGCTTCACTACCTGCGCTTCAAGACGGCCCAGGAGAAGCAGGCCTACGAGGACTTCTACCGGACCTGGCAGGCGGGAGGCAACTGATGGAAATCGTAAGCCGTGTGCATGCCAAGAACCTGGTCCAGTGGGCCAAGGACAAGCCCCAGGTCCTGGTGCTGTCGGCGGACCTGACCAGCTCCTGCGAAGCGGACCTGTTTCGGGACAGCTACCCCAAGCGCTTTGTCTCCTGCGGCATCGCCGAGCAGAACATGCTGTCGGTGGCGGGGGGACTGTGCCGGGAGGGCTTCGTGCCCTTCGTCCACACCTTTGGGGTGTTCATCTACCGGCGGGCCTACGACCAGATCGCCATGTCGGTGGCCTATCCCAACCTGCCCGTGAAGATGTTCGGGTTCCTGCCGGGCATCACCACCCCCGGGGGCGCCACCCACCAGGCCATCGAGGATATCGCGCTGATGCGGGCGCTGCCCAACCTGACGGTGCTGGAGGTGGGGGATGCCACCGAGGTGGAGTCCGTCTTGGATGCCGTCCTGGCGGTGCCGGGGCCCGTCTATGTCCGCATGCTTCGAGGCGAGGTGCCGCGCCTGTTTCCCGCCAACCAGCCCTTTGTGCTGGACTGCCCGCGGGTGTTGCAGACGGGGTCCGAGTTGACCATCCTTTCCAGCGGCATCTGCACGGAGGAGGCGCTGCGGGCGGTGAAGGTCCTGACGCAGCGGGGCCTGTCCCTGAATCTGGTCCATGTGTCCACTCTCAAGCCCTTCAACAACCCGGCCTACGGCGCGCTGCTGGCCGCCGGGGCGAAGGGCCTCATAACGCTGGAAAACCATATGGTGGATGGGGGCCTGGGGACGGTGGTGGCGGAGAAGTGCGTGGCCCTGGGCCTGAACCGTCGGCTCATCAAGCTGGGCCTGCAGGACACCTTCTCCCACGGGGCCAGCCGGGCCTACCTGCAACGGGAGCACGGTCTGGACGCCCTGGCGCTCATCCGGGCCGCGGAGGAGCTTACCGGGCGGTCCTTCGGCATCACCGCGGACGAGCTGGCCACCGTGCGCATCGAGGCCGTGCATTCCCTGGCAAAAGCGGAGGCGTTGTAGATGGCGCGGTTCACAGTCCTGTATTCCCTGGCGGCGGCGGACCTGGAGGATGCGCGGAGGCAGGCCTTCGACCTGGGGGTGGAGCAGACCATCGAGTTCCCCCACGACCTGGTCACCGACGACTACATCCGAGACGAGATCGTGGGCCGGGTGGAGGCCGTCGAGGCCCTCTCGGCGGGGCGCTTCCAGGCCACCCTGTCCTATGACGAAGCTACGGCCGGGCTGGAGTTCACGCAGTTTCTCAATGTGGTCTTTGGCAACTCCAGCCTGAAGCCCGGGGTGCGGGTCGAGGCCCTTGCCCCCACGGCGGCGCAGACGGCGGCGTTCCAAGGGCCCCGGTTTGGGGTGGAGGGGCTGCGGGGGCTTACGGGGGTCCAGCACCGGCCCCTGCTGTGCTCGGCCATCAAGCCCATGGGGCTGGGGGTGCCGGCCCTGGCGGACCTGGCGAGGCGCTTCGCCCTTGGCGGGATTGACCTCATCAAGGATGACCACGGGCTGGCCAATCAGGCCTTTTCGCCCTTTGAAGAGCGCATCACCCGCTGCCTGGAGGCCGTCGCGGCGGCCAACCGCCAGACGGGGCGCAACTGCCTTTACATTCCCAATGTCACCGCGGACGGGTGCCAGACCCTGGCTCGGGCGCGGTTTGCCCGGAAGGCCGGGGCGGCGGCGGTGATTGTGTCGGGGGCGCTGACGGGGCTGGCGGGCCTTCGAGAGGTGGCCCTGGACCCCCAGGTGGGGCTGCCCGTGTTCTTCCATCCGGCTTTTTGTGGGACCTACACCATCAGTGCCACGGCCGGCTTCTCCCACTTTGCCTTCTACGGGCAACTGCTGCGCCTGGCCTGCGCCGATGCCGTCATCTTCCCCAACTTTGGGGGCCGCTTCTCCTACAGCCGCGAGGAGTGCGCGGCCATCGCCCTGGGCTGCAAAAGCCCCGTGCCGGCGGTTCGCCCAGCCTTTCCTGCCCCTGGCGGCGGCCTGAACTTCCACAATGTCGCCGACCTCATCAACTTCTACGGCAAGGACGCCATCTTCCTCATGGGTGGCGGCCTCTTCAGGCACAACCCGGACATCACGCGCTCGGTGGCCGACCTCGTGCAGTTGGTGGAGGACGAGGTCCGGAAAGCCTGAACCCCGTCCGGTGGTTAGGATTGGTGATAGGTCCTGACCCAAATGCGGTGCTTGCAGGCGGGTATGGCCGTGCTACAATGCCCCCAGTTTTTTGCAAAAGGGGGTCTTCGATGAAATGCCTGAGTTGGCTGGCGGTGCTTGGAATGGTGCTGAGTGGCTGCGCTGCTGAGGACAAGGCCAGCAACAACAACGAAGTGGAACTCCTGAACGAACTGGCCAGCCAGTGCGGGGGCTTCGGGGGCAGCCTAGAGGCCGCGCTGGATTACAAAGACACCATCACTGCGCCCACGGACACCGTCAGCGAAGGGGACGCCCAGGAAGCCGATGTGACCGAGCCGCCCACCTGCGGCCGCGAGGAGGGCCAGGTGGAGTGCCCCGTGGGCCTGGGCTGGAAGTATGACGACCAGACGGGGGTCCTGACGCTGACCTGGTCGGACTACTTCTACTGCGGCGCCGAGCTGTACTCCCAGCTTTCGCTGGAGGACGAGACCTACACACTGACCCTGCGGGACCACCTGACCGAGGGTGGCATGGGCACCGCTTGCATCTGCTTCTTCGACTATCAAGCCGAGTTCAAGCCCCAGTCCGCGGGGCCGTTGAAGCTGACGCTGCTGCATCCCGAGGACGAGACCTTCAACTTCCTGTGCACCCGCAACCTCACCCTGCACCTGGGCGACGGCCAGGGCTTCATAG
>CAZMEC010000005.1:0-17904 GCA_964565265.1 uncultured Myxococcales bacterium
GTCAGGTAACCCTGGTAGTGCAGCAAGGGCACGGGCAGCTCGGCCCGGAGGGGCAAAGACACGCCCAGCACCAACAAGAACGCCAACAGCAGACGGGACTTCATAGGAGACCTCCGACAAACGACCGCGCGAGTATAGCCGGGGGGCGGGGGCGTGCCAAGGCCCGCTTGCTTACGCGCGCGGTTCGGAAGGCCACTCCAGCCATTCCGAACCCCGACCGCAAGGGAGGGGGTTGCCGGGCCGGGCTGGCCCGCTTGCTTACGCGCGCGGTTCGGATGTCCCCCCCTTGCCACCTGGCCCGGGCAGGCCTATCTTGAGACCCGCTTGTGTCAACCCCTTGAAAGGAACGCCCTGATGAAGACCCTCAAGACCCTGGTTACCCTGTCCGTGTTTGCGCTGTTTGGAACCCTGGCCCTGACCGCCCACGCCGAAGAGGCCAAGAAGGTCAGCACCACCCTGGAGGCCCTGCAGGCCGCCTACAACGGCGAAAGCAACGCCAGCGCCAAGTACGCCGCCTATGCCAAGAAGGCCGATGAAGAAGGCTACGCCGAGGTGGCCAGCCTGTTCCGCGCCACCAGCAAGGCCGAGGCCATCCACGCCGCCAGCGACGCGTCGATCATCAAGTCCATGAAGGCCGAGCCCAAGCTGACCCTGGCCACCCCCGCCCCCAAGACCACCAAGGAGAACCTTGAGGACGCCATCAAGGGCGAGACCTACGAGGTCACCACCATGTACCCCGAGTTCATCTCGCTGGCCGAGAAGGACAAGAACCAGGGTGCCCTCATGGTCTTCGGCGGCGCCAAGGCCACCGAGGCCGAGCACGCCAAGCTGTACCAGGCCGCCCTGGACAAGCTGCCCTCCCTCAAGGGCGGCCCCGCCAAGGAGTTCTTCGTTTGCCCCATCTGCGGCTACACCGTGGCCGTACTTGAGTTTGAGAAGTGCCCCATCTGCGGGGAAGAGAAGGCCGATTTCCTGAAGGTCAAGTAGTCAACTCGACGGTCTCGTTGAAGTCGCTGCCCGCAACCTGCCTCAAGGTTTCCACCAAAGACTCGTAGGAGTGGGCCTCCCGCAGGCCCCAGCGCAGCAGGAAGTCTTCCTGGGGGTCCCAGAGGTCGCCGTCCGGGCTGAGAGTGAAGCCCAGCGCAGCCAGGCGCGGCCACACCTGGGACTCCATGGCGACCCCGGCAGCCCGCTTCTTCTGGGCGTCATCCTGGCCACTGGCCTCCTCGGCGTCCACGGCCACGACCGCGTTGGCCTCCACCACCCAGGCGCCGTTCTCGGCCAGCCGCACCAGCGCCACATCGGCCCCGCCCCGGGTCATCCACAGTTCCTCGGGGGTCCCGGCAAAGGCCAGTTCCTCGTCCACGCTGCCCGCCGTCCCCGCCGCCACACTGCGCCGCAGGTCACCGTTCAGCTTCTTGGCCAGTTCAAAAAAGTTCATGTGGTCTCCTGTTCAATTCAATTCTCCCAAAGAGCCCTGAGGGGCACCGCCAGCAGAGGGCCGTCACCCAGGGGCAGTGTGTCTGGACCGTCGTGGAGGACAATGCCACCGCAAAAATGTTTCCCGGCCAAGGTCGCTAGCCGCTTCAAGCCTTTGGTGTCGTGGGGGCCGATCGTCGCCGAGGCCTTGATCTCCACGCCCCATACCCGGCGGCCCTGCGTAATCACCAGGTCCACTTCAACCCCGTCTTTGTCGCGGTAATGCCAGAAGCCAAGGTCGGGGTCGGTCCAACTGGCCTGGGCAACCAACTGCTGGACCACAAAGGACTCCAGCAGGTGCCCCATGGCCTCCCGTCGCCCCAGCCAGTCACCTTCGCGCAGACCAGCGAGGGTTGCAGCCAGCCCCGAGTCAACCACAAGGACCTTCGGGGCCTTGATCAGCCGGCGCGCCTCATTCTGGTGCCAGGGCTGAAGGCGCCTCACAAGAAACAGCCGCTCCAAGTAGGACAGGTACAGTTCCACCGTATGCCGGTCGAGGCCAAGGGGCTGGCCAAGCGCGGTGAGGTTCAGCAACGAGCCCGTCTGCAATCCCAGGATTGCAAGCAACCGCGCCACACCGTCGGCCTCTCGGACCCTGGCCACATCCTTCAGATCCCTTTCGATGATGGCCTTGAGGTACTGTCTGTGCCACTGCCTGGCCCGCTGCGGCGGCCTGAACGCTGGTTCCGGGTAGCCGCCTGCCAGCAAGCGCTGCTCCAGTGAGGGCCCCTTCACCGGGCCCGCCCCGCCCACCTTCACCTTCAGTTCCCCACCAATCAGCTTCTCCAAGAAGCGACCCGGCGTGCCCTGCTTCTCCGACTCGGTCAGGGGCTGCAGTGGCACCATTTCCATGCGTCCAGCCAGAGACTCAGCCACAGTTGGCAGCAACAGCAGATTGGCCGAGCCCGTCAGCAGGAAGCGCCCGGGGCGCCGGTCCTCGTCCACAGCCCTCTTGATGGCTGGAAGCAACTGGGGCACGCGCTGGATCTCGTCCAGGGTGACCTGCGGCGGCAGCCCAGCGATGAAGCCAATGGGGTCCAGGGAGGCAGTCCTGAAAAGGTTCTCGTCATCCAGGCTCAAGTAGGACCTTTTAGGCCAGGCCGTCCGCGCCAGCGTGGTCTTCCCACACTGCCGAGGCCCCAACAGACAGACCACCGGGGTGTCTTTCAACGCAGTCTCCAACGCCCGCTTGATTGACCGCTTCAGCAGCTTTGTCTTCCCGTCCATGTGGCGCCTACGACTCCGTCCAATTGGTGGCTACTATAGCGGCCAATTGGTAGTTTGGAAAGCGGAAAGACTACTAGATCACCCCCGCCAGCCAGTTGCCCTTGGCGAAGATGTGCAGGGACTGGGTGGCGCGGCTGCAGGCAACATAGAGGGCGTTGGGGCAGCAGCGGTCGTCTTCGGCGTCGAGATCCAGCAGGATGAGGACCTCGGATTCCAGGCCCTTGAAGGCGGCGATGGTGGAGTGCAGGACGGCGCCCTTGCGGTCCAGGGGGTCGAAGGCCAGAGGGATGCCCTGAAGCTCGGTTTGGCCGGCCAGGGTGGAGCGGGCCAGCGAGTGGGGCGTGAGGATGGCAATCTGCTCGGGCTTCACGCCCTGGGTGCCCACCAAGCGGCGCAGCAGCTCGCCCACCTGTTTGAGGGTCTTGGCGGGCCCCTCCTGCTGGTGAACGCTGGGGCGGTCGCCGTGCAGGCCCTCGGGGTGAGGCTCCAGGTCCTTGGCGCCAAGGCGCTGCAACAGCTCGAAGATCTCCTGGGTGTTGCGGTAGTTTCGGCGAAGCGTGAACTGGGCATCCAGCATGGGCAGCACCAGCGGGCGCCCGTACAGGTCCTGGGAGGGATCCAGGAAGACCAGCAGGGACCCCGTCGCCCGGTCCTTGAGGCAGTCCTCCACCACATCCCACCAGTAGGGCGCGAAGTCCTGGGCCTCGTCCACCACCACGGCGTCAAAGCGCGGCAGCTTGCCCGCCTCCAGGGCTTCGGCCATCACCAGGGGGACCTCCTCCTCCCAGAAGCTGCGGTTGGCCTCGCGGTCGGTCTTTGGCGGTGGTTCCAGGGGGCGCCCCAGGGCCTCGTAGGCCAGGCCCCCCAGCTTGTGAAAATGCAGGGCCCGCACGCTTCCCGCCAGCCCCGTGTCGCCCGCCAGTTCCTGACCCAGCACCCGCGCCAAGGACTTGTTGTAGCAAAGGAACAGCACCTGGGCGCCGCGCCGGGCCAGCTCTCTTGCGGCCTCCAGCGCCAACACCGTCTTGCCCGTGCCCGCTCCGCCCAGCACCTTGAGGCGCCGGTTGCCCAGCAGCCCGTGCATCACCTCGGCTTGGCGCGCGTCCAGCCGCAGCAGCCCCGGGGCGTTGGCCTGCATGGTTCCCCCAAGCGTGGCCGCCAGCTTGAAGGGCGGGTGCAGCACATCCTTGCGAAAGCGCTTGAAGTCGGGCTCGGACAGAGGCGTCGGCGGGCTCTTCCGTTGCCCCTGCCAGTGCTGCAAGATGGCCAGGATGCGGGCGTGCATCCGACCCAGGTCGCCGGCGTCAATGATCAGCTTGCGCTCGACGCCCAGGGGCAGCTTGAGGCCCTCCGCCGACCGCTTGGGAAAGGCCACCGCGTGGCCGAACACGAAGGGCAACTCGCCCCCATTCAGGTTTGGAAACGCCGCCTTGAACCGAGGCTGCAAGACCTCGCGAAGCTGCCACATGCAGCGCTTGACCTGCTCGAAGGGGCTTTCGCCGAGGCGCTGCGGCCCACCATTTCCGACCTGTCGCCACCAGATCCCCTGGCCGTCCTGCTCGACCCCCTCGCCCTTGCACTCAATGACCAGCAGGCCCAGCTCGCGGTGCAGCACCAGGAAGTCAATCTCCCCGTCCACCGCCGCCGCCCCATGGTGATAGTTCAGTGAATAGTAGACGAAGTACTGGTCATCCAAGGCCCCCCGGAGGGCCTCGTACACCAGCCGCTCCGAGTCCTTCCCTGCCCCGCCCGTGGGCGGCACACTGGGGATCATGTTGGCCATGGGGGTCGCCTCCGTCCCGCACTTTGATTCAGCCGCGCGATTGTAGCCCACGCGCCCATGGGGTCAAGCACGGGTCCGTTAACCTTGATTTTTGAACGGCGACCGTTCATTATAACCTTGAGTTTTGAAAGGCGGGTGATATGAAACGACTGATTGACGCGCAACTAGACAACTGGCGAAGCCATCCTCGCAGGAAGCCCCTGATTGTTCGAGGCGCCCGGCAGGTGGGCAAGACCCACTCGATCCGCGAGCTGGGTCGCAGGGCCTTCGAGCACCTGGTTCACCTGGACTTCGAGCGCAATCCCGACCTGGCCACGGTCTTCCAGCCGAACCTGGACCCCAAGCGGATCTGTCTTGACCTGGAGGTCATCACCGGGCAGCGCCTCCAACCTGGGGCTTCGTTGTTGTTTCTGGATGAGATCCAGGCTTGTCCCCGTGCCCTGGTCGCTCTGCGCTATTTCAAAGAGCAACTGCCCGACCTCCATGTCATCGCAGCCGGGTCACTGCTGGAGTTCTCGCTGAAGGAACTGTCCTTCCCTGTTGGACGGGTTCAGTTTCTGGAAATGTTTCCCATGTGCTTTGGCGAGTACCTCTGGGAAATGGGGCGAGAGGCTGCTGCAGCCCTGGTCATGGGTCCCCCGCAGCCCGTTTCTGAGGCCGTCCACGAGGCCCTGCTTGAGGACCTGCGGACCTATCTGCTGGTGGGAGGCATGCCGGAGGCGGTGCAGGTTTTTGCCCGTACCGGCTCGTTGCTGGACAGTGCGGACATCCAGGCCCAATTGCTGGAATCCTTCCGGGCTGACTTTCCGAAGTACGCGCCCCTGGCCGACAAGGCCTGCCTTCGGGCTGTGCTGTCATCCCTGGCCCGCGGGGTCGGCCAACAGATCAAGTACAGCCGGCTGGCCGAGGGGTTCAGCGGCCCCACCCTTCGCCGAGCCTTCGACCTGTTGTGTCAGTCACGCCTGGCGCGGAAGGTCCGCTCCACCTCGCCTGCGGGGCTGCCGCTGGAAGGCCACGCCTCGGAGACCATCTTCAAGGCCTTGTTTCTTGATGTGGGCCTGATGCAGCAGCTTTGCGGGCTGAAGGCAGACCTTCGGGTCGGCACCTCCGATCTGTTGGATACCTACCGAGGCGCAGTGGCCGAGCAGTTCGTGGGTCAGGAATTGTTGGCTGCTGGCAGCGGCGAGTTGTTCTACTGGGCGAGACCTCAGCGAGGTTCTTCTGCCGAGGTTGACTATCTGGTGTCACAGGGGTCCAAGGTCGTGCCTGTCGAGGTCAAAAGCGGCGCCGGCGGACGACTCAGAAGCCTGCATATGCTGCTGAAGGAATACCCCGCCTGTGGCCGCCCCCTGGTCTTCTCAACGGCCCTCCCCACCAGCGACGCCACCGGGCCAAGACACCTACCCCTCTATCAAGCCTTCGGGGCCACAGGTAGTTACCCTGGCTGAGGCACACTGAGCGGCCTCAGGCCCAGCAGGATTCAACCAACAGCTTCAGCCCCAGCAGGAACAGCAACCCCACGGCCAGGATGCGAAACGACTCCGGGCTGAGGCGCTTGAGGCCCAGGCGTCCAATCTGAACGCCGGCAAACCCGGAGACGACCAACAGGGCAACCAGCGGCAGGTTCCCGGGTTGGAAATAGCCCATGGTCCAATACAGGCCAATCTTCAGGGGGTTCAGCAGTACAGAGGTGGCGGCGAAGGAGGCGACGAAGACCTCCTTGCGCAGGCCACGGGCCAGAAAGAGCGGCGCCTGAATGGTGCCCCCGCTGGCAGTGACCGCGTCCACCAGCCCGGCCACGGCAGAGACGGCGACGGTCACCTGGCTTGAGGGCCGCCGTTCGGGGATCAGCTTCAGCAGCATGTTGACGCAGTAACCCAGCGCCAGGACCGCAAGCCCCAGCTTGATCAAAGCCGCCGGCAGCACATCAAAGACCGCCATGCCAACCACGATGCCTGGCAACGCGCCACCGCAGTACAGCAGCACCGTCTTCCAGTCCAGAGACTTGCGGAACACCAGCATCTGGGTTGCAGACAACCCAAGGAAGTACATCGTGGAGATGGGCACCACCTCCTTGATGTCCATGACCATGGATGCGAAGGAGATCAGCACAATGCCCGCGCCGAATCCCGCGACGGTGGAGAAGGCA
Organism: uncultured Myxococcales bacterium; assembly: GCA_964565265.1. Taxonomy (GTDB): domain Bacteria; phylum Myxococcota_A; class UBA9042; order CAIXZC01; family CAIXZC01; genus CAIXZC01. The sequence goes on from CAZMEC010000005.1 coordinate 6,639, forward strand.
GAGGCCAGCAGCCCTATAAGCGGCAACCAAAGATACAGCAATCAGGGTCTCCCAGGGTCCGTGACAGGAGCGGGATTGTAATGCCCAAGTTAGGAAATGTCTTCCAAAGACCGGGAGCGAAGCGGGATCGCCAGGTGGCTGGGGGGCTACGCCAGGGCCGCCTCAAACGCCCCGCGGTCGGCATCGCTGAACAGCACCACCTGGACCTCGTCGAAGGGCCAGTCGCGGCCTCCCAACGCCAGCGCCATCTGCTTGGCGAAGACCTCGATGCTGCCGCCGAAGACGCCGCAGGAGATGGCCGGAAAGGCCAGCGTCTTCACCCCCAACCCCTCGGCCACCCGCAGCACCGCCAGAATCGAGCCCCGCAATTCCTGGGCCGCGGCCTCATGCCCCAGCAGCGGCTTCCCCGGTCGCCCGCCGCCGCCACCCGGGAAGATGGGCCCCACCGTGTGAATGATGTGCGTGGCTTTCAGCCGACTGCCCGGCAGCCCCGCCCCCGGACTGGCCACCGCCTTGCCCACCCTGCAACGCATACCCGGCAGCGCCTCCGGCACATTCTCCAAGATCCACTGCCGCAGCCCCCGCCCCGCCGCCCGATGAATGGCCCCATCCACGCCCCCACCGCCCAGCAGCGTAGGATTGGCCGCGTTCACGATGGCATCCACCTGACAGTCCACAATGTCGCCGGTGAGGATGGTGAGGTTCATGGGCTTTCAGACCTCCTGGTTGTTGGGCCGCAATGTAGCACAAATCGGTGGTTTGGAAGCCGCTCCGTTGTTTAGCTTGATACCAATGCCCTGGTCGGCCTAATCTGCCGCAAACATGTCGGAGGCCACCATGGCAAACGCTTCATTGGATGAACTCTGGTCCTCGTTCCTCGATTCCTGGCCCCTTGCGCGCCTGAAGGCCATGACCCTGGATGAGTATCACGACGACAAGGCGGAGGATTCCTTCGCCTACTGGGTGGAGTTCAAGAGCGCGAAGCTAGGTGGCATTGCCGGCGGTTCGGCCTTCAAACTTGGCATCTACAGGATGAAGAACACCGAAAAGCAAAAAGGGAAGAACCTGCGGTCCGACGGCACTTGGGCCTGGTTGGACAAGTACGGCGAGACCGCCTCCGAGGCCTTCGCTGAGGTCAAGAAGCGCCTGCTGACTGTTGCCAAAGCTGCGGCCAGAGGGGACCTCGATGCGGTCGAGGCCGCGGACTTCTCGCCCCTGTTCAAATGGAAGGTCGCCTTCCTGTACCAGAACCGGCAAGCGCCTGTGCTGTTCCCCGTGTTCAGCAAGGAAATGCTGCTGCCGGCATTCCATATTCTTCACCCGGGGACCAGCCTAAAACAGCAGTCCCAAGCAGAGATGTACCGGGAGATCCTGGCCAACCGGGGGCCCAAAGCCGACCTGTTCAGGCTGGCTGTCGAGGTGGAGCAGACATACGACGATGCCCAACCTCCCGACATAGTGACTGATGCAAACACCCGCCGTTACTGGAAGATCTCCCCTGGGGCGAACGCCGTGGCCTGGGAGGACTGGAAGGGCAAGGGAGTCGCGGCAATCGGCTGGCCTGACCTCAGGGACCTGACCGGGCTGACCAAGAAGCAGTTCAACCGGAGAGCCCTGGACTGCCAGCAGCAACTCGAAGGCTACAACCTTGTTGGGATGGGCCAGGTCTGGACCTTTCGCAATCTGAAGCCGGGGGATGTGCTGCTGGCCAACAAGGGGAAGAACGCGTTGGTCGGGGTGGGCACGGTGCAGGAGGGGTACCGCTACGCCCCTGGGACGGGCAAGATGAAGAGCGTGAACCACCCCCATCAAGTGAAGGTTCTGTGGAAGGACCTTGGAATCAAGCAGGTTGGGGACCATGCAAATTGGCTGCGGACCCTTGTGGAACTGGACGAGGCCGAGGCGATGGGGTTGCTTGGGGACACCGAGCCACCGCCTTCTCCACCGCCACCGCCGCCAGAAGGCGGAAATCGCTGCGCCCCTCAGAACCTCATCCTCTACGGCCCTCCTGGCACGGGCAAGACCTACGGCACCGTCAGCAGGGCACTGGGCCTGATAGACGGCGAGGCCTCCGTAAAGGGTAAGACCTTCGCCGAGCTTCTGCCCAGGTTCCAGGTCCTCCAGGCGGAGGGGCACCTCGAGTTCGTGACCTTCCATCAGTCCTACGGTTACGAGGACTTTGTCGAAGGGATCAGGCCCGTGCTGGACGACGCCAGCGGCCAGCTTCGCTACGAGTTGCACCACGGGGTCTTCAAGCGCCTGGCACTGAGGGCCGCCGCCGCCGGCCTTTCCCAAGACCCGCCGTCCCCCGCCATAGCAGCCCCGATGGAAGGGCCCGCCGCCCAGGGAGTCCAAGCCGCCTTGAACGGCCCTGACCACGCGCAGCGCTTCGCCTTCCCTGCCTCGGTGCCCCAGTTCGTGCTGATCATCGACGAGATCAACCGAGGCAACATCAGCAAGATCCTGGGCGAGCTGATCACCCTGTTGGAGCCCGACAAGCGCCTGACGGCCCCCGCCGAATTGGTGCTGCGTCTTTCCAACAGCCCCAAGGACCGCTTCGCAGTGCCGCCGAACCTTCATGTCATCGGGACCATGAACACGGCGGACCGCTCCATCGCCCTGATGGATGTGGCCCTGCGGCGCCGCTTCACCTTTGAAGAGTTGATGCCAGACGCCAAGGCGCTGGAGGGCATGCTTACCGCCCGCGGGACCCCGGCCCCCTTCCAGAAACTGGTCATGGAGATCTTTGACACCCTGAACAACCGCATCCGCTTCCTTTACGACCGGGACCACCAGTTGGGCCATGCCTTCTTCCGGGATGCAGTGGACCCCGAGGGCCTTCGGGCAGCCTTCACCCAAAAGGTCATCCCCATGCTGCAAGAGTACTTCTACGGCGCCTGGGACCGCATCGCCCTCGTGCTGGGCTGCCCCTTTGACGACAAGGCCAAGGCGGCGCACTCCGGCTGGCAGACGGGTGGGCAGGCGGCTGGTTACAGTCACCCCATGGTGAAGGCGTCAGTGTTTGGCGAGGCCAGCGTCCTTGGCTTCGACCACGACGACTTCGAGGACCGCGTGGACGCCCGGATCAACCCTGCGTTTTTGGCCCCCGAAGCCAGCACCGAGAGTCTGCTGCGCTTCTTCCTGGGGGTTCTTGGGCCCGCGGATCACGCCCAACGCCTTGCCACCCTTCAAGCTGCCCTCAAGGCCAGCGCAGGCGGCCCCGCATGAAGACCGTCAAGGTCCTGGAGTACAGCAGGCTGTACCGGGGCAGCCCCGGCGGGTCCCACCTTGGGGCAGACCCCGTCTGCCTTGAGCCGCGCCTGTACGACCGACTTCGGGCCTTTGATTTCCAGGGGCGCGCTGAGGGTGACCGCGTGTTCGAATGGGCCGACGGCCACGCCTGTGCGCGCCAGTGGGTGGGCGTGATCCAGGTGCCAGGACTTCAGGTTGAGATCCTTCCCAAGACGGACTCGGGCAGCCTTCCCGAAGGCCCCACCGCGGCCCAGCCATGCGCCCGCAGCAACCTGCTGTTCATGATGGAAGTTGCCGGAGAAGTGCCCCTGCGGGCCCGTGACCTGGCGGCCCTTCGCACCGAGACCGCTCCCATCTCCGAGACCCTGGCAGCCCTCTTCGCCAAGCGCCTTCAGGACGAACTGCTGCTTGGCCCGGAGCGTGCCTACCTGGAGTTGGAAGAGAACCTCGCGACCTTCAAGGGGCGCCTCCTAGTAGCCCAGCAAATCCGACACAACGCCGCCAACAACGGTCGCTTCCATTGCCGCTTTCAGGCCTTCGAGTTGGACACCCCGCTCAACCGCATCTTCAAGGCCGCCTGCCGCAACCTGCTGGCCTTCAGCAGCCGGGTCTCAACCCAGGAGGACCTCAAGCACTGTCTGGCCCTGCTGGACGAGGTCAGCGACCAGCCCGTCCAGGACGAGGACTTTGACCGCATCATCCTGACCCGCCAGAACCAGCGCTTCCGGGATCTTCTGGTTTTCTGCCGCCTGCTGCTGGCGGGGAAGCGCGCGACTGCCCAGTCTGGAAGTACCACGACCTTCTCGTTGTTATTCGACATGAACAAGGTCTTCGAGCGCTTCATCGCCCGGTTCCTGCGCACCGTGGTGGGCCCAAGGCACCTGCCCGGCGTGACGGTCCATCCCCAGGCGGGCCACCTCAAGCGCTGCCTGATGGAATGTGAAGGCAGCGGCATCCTGCGCCTTCAACCAGACCTTGTCATTGAAGGCCCGGATGGATCCCGGCTGGTCATGGACACCAAATGGAAACTGCTGGCGCCCACCCAGCGCGGTGCCGGCGGCGTTTCCAACGGCGACCTGTACCAGTTGTTCGCCTACACCAAGCGCTTCGGCTGCTCTCGCAGCGTCCTGCTCTACCCCCACACCGATGGCCTTGTGCCCCGCCGCTTCTCGGTGCTGGGCACCGACGGCCTCCCCAACGAGACCCTCGCCATCTGCCAAGCCAACCTCAACCGTGACCTGCGCAAGGACCGCGCCGCCCTGGCCGTGGAACTGGCCCAAATCATCACTCACAACCTGGACCTCGCCCAGCCCACAGCCGGCGTCTCGTGACAGGCTTGGGCGGCTCTCGGCCGTCGTTGTCGCTCATATTTGCCGTTTCGTGATCAAGCAACGGCCTTTGCATTGCATCCGTGAGAGACAAGGGACCGGAAAGCGGCCGCGGCGCGAAAAATGAAAGTGACCGGAACCGGTACCGGTCCTGCCCTTACGCCGTTGCCCCGCCCCTTGGCATCTGCGCCGCCACGCTGGCCACCTTGAGGAGACCCTGCACGAACGAGAGCAGAGCATCTCCCAGACGATCTTCTTGGACCTTCAGAGCCAACTCGCCATCAGTCTCCTGGAGGCCGTGCAGCGCCAAGGCTGACTCAATGCTTTGGCGTCGGCTGCCCTCGGCGAGGACAGCCACATCCAATTCGTAACTGAGGTGCATGAAGGTATGGCCCTCATCGGACAGGACCCAGGCGCCCGGCCCACCCTTGAGGACAATGCAAAGGTGATCCCCATCGTCAAACTGAAACGGGGCGAAGACTCGAAACCGCCCCTGCCCCTCTGGCTTGAGCGAGACAGACTCACACACGCTGGCCCTGAACTGGCCCTGGATTTGCTCGTAGTTCATTGTTCGCCTCGCTTCAAGAACAGCGGCATGGGTGGCGGCGGCGGGGCCACGAAACCGCACTCCAAAATCATCAATTCCAACGCCTGTTCGATGGACGCATACTTGGAATTTCACTCTTTTTTGGCCGATTCAGCCTGTTCCCCGATCAACAGGGACTCGGTTGGCTCAAAAACAAAGACCACCGCGTCGAGGTCCGTCAACCTCTCCCTGATCATCGCGGAAACCCGTTGCCAATCCAATCCACCGTGTCCGCAGCCAAGCGCGGGCAGCGCTACCCGAACAAGCCCTTGCCTTTGAAGGTATTCCCGCAAGCTATCTAAACCAGATGCAATATCCTCATAGTTTGATTTATCACGCCAATGCCTCTTCGTAGGAAAATTGATAATCCAATCCGTCAGGTCACGCCACTCATCGATCCGACCCGGCCTTATTCGCCCAGCCTGGCATGCATTCTTGTAAGCGCAAAACATTTTTGGGTATCGAACCTTAAATGCCAACGCAATCCCAGAACCCATTACGCCCACGCAATTAATAGTATTGACCCTTATATCGTATCTATCAGCAAACATATCGCCTTTTACAAATACGAGCATTCCCAGGACCTTTCACCAGTTTAACTGCGCTTTCCCAATGCCCGCAATGCCCGCCTTCTCAAAATATCGACCCAAGGTTTCATAGGCCGCTGAACCCCGCGATCAATACACGCAATGTGTGTGCAGGCCAAACCTAAAGCAATCAACAAATCTAAATCATGTTCATTTCCAATCACACTAACGACATGTTCATCAAAATTTAGAAATTCCGCCTCAGCATTCTTAGGAATATTCAAAAACACATCCTCAACAATATCATGATAGCATACTAGCTTGCAAAGCGCTCGTGACAAGGCACGGTCAAGATGCACTTCCTCATACAAAATCCTCAATAGCATTTCGACCGAACGAATTGCATGATCGGCATCTTCTTGAAGTATTCCACCTGAATTAGCCCATCGCGATTTCGGACCTCTCCCAATATCATGTAAATATGCCGCTAACTCAACCAGGTTCTGGTCCGTCCGCGAAAGCTCTTCAAATCTGCGTATCTCTTTGAGTTGCTGTACTACCCGCATTGTATGGTAACCAACATCCTGCAAATGCTTTTTCTTATCGCCCTCCAGGCCAATCTGAACAACCCCCATTTCGTTCCAGATGTCTTGATCGGCGGACACTCGGCGCACGCTGTCATCTGCTTCAAGGCCAATAAGCTCTGCGGTTTCGGGCAGAGCGGCCAGACCCTTTTCCTTCAGAGCTCCAAGCAAATCGTCCAGCGACGAAAACCTTGGAGTTGGTCGGGTTGCCACTGCAGCATCAGCATCGAGAACCTGCGCCAATCGATGGCTTTTCAAAATCGGCCCACAAGCAATTGACTTTCCGTGCATATCGGCAGGCACCTTCGTCGCAATATGGGTGAATGCGTGATTTTCGCCCTGGCCATTTAGACGCATAGTTGGTGGTGTCAAACCGACTCTAGAGTATATATGTTGGACATCGTCTATTATCGAATCATTCCACACGACAATAAATAGAGCCTCCGTTGGATCCAGTCGACAATGAACTAGCGCCTCAGCCATTCGTTCATGCTTGTAATCAATACTCTCAATTTTCGACCCCCATGTTGTTAGGTCTATCGCCGGCCAATTGAGTCGGCAAAGGTCGTCCGAATCCGCAAAAAAGTTTGGTTTGAGGCCACTATTAGCTGCTGCATCGGTAAACACAACATTGTGTTGTTCAATCAACTTTATGGGGAACGCAAAATGCAACAAATATTCTTGATCGACTTTTTTAGCTTTGACAAGCTGCAAGAGCATTGGAGAAAGCTTTGTAAAGTAAAGCGGAATATAGTCATGCACAACTCCACCCGGCCCTGCAGGCACCTTCATCTGCGCGCGGCGGTCTTGAATACTCTTGGTCGCGATAGAAAAATGCTTGCAAGCATGTCGTGGCTGCTCATTGCAACTCAAAATGCCGTGACTCAAAATGCTTTCAAGGTTCCGGAGGTGCGTAGTGTGATAGACATAACGATCAGCATGTTCCTTCGGAATTGGCATTATAAACCTCGATGTTGCTCCTTGGCAATTTCAAGACACATGAGGTAGTCGCGGAATCGTTGTCAAAACAACCAATGTGTCTTTGGTCAACGCGGCCCCCTCACCCCATCCCCATTGCCATCACCGCCGCCTTCGTCGGTGAGTCGTAGAACTGCCACTGGATTGCCGTCAGCACGGCGTCTGGGACCTCGGCCATGTCGCGCTTGTTCTCGCTGGGAATGAGGATGCGCTTGGCGCCGGACTCGACGGCAAGCTGCATCCGTTCGGGCAGGGACATGACCTTGAGCAGCATTCCTTGGACGCTCATCTCTCCCAGGACCACGGTGCGCTCCAGGACTGGCTTGCCCAGGATTGCTGAGACCATCGAGACAAAGAAGGCGACGGCGGTCTCCGAGCCCTCCTTGGCCTGGTTCAGGTTGATGGCCTGGACCGTGAAGTCGTAGGCCTTGAGGTCGTGGTCGATGCCAAGGTTCTTGAGATTGGCCTTCAGGTAGGCGTCGGCGGTCTTGATGGCCTCTTTCATCTTGGTTGACAGGTTGCCAAGAGGAATGATTCGGCCGGACCCACGGTTCATCTGGGTCTGCAGAAGGAAAAGCGCCAGCCTGGAGTCGGTAGCGTCGGTCCCCACTGTGTAGACGCTGCCCGGAGGCAGACCGCCCTCAGCGATAATGCTACCGCCGCCCATCTCGGGCACCCGGACGAAGGTCTCCTGGCCGGTCTCGCGGTCAATGTAAGAGAAGCTGGTGTCCCAATACTCAAGGCCGCCCATCTTCTTGAGCTGCTCCTTCACGCGCCGGCGCATCTCCATGGCGTAGGCCAGGTACTCTTCCAGCTCTTCCTTGGAGACCTCCCCGTTCGGGTGCAGCAGCTTGACCAGCCCCGACACGGTCTTGCGCACGGCCTTCTGGTCGCGCCCTCCAAGGTGGGGTCCGAACTTGAAGCTGCGCTCGGCAATGTCGCCATAGCTGCGCTTGCGAAGTTCCCTGAACACCTCGGCCAGGTAGTCGGTCACCATTCCGAAATGGTTCGTGTAGGCGGCGTCGGAGGTCTTCTGGAACTCCCACCCCGGTATGTACGCATGAATCCTGTCGAAGAACGCCGTATCCATCTCCTTGGGCATCGGATAGAAAAGGTTCGAGGTCCGAACGATGGTCTCGATGTCTCCGTCGATGTTGCCGATGAAGACCATGCTGCCTTCGGCCGTGATGATGTCTCTGCCCCGGCTGAAGGCCCCGTCCTCCATGTAGCCCTTCATGATGTCCACGACATCCTTGTCCATGTGCTGGCGGCCGGCCTCGTCGAAGGTGACCACATCCCAGAACGCCACAAGCCCCTTCTCCCCCGTCCCGAGGTTCACGAACAGGCGGGCCTTGGTGGTGTCGCTGCCAGACAGCAGATGACAGTAGGGACTGAGCTGTTGATACACGAAGCTCTTGCCGGTTCCCCTGGGCCCAAGCTCGACCGAGTTGTAGTTCCTCTCAACGAAGGGCAGCAGGCGCTGCATGTAGTGCAGCTTCCGGCGCTTCGTGTAGTAGGGGTGGTTGGGCTCGTACCCCATGGAGCGCATCAGCAGGTCCAGCCACTGGTCCCGCGTGAACCGCGGCCTCGCCTCGAGGTAGCGGTCAATGTTCCTGTTGGACAACTGGATGGGCCGGATGCTTTCCACAAAAAAGGGCCGGTTCTGCCCCTTGAAGACAAACGAGTCGTCGTAACGAATCTGGATCTCTGCCCAGACCCCTCCCATCAGCAGCCGCTCATGCTCCCGCACCTGGGACTCGTCGATGTTCATGTAGTCCAGGTCCAGGTTGGCCAGGCGCGCCCAGTACTTGTCATGGGTCTCCACCAGCCGAACCGAGATCTTGTCGATGATCCCGTAGGTCGTGTGCTGCTTGATGGCCGACTTGACGACCTCGCGCTCGTCTGGCTTGACATACTTGGAGGCCAGGGTCTCCCGGACAAACTCCAGGCCCTCGTTGATGGCCTGCTCATCCGTCGACGCGCAGTACTTCCCAAGCAGGAACTCGATCACGAAGGCCGGAACCCCGAAGGCACTGCGCATCCGACGCAGCAGATCCTTGCGCACCACCAGCCCAGGGAATACCTCGGCGGCCAATCGGTCCAGGTCATCCAGTTCCAGACGCTCGTCGCCCATGACTACCTCACATGTCTCGGCCGACCCGCAGGGTCAGCCCGCCAGCTGGAAACTGTTCGGTCGTGTCTTCATCCCGGATGTCCAGGAACAACTGCTCGTCCTTCACAAATCGCTCTGCCGAATGAAGGAACAGCGTCACCTGCTGCTCTGCCCCACTCTCAAGCCTGACCGTCTGACCCTTTTTGGCCAGCAGGCTCTGGGCCTGGCCTTCCGGTGCACAGCGCCTCACATCCAGCGTCAAAGTCCTACCCTTGTCGGGGAACAAAGACTTGGCGCCCTTCTTGGCCTGGGCCTGCGACCTGGCGCGGACCACCAGCTTGACCACCGGCCTTTGCAGCTCGGACTCAGCCAGCACCACTTCCACCTGGACGCGCTTCTCGGTCGCCACCTGACTGGAAGACACCAAGTGCGGAATCACAAGCTCCTGCAAGGAGGCTCCGCCGTGCGCGAAGGACTTCTCGGCCTTGAAGAACGCCAGCCCAGGCGGCACCGCCACGATCAGGGTCGGGTCCCAGGGAAACGGGAACCTGGCCAGGGGCACATCGGCGCTGGCCGGCACCATGGCATAGCGATCCTTCAGCAGCACGCACCACTGTTTGTCGCAGGGAACCTCTTGGGGCAGGTGGCCCTCTTCCAACAGCACGAACCCGTGGTCCGTGATCACATGGACCTTCGGATAGCCCCAGCGGTGCAGCTTTCGAATCAGGCTGGCCAGCGCCTGGATCTCCAGCCTAAGGTGCCGAATCAGCCCCGAGGCGTTGTCGTGACCAAGGTTGTCCAGGGCATCATGGCCGGACACCACCAGCAATTCACCCAGGTCTTCTGGAGGTTCGGCTGCGGCATCAATGTCGTCCAGGTCTCGGCAATCAGCCCCGAACGCACGCAGAATGTCCAAACGGTTTCCGCGGATTGCCGTGTCCTTGCCCTGAAAGAACGGATGAACCCCGTCCGCCTGGACCTTGGCCGAGACTCCATGCTCGGCCCCTGGCAACAGGGCTGTCATTCCCACTGGCGTAATAGATGGAAGCAGGCCCAGCAGCGGGTGAACCTCCACCGAATTCCCACGCAGCTCATCCTTCAGCGCCAAAGCGCAGTCGTACCGGAATGCGTCCACGATAACCACGGCGCGCCGGTCCTGGGCACCCCAAACCGCATTAGCCAGGTGGGCCTGCACCCCGCCAATACCCGAGGCCTCGGTGCTACCCGAAGTCGAAGCAAAGGAAAAGAAGGCGTCGTTCAGCGCCTTCGTGTAGGCGGCGTAGGCACGGTCTGCAACGACAGCGGCCTCCGCTACCCCGGTGTTGTCCGCAGCATGGCGCAGCGCCAGATGGGCTCCGTCCACCCTGGCCGCATGGTCAACAAACAGCCTGACGGCGGCACCAGCGGAGTCCACTGCCTGGACCTGGCTTTCTGCCCGCTGGCAGTCCTCAAGGAACTGCCCCAGGTCCTTGAGCAGACGCCAGTACCCCTGCTCGCCGTTTGGTGACCTGGCGACCTCGGCCTGCTCAGCCACCTGCTTACCAAAATCGGCAAAGAAGTCCTTGGTCGCCGAGGTCTTCTTCGAGGCCTCACTGAACTGCCCGTAGATTTCCTGCCAGCGCTGCCCGACCAGGTGAGGAAAAGCCAACGAGCGGCCAGTCCTACCAGCGGCCCAACCAGAAATGTTAATGTCCTCCTCCTGCCTCGTTATCCATTCATCCCAGCATTGACGGTATTCCGAATCCCGAAGCCAGCGCTTCACCAGGGCCAGATGGTGACCTTGCAGCGCTGAAGGTGCCACCCGGACTAACAGCGGAAAACCTGCGGGCCCACCAAAACCCACGAAGGTCTCGGTCAGTGCGGCCATTCCCACCAGCCCTTGAATCCATGAAGACGGA
>CAZMEC010000005.1:17914-38976 GCA_964565265.1 uncultured Myxococcales bacterium
TGGCGCTGGCTATGTATCCGTATCGCTCGCGGACCAGATCCTGGAACTCCGTCTCAAGACCCTTTTCCACCAGTCCTGCCCAGGCAGCCTCCGGGCTCAGGGCCACATCCATGATGGTCTGGTCAAGGTCACCGACCAATCGGGCCTGGGCCAGCTCAGGTGTCAGTTCGTTTGTCCAGAAGGAATCCGGCCTGTCCGCGAACTTGGCCGCGTACTTGGCCAGCAACGAGTCCGGCCCGCCCTCGTACAATTTGCGCTGGTCGGTGGGATCATTGGGAAGATTCACTCCCGCCTGCCGCAGCGCCGAGAACAGCGTGGGCTTCTTCCCGTTCAACCGAAAGAGAATCCCCGAGTACCTGTACTCAGCCAGCAGGTCCAGTTGATTGCCGTCTCCGGTCACCGGGCCGTCAAGCCGCTCCTCTGGCATTGGGAGGTAGAAGACGAACTTCGGCTTGGCCTGCCCTGACGCCTTCGCCGCTGTCGTAGCCAGGTGAACCTGGTGCCTCAACCAAAGCTGCCCGTGCCGGGCGGCCTCGTCGTAGACCAGCAGCTCGAACGGCATTGGGTGCATCGCCGCCAAGTGGGCCTGCAGCGCCGGAAGAAGCCGCCGGTACTCTTCCCTCTCATCGAACCAAAGGCAGACTGAAACCCGCTTCTCGTGTTGGAAGCGCTGCTCAAGCTGGCCAATCAGGGCTTCAAGCACCATCAGGTCACCTTTCCTTTTCGCAGCACGCCGGCCTTTTCTAAGGGGGCGATGTTGACCTTGACGCCGTCGTCCAGGTCGGGGTCCCAGCCCTTGGTGTTGGCTGGGGGGACTTTCCAGGGGGTCAATATCCGGTAATCCTGGGGACCGCCCTCCGGGCCCTGCTGGAAACCCTCTTGGATCTGTTGCAGCCGCTTGTCAAGGGCCTGAGTCTCTTCCATCCGGGACAGCCACTCGGCGCGGTCGCTGGGCCGGGATTCTTTGTCGGCAATGCCGGCCTCCCGGCGAAAGGCCTCGATGGCGTCGCGCAGGTAGCTGGCCCGCAGCTTGGCCATGCGGTTCTTGTCAAAGCGGTGGTAGTGGGCCAGGACACCGAAGGCAAAGGGATTGGTGCCCTGGGCGGACGCGATGTGCCAGAAGACGGGCCGGCGCTTGTAGAGCTCGCAGTGGTACTCGAAGAAGGCGTTCTCCAGCCAGTCCTCGAGGCCCTTGCAGGTCCGGTAGCCCTTCACCTTGCGCTTCAGTTCGTTGCTGAGGTCCACCTCAAGCTGGTTGGGGTCCAGCCCCGAGAAGAGCTTCGCCAGTTCCTGGCGCACCCGGTCAATCAGGCTGGGCTCGGTGCTGGACCAAGCGAAGGGAACGATGCCGTCATCATCGGCCTCCACCACGCGCTTCACGCAGAAGGACAGCAGGCGCCAGACATGCTCCAGGCGCTTCTGCTCGACCGACCAGCCCTCCATCTGGGGCCAGACAAGCTCGGGCGGGCGTTCGCCCAGGGTTTCCTCAATGGTCTTTCTGGCGCTGTCAGGGATCCCATACAGCCGGAAGACCTCGTCATTCAGCTCCGCATAGGACTGTTGAATGCGAAGATCCTCCGCTGCCTCGAGGGAAGCTAACTGGTCCAACAGGCCTGGGAGCGAAGCTGACCTCAGAGCTGCGGTTCCTTCGCAGCGATGGCCTACAAGCCATGGCCGGTGGAATTGTGTGGAGATCTCGTTGCCTTGGTCCCAGGCAGCCTTGGCGTCATGAATGGCAGCAGCCTGTCGCGCGATGCCATCCTTGGTTTCGCTAGATGGATGTGGAATGGGCAGCCTTTTGACCGCTCCGACCTCCCAGGACCCAAAAGAAGTCAGGCCCTGAAGAATGTACTCGGCAAGCGACGAGTTGCCGATCCCAAGTATAAAGGCGGCGTCGGCATCGCGCGCCGGGAGGATTACTGGACCTTTGTCAGCAAATACACAGCCAGCGGGGAGCACACGCAAATTGAACCCGCGCTGTGTTCGTCGTGGCCAAGTCAACCCTGGCTTGAAGTAGTGCTCAGCGCTGGGCAGGCCGTTGCCTGATGCCTTTAGGTCATCTCTGTGCTCTTCATTCCAATCGAGCAGAAGGTCGCTGTCGTAATAGAAGCGGCAAAAATCCCCACCTTTGGCAAACGGAACCCAACCTTCTTTCTTCTTGATTTCCCACCACTCACGCAACCACTTGGCATCACCAGCGGTAGCCTTGCCCTGGCGGGCGATTCCCCATTCAGGTTCCAGCGGAACACCCTCTCTGAAAACGTGCGCTACCAACCCGATACGCCGGTAAGCCAGCGGCGAAGTCTCAATCGCCGAAAAATCCCTCCTGGCAATGTCAAACCGTACCTGTTCATTCTCGTTCCTCAAAGCCTTGCTGAACTCAAGCTCCCGGGTGTCGTTCTTGCCCTTCGATGCCCCGCACTGGGACAAAGAGAAGAACGCCGCCTTTTCGGCTTCAGTGATCACATAGTAGGCCCGGTCTGCCTGCTCCGGCGTGGTCTCGATTCCTTCCCTGGCCTGGGTGGCCTGGATGGTGGAGACCATCATCTTCCGGCGAAGATCAGCGTCGGCCAGAATGGCAGAGATGTTCACGCGCCTAGTTGCCATGGGTTTCCTCCCAGCGCTTCAGCGCGGCAGCTTCCCACTGCGCAATCAGTCTTGCCAGAGGACCGTAGTCCTTATGGATTCGCCCCGCATCACAAGCCGCGAAGTAACGGGCCTCGTCGCTGTGGCGGTCGTAGACATCCAGAGGCAGCAGGTTGTTCTGCATCAGCAGCAGGTTGCCCACCACGAAGGCCACGCGGCCGTTGCCCTCCCGGAAGGGGTGAATGGCCAGTAGTTCGCACATGACCTCGCTGACGAAAGCAAAGACCTGGCCGTCATCGTTAGACAGGACCGGCGAGCGCGAACAGACATCTCGTTCAAGCTGCAGCAGCAGCGGTTCGATACCCGCTGGTGGAAGTGGCCATCTTGTGGGGCCATCGCCCTTGTGCAGCGCCACGCTGCGCCATTCACCCGCAAAGGGATAGATCTCGCCCATCAGTTCACGGTGAAGCTGCCGAATCATGGCCACGGAAAGCGGTACCGGTTCAGGGCGCCCAAGCAGCGAGGCGAGGTACTCCATGGCCCTGGCAACGCCCTCGTCCTCACGGCGGTTTACCTCTTCGCGATCAAGACAGCCGGCGTAGTTCAGCGACAGCCCGTCTGCCGTCTGGATCCAGTCCCAGTCGCGGTCGTAGGCCTGCCACGGGTTGGGCACAACTTGCACGGTGGGAGGCACAGCGCCCTGGCCGGAAAGCTCTTCCAGACGATCTTGGGGCAGCTTGCAATGGCTTGCCGGCACAATGTAGAACGCGCCTGGCGAAGCGGCCTGGTAATGATCCTGCCTGGCCCGACCGCCACCCTTCCTGAACCGAAAACCGAAGTCCTTCTCTTCCCAGCGCCAACGAATCCTGGTCATTGGACACCTCCCTGAACCACAACGGCCGCGGCTTCCACCATGGCTTCGTCAAGTATCCCGACACCCAGGTCCAGCATCACCAGCAAAGGGTTTCGTTTCAGAAGTATTTCCGTCCTCAGCTTCTCGAAGGAAGTGAGCGTGGTGAAGGACGAAGACACCAGGGCCCCGACATAGCCCTCGCGCTCGGTCAACTGGGTTGCCCGGTCTATGAAGGCGGCGTAGATGTCGTTGTAGGTCAAGGGATAGGCTGCCCGGACGAAGTCCTTCACCTTGGGCACGAAGGATCCATAGGGCGGGTTCATTACGACGACATCGTAGGTCTGCGAGAGGACTCGAAGCAGCTTGAGGCCCCTGGCAGTGTCTTCGGCGAAGAGGCGGTCCGTGTGGTCGTTGGTGGCCTCGCCGGCGGCCCGTTCGATGGCCTCAAGGAGTTCAACCTCCAGTTGCCGCGCCTCGTCCTCAAGCAGCCTTCGCTGAAGGTCAAGTTCTCCGGCCTTCTTGCGGTCCATCTCGGCCATGAAGGGAAGCACAGGCGTCCCCTGACGCCGCCACGCGAAGCGCGTGATGCCTTTCTCTTTGGCGCGGTCCCTGACCCAATCATCAAGCACATCAGCGACGCCTTCGCGCACCTGGACCAGGCTGCCAAGCTCTCCGATGTACTGAAGGTTCTCCCAGATGACGGTGAAAAGCCGCTCCTGCAAGGTCTCAGAGCCAAGCTTCTTTCCAACCGTGGTCACCAGTTTCCGCAGTCTGGCCTCGCCAAGGTTGACGCCGTTGGCCACCACCAGGTTGGCCTGCGTGACCTTCACATCCAAGGGAGAGAACCCATACTTCACGGCCGCTTCCTTGGCAGTCAGCAGCAGCGATAGAGAGGCTATCTGAATGGCCCTCGGGTCGATGTCCACGCCAAAGAGGTTGTTGCGGATGATGGCCGCCGGGATTTCTCTTGGGTCCTTCACCGAAGGTTCCTGGGGCCAGCCCGGCTGACCTGCGTGCTCAAGCTCATCCAGGTACATCTGGTGGAACAGGCCAAAGGCGTACTGACCGAAGTGCATGGTCCCGCAGGCGGGATCCAGCAGCCGGATATCGCGGGACTGCTTGAAGGTCTCTACCTGGCCGTTGTCGGTCAAGTGCTGGTAACGAATCCGCTCGCCCGTCCGAGGGACCAGATAGTCCGCTACCGGCTTGTCCGACAGGCGCTGCCCGGGAAGAGGCGGCGGCTGCGTGGGCCGCAGCGCCGAGTCCGGGTGCATCTGAAGCCAAAGCCTGCCAAGGGTGTTGTCCACCAGGGCCTTGACCACCCAGGACGGGGTATAGAACTGGTTGATGACGGCGAGCTCGTAGGAGGTCCTGGGCGTCCCCTTGGTTTCTTCCCGGACGCGCTTCTTCTCTTCGCGATTGAAGAACTGGTACACCCAGCCAAGGAAGTCCTGGGCCTGATAGGCCGCTTCTGGAAGATCGTCGTTGATCATGCGAAGCACGGCTTCAAGGGCGCCATAGGTTGGCCAGATGCAGGCATACTCGTGGTCAGGGTCGAACAGGACCTTGATCTCGCCAGTGATCTGCCTGAAAGCAGATGCGAGTCCGTCGTGCAACAAGGCCTCGTCGGCGTCGTCCGCGTGCTTGTAACGGCTGCCGCCGGCGGCCCTGAAGTCGCGAAGGAACCTTGACCTTTGCTGGCCAGGGACAGGCGTGATGACCTCGGTCTTTTCTGGCGTGTCTTCGGCCTGCCCCCCGGGGGGCAACAGGAACAGCAGGTGGCGGGCTTCCATGGCTTTGAGACCGACCAGACGGTTCAGCAGGGTGTAGGTCAGTTCCCGTACCACATTCTGGTAGCCCTGGCTGGCGCCACCTTCGGCGATGCTGTCTCGGGAGAGCAAGGCCTCCAGACGGTGACGCTTGCCAAGTTTCTCTACTGGCAAGGCCATCTGGGATTCGGGCGTGTGCTTACCGTCGGCCTGAAGCCCAAGGCGCCCAAGCTGGGCGGCGAAGTCGGTCTCCAGAACGCGCCTGGCCTTGAGCACGAAGCTCTTGACTGCCTCTTTGTGCCGGTCCGACAGAGCCTGGGCTGCGGCGCCTGCTTGGATCTGGTCACTGTTCGAGCTCATTTCACCACCACCGTGAAGCCTTCGCGAATCTTGGCCTTCAATTCGTGACCAACTGAAGCCAACAGGTCATCAACCTCTTCGGGGGACGAGAGCCGCATACCAGCCAGGGCCTTTCCAGGGCGCCATTCGTGAAGACGCTGCGTTCCGGATTGTGGCGCGTCCGGCACCAATGCCCGGAGTTCGTCCTCAACCTTGGTCTGGTAGCCGGCCAGCGCGACCAGCGCGGATTCCAGCGAGGACAGACTGTGCCGCCCCGAGACCTCCAGAAGGGATTTGACCGTGCCCAAGGTGATGACCGGGAAATGGCAGGCGCGTCCGGGACCGAACACCGTTTGCACAACCTGGTCGCGGCGGTCCTGCGGGGCGTGCTGGTAGGCATCGCTGGCCAGCACTTGCTGTCTTGCCAGCTCAGCGGCTTCCAGCACCCTCTGATAGGCCCTTCCGTAGACATCCTTGTAGATGGCAAATGCCTTACCGAAGGACTCTGAGAACTCGTGCCACCTGGACACCACCGCCCTTTGGGCAACCAGTGCGTTCATGTCGGCACAGGCCAGCAGGAAGTCCGCCTGCTGAGGTTCGCCATCAGGCAACGGATGATCCTTGGCCATGGCCAACAAGCGATTGGCCGCCTCGAAGTCTTTGTGACGGTTGGCCTGAAGGAAGGAATCCAGCTCCTTCATGGCGTCGGCAAGCTGCCTCCAGTCATTGGCGCTGGCCAGGAATGCAGTCACTACCTTGGCCGGGTCTTTGGGTGTGGTCGGCTTCGACAGTTCTGATTCGGTCACCAAAAGGGCCTTCGGAATGGGCAGGCCATGCTCGTCGCGGGACTTGGCTTCGCCAACCCTGGTGGACAGCTTTGCACCCAACTTGCGGACAGCGTCGGCAATGGCGTTGGAGGACTCGGGGACATTGGGGACGCCCATCAGGCCCAGGGCCTTGCTTGCCAGCTTCAGCTCATCAATTGTGTTGACCTGGCCGGACACGCGGAAGGTGGCTACCTGGAACTGGCGCACCTTGGTGAAGAATTCATCTGTGCCCTTGGGTTCATAGATTGGCGCTGGCCCGCTTGAAGACTGCTGTTCCAGGTAAAGTGCCCCGCCCCGGAAACAGGCCGCCAACACCAGCTTCGTCAGGTCCTCTGGCCAGCCGTAGGGGGCGCGGGAAAAGCCAGGGAAGGTTTTGGCCTTGCCAGAACCTGAAAGCAGCAGTTCCCCTGTGGGGTCTCGGCCAGCGTCCTCCTCGTCCTTGACGACCTCAAGGACAGCCAGGACCAGCGGCGATTCCTTCAAGAGGCTGCCCTGGGTGTCAAAAAGTTCCAGACCACCAAGCAGCTTGTGAAGATCTGCAAGGGGCTGGTTCAGGACCGCTTTGAGCTGCTTAGCGAAGTCCAGAGGGCGATCCGCAGGCGAGAATCTGGTGAAGACATTCGGAATCACGAACTTCAAGGCCGTCTTGACGGGTTCCTTGAGATCGGAGGGACCATCCAGCGATAACTCCTGGCCACCGTAAAAGACCGTGCCTGACAGAAAGGCCCGTTCCAGGTCGCCAACCAAAGCCCGCTTCAGGTCGTCGCGCTCTTTGCGCTTCTCGGCCAGGGCAGCCATGGTCTCGGAGGAGCTGTCGTCGGTGTAGGGTTTGCCAGTCGTGACCTTGACCAGCGCTTCGTGGCGCTTTAGTCGGGTCTCAAGGTTGTCCGGCACCGAGGCAACCCACCAGACCACCTTGCCCTTCGGGCCATTCTGCTGGTTGGCCTGTCGAATATCTGCCAGGTCCTGGCCCCGGCCCGCAGCCAGGGGACTGAGAAAACGAAGCTCCAGTTCGGGGCCGGAATCGATTGCTTCCCCGTCCACCTGCACGGCGTATGGGAAAAGCGTATTGCAATTGCCGTGCTGCACGGTGTAGTTGGCAAGCCGACGCTTCGCCAGCACCTCATTCTTGCAGAAGTCCAAGACCGTCCGGCGGATCGCCGCAATCGGAATGCTGCGCTGGTCGCCCGCCCGGACCATCTCTTGAATGGCCTGCTCAATGGTGCGCTCTCGCTCGCTGAGGAACTTCCATTCCTGGCTGGCTTCGTCACGGGCCACATAGCCGGCGTCCTGAAGCGCCCCAAGCGTGGCCTCAACCTTGGTACGCAGGACCGCCGGGTCAGTCGTCAGGTCCTGAACCAGCAGCTTGGCCAGCGTCTCGGGAATGCGCGGCACCCAGGAGATCCTTTGCAGAAGGTACAGGACCTTCAGCACCCGGGACGGCAAGATAGGTGTTCCTGGAACCCTGGTGTCAGAGTCTTTGATGGCACCGACGCCCGAAGTGCCAAGGTACTCTTGCGATAATAGGTCGTTCTCAACCGCGTCGAACACCTGGTCAAAACTGACGATGGCCCCGACCTGGGCGTCCGCCAGTCGCTGAAGAGCTTCCATGACCACGGAGATCATGGACCTGACGCCGCCGGAAAGACGAAAGCCGGAGAGGGCCTCGAAGATGTCCTGGGCCAGGCGAATCTGATGAGGCAGTAGCGGGTAGGCATCTACGAAGGTTGACTCCGTCGGGATGTCAAGCTGGCGGCTGGCCTTGAGGTCTGCAAGCTGGGCGATGTGCCCTTCGTGCTTGGCGTAGAGTTCGCGGAGGACCGCTTCCTGGGAGGGATGCTTCTTCAGAATCCGCTCGGACACGACCTTGCCAATCTCGTCCGAAATCAGATGCGGCTTGAGTTCGAAGCGGGCATTCAGTCGGCCCACCAGTGCTGGCTGAAAGTTGGTGTGATCAACAACTTTCTCGAGGTTCATCTGGCTGGTCACGACAAGCCAGACCTTGCCCTTGCCCTTGTTGCCAATCATTTCGGCCAGGCTGTTGAGTTCGCCGATCCGGTCGGTGGAATCGCCAATGAAGGTCCCCATTTCGTCAATAACGAACACCAGATGCTGGACTCGACCGCCGAGGGGCTTCTGGGCGTCGACCCAGGCGACCAGCTCGTCCGCAATGCCTTCAGCGGTGATCTTCTGGTGGCGGAACACGGTATTGATGGCGTCCCTGGCGTCCGACTCTGTCGGGTAATCCGATGGGGCCACGAAGGGCAGGACCTTGGCCAGGCGGTTCTTGACTGTCAGCAGGTCATCGCGCCCCTTGGCGCTTTTCCATTCAACCCCGTGAGCCTGCAGGAACTCGGCCTCCAGCTTCCCCAGCAAACCGCTCTGGTCAAGGCTTTGCTCGATGCGGGCAAGGGCCACATGTTCAGAGTAACCAAGGTGCCGGTAGAACTCGGACAGCAGGATCTCGCCCACCGATCCGGGACTGGTCAAAGACTGCCGGCTCTTGATCTCGAAGGCGATGGTTTGGACTTGGGTGTTGGTCTTGACCTCGGCCAGACGCAAAGCAATGTTCCTGCCCCGCTGAGAGTCTGACAGGTGCTTTTGGAAGGCATCGATGCAGCTCTCGCCGGAGCCCCCGGGCAGGGGATGGTTCTGCAGCAGGTAGCCAAGGACCTTCGCGAAATGCGACTTGCCTGAGCCGAAGAAACCGGAAACCCAGATGCCCATCACATCGCGCGAGCTGGCGCCGTTGCGGAGTGCCCCGCTGGTGTAGGTGAAGGTGTCCAGAATCCGCTTGAGCTCTTCTTCTATCTTGTCGGTGACGACATACTCGCGGACTTCAGAGGCCAATGCCGAGCGGTCGAAGACCTTGACCACCCCCTCAACCTTGACGCCAATATCTCGTTTGATGACATCCCGGATCATCGCCATGGCGGTCTCCTTGTTCTGGTGCCTAGCTTTGAGACTGGCAATTCAACTTGACGGCCAGGTAGTTGCCCCCGTCCGGCTGGTTCATGAAATGTAGCTTCCCACCCCGGTCCTGGCCCGGAAAGGCCAACGCAATCCTGACCTCGAGGTCTCGGAAGTCCTTGAGGATTTCTCCAAACCGGACCAGCGGGTACAGGGCCATGGTGCCGTAGACCAGGACAGTACCACCCGGCACCTCTGAGGCAGCCTTCTGAAGGCAGGCATGAAGGGCGGCTTCTGCCCGTTGGGACAGGCCCTGCTGCATCCAGCGGTAGTCGCCGAACTCGTCCTCTTGCAGGCCCTCAAGCTCGTCCTCAGACAGCGCCGACAACAGAAGCCCCGAGAGATCAACCGCCCGGAAGGGAATGCCGCCGGCCTCCAGTACGGGGATGAACTTGTCCAACAGATAGTCGCGGAACTCCAGTTCCTTGGGGGGCTCGTAGATCAACAGAATGGAGTTGTCGGTCTTGATCCCTCGGTCGCCGCGAAGGGGCACCTTCAGCTGTTCCATCAAGGCGTCGAACATGGTCTGCATCAGGCTTCGTCTCCCAGGTCTAGTTCGATGACATCCCCTTGGATCTTGAAACGCAGTTCGCCGCGGCGATTCAGCTCGCCGAGCGCATCAACGACCTCGCCCTGGTCCATGCAAAGCAGACGAAACATCGGTGAGACGATGAGGTCTTTGACACGGACTCCCGCCAGGGCCAACGCCCGGACCAGCAGCCGGACCGGCGGACCATACAAAGCAGGATGGACAGTGGCCTTCCGCAGCACACCCTTGGCCAGGCCAAAGTCGCGGACGCTGGCGCAGTAGTCCTGAGCCCAGGATCTCTTCGTGTTTTCGGTCCAGTTCCCCAGTTCAGGATGGGAGCGACCGAGTGCCCCCATGAATGCAAGGACATCCGGTACCCGAAGCTCGGCTGGGGCTCGCCGCAATAACGGGAAGAGCCACTGGACACCCAGGTCGGAAACCAGCTTGTCGTTGAGGGCAAACAGGATGTAGGCCGTCAGCGCCCGTTCTTCTTCGGACTGGCACCTGGCCCATTCAAGCAGGAAGGCAGCAAACAGGGGATCGGTGGCATCCAGGGTGTAGCGCGAGCTCATTTCCTTCCAGAGCTTCCGGCGGCCAGCCTCGGATGCCTTCGCCAGGAGGTTCTGTTCGAGGACCAGTGAGCGGAATCCCCCGGAGGTGCCCGCGATGCCCATGGAATCCATGAGCAACCGGAACTCCCCGTACAGCGCCGACCTGGCCGACAAGCGGGACGAGTACAGCCCATTCGCCGATAGCCCAGGAATGCTGCGGGTTCCAGGTGTCTGTGATTCCCTCGTCCGGGCCATGAGCTCCCTCAGTCAGGTCGATGCCTGTTGTCTCCCCTGTGCAGGCGTGGATTTTCGTGGATTGGGGGGCCTAAGTCAAAGGGTTTCAGGCCCGGTTTCACCCCGAAAACGACAGCGTTAAGTCGCTGGGTTTGCCAACCAGGCGAGAGGCATGCCCGGGGCGGTTGCTGAACCTCACAAAGCCACCACGACGCTTGAAAGGAGATTGCCTTTCCCAACCAAGCGCCCGGCCTGGTCACGCGTCTGGTCAGTTCGAGGGTCGTAGGTCCCCTTCAAACGGCCTGCGTGATCCCTGCCTTCAAGCCGACCGTCACTTTTCTCACTGATTCGGCCCAAAAGCCTGCCACCTTTGTCTCGCAATACTTGGTCAGTCATGGCTGTCTTCACCCCCAACAGAAGGTTGCCGCCACCAATGCCCCATTTTCCGCAATCAATCCGGTCCCGCCGTCGAAGGCCCAGAACCGCCATCAACCAGCCCATCCGGAGTATCCTCGTCCCCCTGCGGCAACGGTGGCATGAAATCAGCCTTTTCCGTCATCGCGCTTTTACACCGCATCAACAACTTGCCGAGCCGTTCATTGTCTGCACCCTCGCTAACCACTTTCCAAAGGCCGCGTTCTCGGCCCGCCACCTTGACATTGCAATCAGCCTCGGACATACCGAGCCGCCTCACCACTCGCCTAGTAGCCTCGCACAGGGACAGCCTTTCCCCTTCAAATTCTACATCGAGGTACTGCCGCCCCCCCTCCGTCACCGGTTTCGCAACAATAACCTCGCCGGGAGCAGCGGGAGCATTGGGCCCTCCTACATACTCCAACTGCGCGTCCCTGCTCATGAAGCCATTTGCAATCAATTGATCAAACAAAACTCTATTTCGGGGCCCAGAAGGACCTTCCCTCCCTTTTTCGGTAGTCCCGACCTCCGTGCTTAACGAAACAGTAAGAGCATTCAAATAGCTTTCTATTTCCTTGTCACTAATTACTTGTTTGCCAGAAGTTTCGCAATTTATCTTCTCCAACAGCATGTTTGCCAGTTTCGGAACACCACTAACCATTCGCAATAACACACCAGCTTCCGGCCGTCCAGAACCGCGGATAGCCCTCCTTAAATCAATGACACCGTGATTGAATTTCACCTTTGCTTCTCGAGATCCGCTCAACAGCCTTCGCAAAGTGCTTTCTTCGGAAATGTCTTCAAGCCATGACGCGTAGCTTTCATCTATAGAAGTCTGATTTTCCTGACCATCAGGCATCGGTTCAGACACTATCTCTTCGAGCACGCATAGCGCCATTACACCACCTTCTCCAATATGCTTGTGTTGAACCAAGAACCTGTAGGCGGAAGGATAGGCCATCTGCATTGCCGTGAGAAGCGTAACCATATCCAGTTCACTAACCTTCAGCGTGCTGCTGCCTTTTTTGATTTGGCCGGCCATTTCAGCAGATAACGCAATTAAATTCAACAGCCGCTTGACTGATCGAGGATTATTGCCAATAGAAAACGAAAGCAAATTCTTGCACCATAATTGAAATCTCTGATCGAGCTTACAACTGTACACAAATGATGTCCTATGAGCCAGGTGAGAGTAAATGCCAATAAGCCGTCTCGCCAGCAGATCATGCGCGCTGTAATCATCTGTCGGCATTTTGTACGGAACTTGAATAATTTTATCAAAAAAACTACGGCCCTCGTCGCTGCTAATTTCAGTCTCTTTGTATTTTTTCCTGTCGATTAATCCGCGAACAATCACATTGTAATCGATGGCAAGCACAAAAACACAACCCGGCACATCCAAAAAGTTTTTGATTACTTCTAATAACTCAATCGCCCGACTCGGCTCCAACCTATCCAAATCATCTATATAAAATACTATCTTGCAGTGCGCCATGCCCGTCGTGGCCCTGGCCGCCGCAGAAACCTGCACTACAAGCCCTTTGAAGTCCAGATACAGTTTTTCGAACAAGTCTGCATCTATCACACGCTCTTCGTCTCCATCAAAAGCGCTAACGAGTTCGGACATGTCCATCGCAATACCGGCTCCGGCAATGCTCCCCGTGGCTATGTGCCCAACCGCCACAGTAGCGGTCCTGGCCAGCCCCTTAGCCAACCTTCCTAGAAAAACCCTGGCCTCGGTGCTTGGCCATTTTTTAGGGTCTAGCTTTTTTGCCTCCAAATTCACCTTCCGAATAAGGTTAGAAAGCATGGCTATTGGCAAACGATCTTGTTGTGAAAGTTGGGAGTACTGCCATGTGTTAAATACGATGGGAATGAAGCAAGTCCTCGACTCTGGGCGCAATGCCGGAGTCCCGAGCTCTCCACGAATCAGGTTCATGAGTGAGGTTTTTCCAGAACCCCAGTCTCCTTGAATCCCGATGGTCATGGGCGTGGCACAATTGGCGATGAAGTTTGCCAAGGCTTTGGCATGTTTATCGAGGCCAAGGCAGTTGTCATTGGTCGAGGTGTCTCCCTCAAGAAGAGGGAGGTCCGCGCAAGTGTAACTGGATTCGTAGTCTGGCGTTTTTTCGCTCATGATTGCGTTCCCCCAAAAGATCTCAGAATGATTCGGCACCCATTGTTTAAGGCCAAGGTAGGGTGGCCCAAAATTGCAGCCCAATGCAACCCCTAGTTGGGGTCGATAGCCTTTGGGCCGATTAAGTGCTCCGTGTTTCGCTCAGCACCTCCACCACCAAGCCCTGAATCGGGTAGTGGATCAGCGTTGCCAGAACAGGCCTGCCGGTCGCCTGCTTCAGGCCCGTGGTGTACGCCTGAAGTTGGGCGGCGTAGGTCTTGGCGTGCTCAACAGGGTCAGGGCCGGGGTAGCTTTTGTGATCGATCACGATGTAGCCGTCGGGGGTCTCCAGCAAAAGGTCCACCCACCCGCTAATCACTTGGCCGAGCTCGTTTCGGAAAACCAAGGGCCACTCGCTCAGGCGCCGGGAGCCGGGGTAGCGCACGGTCAAAAACCGGTCAAGCCGTGCAGAGGCCTCTACCAGGGTTTCTGACGAGACTTGTCCGCTGACACCCCAGCGAACCAGCAGGGCTTGAGCGTTGCCCTGGCTGTCGGGGCGGCCAGCGCAGACTGCGCCAAGGTAGCGATGGATGGCATCCCCTACCCTGTCCATGGTTGCCCCTGGAACAAGAGGAAGGCGAGGCCCCAGGGTCTCCAAAAGCCTCGCTTCGGCTTGTAACCCGGGCGCCCCCAGGCTGCTTGGGGCCAGCCGGGCTGGCGGGAACACTTGGGGCTCTGCCGAAGGCAAGTCCCAGACGCCGGGGCAGGATTGCGCTGAAACCACTCCGTCAGCCTTGGGATAGCGTTTGATGGAAACCGGCAAAGGCTCACCCCCAAGGAAAAGGCCACCTTCAGCCCCTGGCTCCACCTTGACCACCGGAACGCCATCAGCGTCCCTGAGTTCGTCAAGCCAACGGGTCGCGGCGGCCCCAGCCGCGGTCCCCTTGGTTCCCTTCTTGGATCCAACTTCCACATTTAGGATCAACTTCTCTCGTGCCCTGGTGACCCCGACATACAGAAGCCTGCGAGCCTCGTTGAGTTCGGCCTCCAGTTTTTCCTTGGCAGCAACGGTCCCACCCATGTGGTCCCTGAAGCAGTTGAGAATGGACTTGGCCACATACGGCTTGGGCCAGAAGTGTATGGAACGACCGGCCAGCGGGGCGTCCGGGTTGAACACTTGTGCGGGCCTGATGTAGACCCCGAACGGCCCCTCGTCCCTGCTGTGATTCAGGCTGTGGAGTATGACTACAGGCCACTCCAGGCCCTTTGCCCCGTGGTAGGTAAGAACTCGCACAGCGCCTTCGCCTTGGCCCTTGGCCTGCAGATCCATTTCCCTTTCCTTGGCCTCCGCCAGATGCTGCAGCAACCCATGAATTGATGTTGGGGTCCTTCGGGCTTCACAAGCCTGTTGATAGGCAGCGGCCAGACCCCTCAGTTCGTCAAGATTAGCAAGGCGCTGCTGGGGCAGCCCCCACTTCGGGAAAAGCCGTCGAAGCTCCAGGCACTGGAATGCGTGTTCCAATGCTTCAAGGGGCGTGCTGCTCCCCCGCCCTTCAAGCAAGCGCTTGATCTGGGGCAAATCGCCCCAACGAACCTTGGAAGCCTTGGGATCAGCTATCAGTTCTGGAAGCCAGGAGGCAGCGTCCACCAGGCCCGCGAGTTGGACCAACTCCACCAGGGCCAGGGAATCCTCGTCATTCGCCAGGTAGCGCAGGGCCGCCATGGCAACCAGGGATTCTTGCTGTTTCAGAAGTCCCAACTGCCCAGCAGAGGCCTCCAAGCCCACTTCGTTGAGGCCTTGGACCACCTTTTCAATCTCGTTGTTGTTTCGGCACAGAACCGCCAGATCAGCGGGTTTGTACTCCGGGTGCGCCTGCAAGAGTTCAAGAACCCCCTGGGCAATGTTGGTTTCGCCTTGCTCGGAGAACCAGAGACCAAGTTCGCCCCCTGCCGCTTCCTCCTTGCGCGCCTCAGGAATGGACAGGCAGACATTCTCTGCGCCCAGTTCATGGAAGACTCTACCGAAGAGCCTATTGGAAAAGTCCACCAGCACTTCCTTGGAGCGCCAAGAACGGCCAAGGGTCTCTCTGGCGCCTACCACATCGATAGCGGCAGCCATCAATTGAGGATCCGTGCCACGAAAACCGTAGATGGCCTGCTTCGGGTCACCGACCCAGATGGAAGCACCGACCAGGCGATGCAGTTCCAAAAAGAGGGCCAACTGGATGGGGCTGGTGTCCTGGAACTCGTCAACTGTCACCAATTTGAAGCGTTGTCTGACTGAGGCCCGGAACGCTTCGCTGTCGCGGGCCAGGCGAAGCACCCCGGCTTCCTGGTCCTGGAAGTCCACCAAACCCAGCCTCCGCTTCAGCTGATCGTAGCCCTCCATGGTGGCGGCAGCGCACTGGAAGACGGCCTCAATCATTTGGCGGCAATCGTTCTGGAACTCGGCGGTGTTCTTGAAGTTCTGGGCAAGTTCGTGAAGCCTTCCAAACGAGTCCTGGTACTTTGCTGCCAGCTTGAGCTCGCCTATCCTGCCCCAGGTGCTCCAGGTTATTGCATCGTGCAAGTGGTCGTTCCAGGCGGACTCAAGAAAGTCCCGGGCCTTGGCTTCGCCGAGCTTGGCAGTTACGACCCAGTCCCGGTAGATCGCCTCTAGTTCCTGGCACATTCGCTGGTAATGGCCTGGCACCGGCTCCCCCAGAGCCTCGCTGAGTCGGGCCCAGGAATCGAGGGCGAAATCCCTCACTTGGGCGGGCTCAAGGAGGTTGGCGCGGGCAAGGTTGACGACCTTGGATACCATGGTGCCCCAATCGTTCGGGGGGGCGAACTTCTGTGCTTGCTCCTCTGTCATTGAAAGGCGCCTGGCTGCGGGCCACAGATCCTCCTGCAGGCGTTCAACCGAGTCCGCCCGGGCAACGCGGAGCAGTCGTTCAGTCTCATCCTCAGAAAGTACCTGGAGGTCTGGCGAGAGCCCTGCCTCAATGGCGTAGTCCCCCAGAATGCGCGCACAGACGCTGTTCACTGTTCCCACAAAGCCATCCAGAAGCTGCTGGGCTTCATCAAAGAGCCCGGCCCGCAGCAGTTCTACGCGGATGCGTTCTCTTAGCTCGGCCGCAGCCTTCCGAGTGAAAGTGGTGGCGATGACCGAGTCGGGCGAAAGGCGCCCCTCCTTCATCTCCGTCACCAAGAGTTGGGTAAGGGTGTAGGTCTTGCCCGAACCAGCACTTGCATTGATGATCTTGATGCCATCTAGGATGCTCATTTGTCACCTTCCTGGTGTTCAGAGCAGATTGCCGTGAAGGAGCAGTAGGTGCATCTGCCTTTCTTGGGTCGAAAGAAGACCAGGTCCGCCAGGAGCTGTTGGGCTTCGGCCGGGACTTCACCCTCATCCGGTGAGGGTTGCCTGATGTTGACCCTTCCTCGCAGAAGCTCGTCGACATTGGCGCGCAACGCCTTGTCAGCCGCCTCCCAGGTCTCGCGCAAGCCATTGGGCTCGGGGATCAGGCAGCGTTGTTGTTTCACGAGGTGGTAGGCGGCCTTGCAAGATGGGCCCAACTCGCACCCTGCCGCCCAGGTATAGATGGCAAGTTGCAGGGCGCGCTTCGCCTTGATGTCCCCCTCGAGATAGACGCTGGTTCTGACCCATTTATGGTCCAGGACGGTATGTCCCCCGGAACCATCCTTCAGCAGCATGTCGACCCTCCCGCCAAGACTGATGCCCTGGTGCCAAGGGCTGAACAGGGGGGCCTCCAAAGACTCAACTGCCAGTTTCTCGGATTCCAGATAGCCTGCCAGCCAGCCCATTGCTCCGACCATGGCGCTGCGGGTGGCTATCCGAATGCCGGCGTTCTCAGGTAGCAACAGCTCTGATGCCATGGCCCCCACATGCCTGTCAAAGAGGTCCCCAGCGTGGTCTTGTGCGGCAATCGGGCCGGCATTGCACGGTTTCTTGTCCTTCCCCAAAAAGACCTGCTCGGCCAAGAAGTGGAAAAAGGTACCCAGCATCCCGTTGCCGCTCGGCAGGGCAAGATCACCAGGACCCTTCAAAAATGCGTGCCTGCTGAGGACCCATCGAAGGGGACACTTGAGCAGCATCTCGGCTGAACTGTATGACAGTTTTTCCTTGATCGTGATGCTGCCTGTGGGCACCTTGACGACGGCCGGCAGAGACGAAGAAGGGGTGCCGTCCCCCAATGTGTGTGCCTCCAACTGCGTTGAGCGGCCAGACAGATTCCAGGCCCCTTGCGAGTCCAGGAGTTGTTCGCTGCGCCGAGTGAGCTTGGCTTTGACTTTGCCCTCGGATGGGCTGCCTGGGAGGCTGGCAGCCAAGCCGAAAACCTCGTCCCAGAGGGGATGCTGGAAGCAGTCTTCTCCCGCCTTGCGGCGTGAGGTGAAGGCCACGAACCCTTGTCTGGCCCCCAGCAACGCCCTGCGCCACGCGGATGCTTCCCGGGCGCGTGCAGCCATGGGGCTGTCCAGCAGCACACCATGGCGGGCTAGCCAATCCAGCTCAACCCTGGACCAGGCGGCCTGGCTCCCTCCGCGGTTGTCGTCGAAGCCGCACCAAAGGACCACATCCACGGACTCCAGGAGTTGGCCAGGATGACCAAGAACCTGCCAGGGCGCCACCTGGCACACAGCGGCTGGCGCGGCGCCGCCCATCCCCATGATGTCCTGGACCATGCGCTCCAGTTCCACCCGCCCAACGACTTTCCTGCCAGCTACCAATTCATTCAACTCAGACGACCAGGCGATGACGGCGCCCAATGCCGGATGCTTCTCCACCTTGGCTCCAAGCTGCGTGGCAAGCCAGCGGCAGCGTCCAGAGATGGCCTCCTCGGTGGCGCCAGCCAGTTCATCTTGGAGTTCCGTGCAGAAGAATCGATCCACTGCATCAGCCAAAGCACGATCCCGCTCCAGCGCCTTATGGTCTGGCGCGCCATCATTTTGAGACCTGTCCCGAATACCCTGCAGCGCCTCCTGCCAGTGGCTGCCACCAACGCCAGGGGCCTCTCGCAAAGCGCCAAGCAGCGACCGGCGCACTGACCGAGATAGGAACTCACCACCAGCTACCAGAAGCCGCTCCAGGGCATCCACATGCAGGGGCCGCCACATTGTGGCCAGCAGGAGAGGCAACAGCTGGAACTCCGCCCGCCAGGGAGAACTTGCGGATACGCCGAAAGCGGGCAAGCCCACACGACGAAGGGCCCCATCTAGGAGGTGGCTATCCTCCGGGCAGATAACCACAACGCTTTGCGGCGCCGTAGGCGAGGCCTTGAGGAAACGGGCGATGTTTTCAGCACTGTCCCGCTCGGAATCGCCAACCACCAGTTGAAGGGTGTCGTCCTGGCCCAAGGCGCAGGGCACAGCCTCGCCAAGGACGCGGCGCTGGACCTTGCCAAGGTTGCAGGCGGAGTCGGCGGCCGGTGCTTGGCCTAGTTGCCGCACTTGAACACCCAATTCGTCAAGCCGAGTCACAATTGACGCCCATGCCGGTGGAAGGACTGCCCTGTCGTCAGCAAGGAATAGCGATGAGATCCCCGGGGAACTGCCGACCTCGCGAAGAGCCTGGGAGACTGCCAGCACGCGTTCGGCACGGCCGGCGGGAAGGCCGATGGCAGACTGCTCAAGGCCGGCCAAGCAACACAGGCGGGGTGAGGGCGGCGCGTCTTCCTTGCCAGTCCATCCGGCTTCCACCAATTGGTCCCGCCAGGCAAGCAACTGCCGAGTGGTGGCCCATGGGTCGTTGTCGTAAGACTGACCACACCAGTCATCCTGGTGCAACTGCATGCGTCCCATGTAGGCCAACACCCGCCGGGCCTGGCTGGGGAAGTCGCCGCCGAGGGCGAGCCGGATCTCCAGCAGATCTAGCATTCCAGCGGGGCCAACCCGGACTTCACCTAGGCTGTCCGTATTGCTCCACAGGCAACCATCGAGATGCACACCAAATGTGATCCTCATCAGACCTCCTAAAGGCACACTGGGGATCCGAGCCTCTCGCTAAGCAGCCAGGAGGCCGAGCCTTCTCGACCGAGCTTGGCTACCCTCGCAGGTGCTTGGCATTTTTGGGAGAGTAGCACTGGCCACAGCCCATGTCCCACGAAAAAATGGCCTACACCCGTGGTGCGATAACAAAGGTCTCCCCCCCTACCCCAGCAGCGCCTCAACATCGCATCCCACCTCCACGAACCGCTTGAAGGACTCGGCCAGGGCCTTGGCTTCTTCCAGGTCGTCCACGGGGAAGGTGGCGGTGCGGGGCGGGGTCTCGTCGGTGGTCAGGGTCACCGCGTAACAGGGGGTGTTGGTGGTCTGGTTGTGGGCCTCGTTGACGGTGATGGTCACCTTGGCCATCTGGGAGTCGGGCGTGGTGGCTGCGGGTCCGGGGGCCGGCGGCATGGGGGCCGGCGGCGTGGGGTCGGGGCTTTTGGCAGCAGGGGTCTTTGAGATTCGGAAGGGCCGGGCAGGGCCCAGGAAGCCTTGGGCACCGGCGGCGGCCAGGAGGGCCAGGGCGCGGTCCCGGGGGGGACATTCCTCTTTGGTCAACATCCAGACCGGGATGGAGCCATTCAAGCGGTGGACCAGTTTGAGGATCAGCTTGCGCAGGGTCATGGGTCACCTCCAGGGTTGTGGGTCTCAGGCGTTGGCGTCGTTGGGGTTGATTTCGTCCAGGACCTCGGGGTCGCCGGTGATGTTCGCAAAGGCCTCCAGGGTCAGGGTGAGGTCGGCCTCCAGCAGGCAGTCGGGGCCCTGGGTGCGGTTGGAGGTCCGCAGGGTCACCAGGCCGAGGCGCAGCAGGGGGCCCGTGCGGCGGAAATGGCGGCGCAGCGCGAGGGCGCGGGCGGCGTCCTGGGGGTCAAGCAGGCGCAGGGCGTCGCTGACGGTGACCAGGCCGAAGCTGCTGATGTGGATGGGCGCAAGTACCTGCTCGGCCAGATCCTGAGACAGCCCCAGCAGGGTCAGGGCCAGCAGCACCGTGCGGTCGTCGTCGTCCAGGGGGCAGGCGCGAAGGGCAGCTTCCCCGAACAGCCTATCCAGGCCAAGGCGATGGCCGTCGGTCAGGGTCCGGGTGGCCTCCAGGCGCTGGTCCAGCTCGCGCCGCAGGCGGCCTTCCAGGGCTGACAACCGGCGCAGCTCGGCGGCCTCCTGCGAGTCCAGGGCCGCCCGCCCCATCTGCTCCACCTGCCGCCGCAGGTCCCCCTGGGCCGCCAGCCGCCGGCAGCGCGCCTTCAACCAAAGGAACTCGGCGTCCAGGTATTGGGCATCACTGGTGAACGGGGCGGCCTTGTCTGTCTTTCTGGGTCTCTGGGTCATTACGACACCTCCTTGTTACCGACACTACTCTGGGCCTTGGGCGGATGATCGTTCTTTGGCTCCTGGGTTGGGGCGGATGCGACGCATGCGTGTCGCTTGGGACAGAAACCGGCCGGATGAGGGCTGGCGGCCAAGACTCAACCTGCAAAGGGTTCTTGGGAGCGATGGCCCCCTCCCCTACTTCCCCCGCACCTTTTCCGTGACTGGCACCTGGACGACGCGGCTGGGGGGAACGGACGGGAAGATGCGGTCCTGGGCGCGTAGCTCGCGCTTGCGGCGCTTTTCCTGGTCTAGCAGGATGACCTGTTGGATGGCGTCGGTGCCGACGACAATCGTCAGGCCCGAGTTCTCCTCGTGGTGGAACACCGGTTTCATGGTCTGGGCGCTGAGGGCCAGGTCCCGATAGGCCAGGGAGGCGCAGACCACGCCAATGAGAGCTGCGCGCCCGTGGTAGGTGCTGCCCTCGCAGGCGCTGCAATCCGGGCGGGTGACGACGGGCCCGCCACTGTTGCCGGGGTAGGTCTGGGCATCCACCAGGAAGGTTTCGTACTGCCGGTTCA
>CAZMEC010000006.1:0-38322 GCA_964565265.1 uncultured Myxococcales bacterium
ATCCGGCACCCTCATCCGGCACCCTCATCCGGCCCTTCGGGCCACCTTCCCCCACAGGGGGAAGGGTATTTGGTAGGGGACATTTGGCACCCCGGAGGTAGGTTACGGCTTGCGGTGGGGTGCGACGGGGCGGCAGGTGACGCCGGCTGGGCCGGGGCGAGGGGTGGCGCTTCGGAGGCAGCCTCCGCACGCCGCCTTCCTCTGAAAAGGGGGGTGTGTGCGGCGTGCGGCGGCTAGGCTCAAGAGGGGGGAACAATCCCCCCGGCCGCCGGCTCTCCGGGGCGCTACCCCCGGCCCGGCCCCTGGGAAAAGTGTGGGCACCGGTTCTTGAGCGCGTTAGGAACCGACCCCACTGCGCCCTAGGCGTTCAGCACCAGCGTTGCCCCTGCCGCCACCAGGGCCCGGCGCACTGCTGGCAGGCGCTCTGGGGGCGCCATCACCACCACTGAGCCGCCGATACCGCCGCCCGTCAGTTTGGCCCCCCAGGCCCCCGCCGCCAACGCCGCCAGCCGCAGCCGCTCCACCTCGGTACTTGAAAGCCCCAGGCCGGCCAACAGCACATGATTGTCGTTGAACAGCATCCCGGCCTCCCGCCAGGCCCCGGAGCGCAGCGCACTGGCACCCTGGAGGGCCACCGTCTGGGCCGTGTTGGTGAAGGCCGCCAACATCTTCCGGCCCCGCTCCGTGGAGGCCGTGTCCCGGACCATCTTCACCGCCGCCCC
This sequence comes from uncultured Myxococcales bacterium, assembly GCA_964565265.1. Classification (GTDB taxonomy): domain Bacteria; phylum Myxococcota_A; class UBA9042; order CAIXZC01; family CAIXZC01; genus CAIXZC01. The sequence continues at coordinate 723 of CAZMEC010000006.1, forward strand.
CGTGTCCCCCTTGACGCCCGTGCAGGCCACCAGCATGGGCAGGCCAGCGGGGATGTCGAGGAACCCGGCCCGGGGCTCGGGCTCGAGGTCATTGAACACGGAAGCCCCTTGCAGATAGACCGGTTGGCCAAAACCAATGGTCGAGGCGTCAATTCCGCTGGGCGTCCCGTGGAACAGCTTCTCCAGTTCGTTGGCCCCCTGGACCACCTCATCCTCGTCCTCCGGCGCCCCCAGGTAGGCCCCCACCAGCCGCACCAGGGCCACGCACAAAGCGGCGCTGCCACCCAGCCCCTCCCCGGGAGGGAAGTCCGCCTCACAGGCCACCCGGAAGCCCTCCGGCACCTTGCGTTTGCCAAACAACCTGAAGGCCCTGGTCAACAACTTCTGGGCCCGCTCGGGCTCCAGCACCTCCAGGCCCGTCTCCCCCTCCGTGAGGGTCAGCCGCAGCTTGACACCGGGCAGGGGCAACGCCACCGCCAGGCCTCCCCAAAGCACGAAGTGCTCCCCGAAGGCAATTACCTTGGCACAGGCCTCTGACTGGATTCTTCCGTTCATGATTCGCCCTGACCCCTTCCACGCCGGGCATGAAGCTCGCCGTGTCCCTTCACGATTCCCTCAGTCACCAGGGTCTGCAAAGCCGCCAGGTTCTGGGCCAGACCCACAGCCACGACCAGCTCTTCCAGATCCGAGGCCTTCACGACCCCCGCCAGCCGGGCCAGAATCGACCCGGGCGGCGCTTCCAGGCCAACCCCCACGACGCCCACCGCAAGAGGCATGGCCAGTTGGCCCACCAATTCCCCGTCCTGCACCCGCCAGCGGGGCAGCAGGGCCGGGGCTTCGACCTGGGCCGTCGAGAGCAACGCCGCAGCCACAGCCCGGTCGTCCTGACCAAAGGCCCGCAGCACAGCAAAGGCTCCGTTCAGCGCCCCCTTGAGGTGGGTGGGCCACCTGCTGGCGTCCCCGAGGGCCCAGCCGCAAAGTGTCTCGATGTCCGCTCCAACCTGGGCCCCCTCCCGCCCACAGCGGCCCAGAAGTTCCAGGGACACCCTGGCCTCGGCCCTGGCCGACCGACCCAAGGGGCGATTGCTGACAATGCTGGTAACAGGCCTGCCAGGCAGGAACCGAAGCAACTCCCCGGCCAACTCGGCGGCCAGCCGATCCAGGAGATGGGCCCCCATGGCGTCCCCCGTGTGGGCCACCAGGTCCAGGACCTGAAGCCCCGCCTCCGGGCCCGCCCGCCAGCAGAAGGACCGGAGTCCTCCCCCGGCCCCCACCAAGGAGGGATGAAGCCCGTTCAGGCGTTCGAGAAGCTCCCCCTGTCTGGGTTCGGTAAGCGCTGCAAGGTCCTGCCAGGACCCCTGCCAGGCCCACAACACCTGGCCCCCAAGCAGGCGCTCCCCGGCGGTTGCCCTCAGACCCTCGCCGCTCCGTAGCAGCACCGCGATTCTGGACGCCCCCGCCACCACCGAGGCCTCCTCGGTGACCATGGGCACCACCCGATCCCGGCCATTGATGCGGAAGTTGGGGGCAAGGGAGAGCCCCAGGGGTAGCAGCGTGCAGAGGTTCTCCAGGCGGGGTAGTGGGCCACCGCCCGTCGGGGCCAAGACCAGGCGCTCTTCCCTGGTAATAAACCCAGCCGTTTCAATGGCTTGTAGGCGCATGTCTAACGACATGCTTCCAAATCCGGGCAGTCTTGAGTTCAACGGCATCGTGGGGGCTTACTCCGCCAGTTCGACCGGGGGCAGTATAGCGGCGGGCCGAACCTTGGCAAAAACCGGGCTCGCCCCTAAACAAGGGCTTTATCCATGGCCCCTGGTGTGTTACCTTAGGCGCTAAGATTCTACTGGGGTGGCTCCGGGGGAGGTTGCGAGATACATGCGCGTTTTCCTCATCATTCTGGCCTTGCTGCTTGGTTCGCCGGCTTGGTCGGCCCAAGCCCCCGTCCCCACTGCCCCCGTGGAGGACGCCGCCGCCGCTTTGAGCGACTACCAGCGCCCCTCCCTGGACCAGCCCGTGTTCCTCCGACAGATCTCGGCCAAGTGGGTTGATTGCGTCCACAATTTCCGCTCCAAGAAGTACGACGACATGTTGGTGGACCTTGGGGCCATTCGCAGCCTCAAGGCCTCCGCTGGCCTGCCCAACATGCCCCATGTGTCCAACGCCGTGGTTCGCATGGCCTTTCACATCCTCGACGGGACTGCCCAGAACCAGGCTGTGGTTCGGGATATGCTGACCGAGGCAGCTTTGATTTCCCCGGCTCACCCCGAAAGCCAGATAGCCCTCGGGCGCCTGGCCACCATCGGAGAGTTCTCCCCTGGGCTGATGATCTCTGCCTACTCGGAAAGCCTCGGCGCCACGATGTCCAACTTCCAGGGGCTTCGGGGCCTGCTGCTGAAGCACAGTTGGAACTTCATCCTGGTCTCCCTCCTAATTGCCCTGGTCTTCTGCATCACCCTGTTCGTTCGTTATGGCCGCTTCATCGCTCATGACCTGGGGCACCTCCTGCCCAGGGGCGTGTCGGCTGGCCAAAAGTTGGCGCTGCTCGGGCTGTTGCTGGTGGTGCCCCTGATCCTGGACCTGGGCGTGCTGGTCTTTCTGCTCATCGTCATCTCCCTGTTCTGGATCTTCGCCGGCACCAACGAACGGGGCGTGGCCCTGCTGATCATCTGCAGCCTCCTTATCTGGCCCCTCGCGGTGAAGTTTGGCCGGGCAGGCCTGGCGCCCCCGGACAACCTCCAGGCGGTGCTGGCCCGCTGCAACCATGACCTGTGCTCGGAGGCCGATCAGAACCACCTTGAGAAGCAACGACTGGTCCCCGACCACTCCCTGGCGGTGGACTTCACGCTGGGCCTGACCTCCTATCGGAAGGGCGCCTTCGATTCCATGGAAATGGACCGGGCCCAGGCCTTTCTCGCCGGCTTCCAGTCCCAGGGAGACCGGCGCCTGCGGGCCAAGGCCATGGTGCTGCTGGGCAATGTGCAGTTCTCCCAAGGCGTGGAACGCTGCACCCGTGGCGGCGAGCTTTCCTCCGGCCTGGAGTACTTCAACGACGCCAAGCGCTACTACGCCGAGGCCGCCAAGCAGGACGCCACCCTGGTCCAGCCCACCTACAACCTGGGTCGGCTCCAGGCCTACCTTGGGGATTTCAACCAAAGCGAGGACCTTTTGGGCAAGGCCAAGTCCTCGGCCCCAGCCATGGTCCAGGCCCTGGAAGAGTTCAGCCAGTTTGCTGGCCAGAAGGAATTTCTCTGCAGCAGCAAGTTCAACCACAATCGGGAACTGCTGACCCCGGTCCTGTCCAATCGAGACCTCTACATGAGCCTCGTCAGGGAGCAGCCCCACAAGCATCTCCCCTTCCTCCATCGCCTGATCCTGGGCCCCCTGTCCGTGCCCCAGGTGGCGCTGCTGGTGCCGCCGTTGGTGTTGCTGTTGTTCGTGGCCCTCATCCCCCTGCGCCGCTTCCGCATGGCCCGCCCCTGCCTGAAGTGCGGGGCCGTGAGTTGTGCCCGCTGCAAGCCCGAGATGGGCCTCACTGGCCTCTGCCCGGACTGCCTGATCAACCGAATCCGGGGCAGCATCGTGGACCCCCGGGACCTCTGGCAGCGCGAGCAACGAATCGAGGCCGGCAAGAAGCGCATCCGCAGCTTCAAGCGGGGCCTCACCTTCGCACTGCCCGGGGCGGGTCACTTCCTTTACGGCAAGCCGATCCACGGACTGTTCTTCATGGCCGCCTTCATCTACCCGCTGGCCATCCTGTTCCTGGACGATCCCCTGATGGTCCCCATTCCCGATCTGGGCCGGTCTTTGGGCATGCCGCTGCTGCACACCGTCAGCCTGGGGCTGGTGGCCTGCGTGGCATACCTGGTGGCCCTCATTGACATCTACTCCAGGGATTGAGGGGGACCATGCCGGACAACAGCCAGACCAGCTTCGGAGCCATCCTCAAGAAGATGTTCAGTGAATGTCGGACGGGCCGGCTCCTCATCGAAAGCTCCGAGGGCAAGGTCGTGGTCCATGTGGACCAGGGCAAGGTGGTGCGCGTCGAGGGTGGGTCTGAGGGCGAGTGGCTGGCCGGCGAGTACCTTGTGGGCACGGGGATCCTGTCCGCCGCCCGGATGCGCAAGGCCCTCAAGATTGGCCGGGCAAGGGGCATTGCCCCCGAACTGGTGGTCCTGTCCCGGGGCTGGGTCTCCAAAGAAACCCTCTCCCGTTGGATTGAGTCCCAGGCCCGCCAGACCATCCTCCCTCTGTTCTCCCAGGTGGGCATCATGGTGCGCTTCCTCACCCAGGAGCCCAACCCCAACCCCCTCATGCCTCCCATTCCCATTCCCATGCTGCTTCGTGATGGCGTGAAGCGTGTGGCGGAGTGGCCGGCGATCCTCAAGCGCATCAGCAACTTCAACATGGTCTATGCCCGGGATGAAGCCGCCAACTCAGCCTTCCCCAGCCAGGACGATCAGGGCCTCAAGGACAGCGACAGCGGGCTTGGTCCCAACGAGCGCATCGTCCACTACTTCATTGACGGCCATCGCAATGTGAAGGATCTGGCCAGGATCTCCGGGCTTGACCTCTTCTTCGTGGCCCGGGCGCTGTTCCGCCTGGAGGCCCGCTTCATGATCAAGGCGGTGGGCAAGAAGGACTCCCTGGCCATCAACGAGTTGACCGTGGTGCCCTACATTTTCCGGGCCCTCATCGGCGCCTGCATCCTGGTGGCCATCGCGGCCATTGCCATCTACGAGCCCGGCCCCGTGAAGCTCTTGACCGGCAAGGACACCATCAACCTCAACACCTTCACCCGGGCCCGCGCCAAGGCCACCAAGGCCGTATTACAGGAGTGCATTGAAGATGACTACCTGCTGCGAGGCCAGGTCCCCCTGTCTTTGACTGATCTTTCCTGCATGCGAGACAGGGATCCCAGGCTGCTGGCCCCCTTCGAGTTCTCGGTCCTCCCCGAGCAGGGCTTCAGACTGGAGCTCAAGGCCCCCGTGGGCATCCCGGGGTCACCCAAGAAAAGGCTGTGAATGGACGAGTGCCGCCGTACCATCAGCTTCGACGATCCCTTTTTGCTGAACCAGCTTGCGGGGCCCTCCGAGGAATACTTCAAGGAACTTGAACGGCTCACCACCACCAGCATCTTTTCCAAGGGCAATGAGGTCCAGATAAGTGGCCTGGACCACGATGTCTCCCTGGCCTTCCGAACCCTGGCCGGGCTCTACGAGGTCCTGGGCCGGGGCCTCCCCATGGGCCTGGAGGATCTGCGCCGGGCTGTGGACATTCTGGCCGCTGACGAGACCCTGGCCCTGGGCGAGGTGCTGTTGGATCAGGTCCAGATTCTCTCCACCAAGCGCACCATCTCCCCCAAGAGCCTGAACCAGAAGCGCTACCTGGACGCCATCCGCGAGCACGCCGTCGTCTTTGGCATCGGCCCCGCCGGCACGGGCAAGACCTACCTTGCCATGGCCATGGCCGTAAGCTGGCTGCTGGCCAAGAAGTGCAAGCGCATCGTGCTGGCCCGCCCCGCCGTGGAGGCCGGCGAAAAGCTTGGCTTCCTGCCCGGGGACATCGCCGAGAAGGTCAACCCCTACCTGCGCCCCCTCTACGATGCCCTGAACGACATGTTGGACTTCGACAAGTCCCGCCGCCTCATGGAGCAGGGCACCATTGAGATTGCCCCCCTGGCCTTCATGCGGGGTCGCACCCTGAACGACAGCTTCGTCATCCTGGACGAGGCCCAGAACACCACTCCCCAACAGATGAAGATGTTCCTGACGCGCCTTGGATTCCGCTCCAAGGCGGTCATCACCGGCGATGTCACCCAGGTGGATCTAGCCCACGGAATGGTCAGCGGCCTTGTTCACGCCGAGACCATCCTGGCCTCAACCCCTGGCCTCTCCTTTTGTCGTTTTTCGAAGGACGATGTGGTGCGGCATCCCATCGTGGCCCGAATCATCGAGGCCTACGAGAAGGACGCTCTGTCCGGGAACCGTGAGGGTCACTGACGGTCGGTGACCTGGCGGAGCCGCGCCCTTTTCATAGGGAGGCGTGCTATGGTGCATCAGTTCCTGATTCTCGGACAGAGTTCCATGATGGATCCGGTGGACCGCCTGATGAAGTTCAGCGAGGTCTACGGCGCCAACCTGCTGGCCACGGTGGCCCTGCTGCTGGTGGGCTGGATCCTGGCCCGGGTGGGCAAGGTCCTGGTCGAGCGGCTGCTCCGGCTCATCAAGCTTGATTGGCTCTCCGAAAAATCCGGCGTCGAGAAGGTCCTCAAGACTGGCGTGCGGCACGGCATCGTGGAGATTATCGGCCACCTGACTTACTGGATTGTCCTCATCCTCATGGTGGTGGGCATCCTCAACATCTGGGACATTGAACTGGGCCTCTCCGCCCAACTGCTGCCCCTGCTGCCCAAGATCATCCTGGCCCTGGTGGTCCTCATTGGCGGCCTCTACCTGGCCTCCCTGGTGGGGAACATCGTGGCCTCAGCAGCGGCCCGCAGCAAGCTTCTGGGCACCCCCGTGTTGGGCTCCGTGGTTCGTTGGATCCTGATCGTCTTTGTAGCCCTGGCAGCCCTCAATATCCTGGGCGTCGAGGCCGCCGTGGTCAGCAACACCTTCCTCATCATCCTGGCTTCCGTGGGCCTGACCGCTGCCCTGGCCATTGGCCTGGGCCTGCGCCCCATCGTGGAGGAGCGCCTCCGGGCCTACCTCAAGTCCCTGGACCAGAAGGACTGATACGCCCTCCCCCGCGCCCCCCACCCAAGCCTACAGTTCCCACTTCCAGTCCCGGATCTCGGGAAGGTCCTCCCCCATCTCCTCGATGAAGGCCTTGTGCTGCAACAACAGGGCCTTGAGCCGGTGCCGCAGATGGGCTGTGGTGGCGGCCAGCCCCTCCACCCGGTCCAGCACATCAATGGCCAGATGGTAGCGGTCGTTGTCGTTCAGGACGCACATATCGAAGGGCGTGGTGATGGTGCCCTCTTCCTTGTAGCCCCGCACATGAATGCGCTGGTTGGCCCGGCGGTAGACCAGCCGGTGAATCAGCCAGGGATAGCCATGGAAGGAGAAGATGACCGGCCGGTTGGTGGTGAACATGGCATCAAAATCCCGGTCCGAGAGGCCGTGGGGGTGCTCGGTCGGGGGCTGGAGGGTCATGAGGTTCACCACATTGACCACGCGAATCTTGAGGTCCGGCAGTTCCCGCCGCAGGAACTGCACTGCCGCCAGGGTCTCCACCGTGGGGATGTCGCCGCAGCAGGCCATGACCACATCCGGCTCCCCGCCCTGATCATTGCAGGCAAAGGGCCAGATTCCGGCCCCAGCGGCGCAGTGGCGGACCGCCTCGTCCATGGGCAACCACTGCACCTCGTTGTGCTTTCCAGCAACGATGACATTCACATAGTGGCGGCTTCGCAGACAGTGATCCGCCACGGATAAAAGCGTGTTGGCGTCCGGCGGCAGGTAGACCCGCACAACCTCTGCCTTCTTGTTCACCACATGGTCCAGGAAGCCCGGATCCTGATGGGAGAAGCCGTTGTGATCCTGCCGCCAGACATGGGAGCTGAGCAGGTAATTCAGGGACGCGATGGGCCGCCGCCAGGGGATGTGGCGGGTGGTCTTGAGCCACTTGGCGTGTTGATTGAACATGGAGTCCACGATGTGAATGAATGCCTCGTAGGAGGAGAAGAAACCGTGCCTGCCGGTCAGCAGGTATCCCTCCAGCCAACCCTGGCAGAGGTGTTCGGACAGGACCTCCAGAACCCGCCCATCGGGCCCCACGCTCTCGTCGTCAGCCTCAATCCGGCCGTTGAAGCGTCGGTCCGTGACCTCGAACAGGTCGCCCAGCCGATTGGAGGCCGTCTCGTCTGGCCCGAAGACCCGGAAGTTGGCACCCAGCAGGTTGGCCCTCATCACCTCGCGCAGGAAGGTCCCCAGCACCCGGGTACACTCGGCCCGCACCTGCCCACGCTGCTCGACCTTCACGGCGAACTGTCGGAAGTCGGGCATCTTGAGGTCCCTCAGCAGCACCCCGCCGTTGGTGTGAGGGTTGGCCCCCATTCGACGCTCCCCCTTGGGCGACAGGGCCGCTAACTCCGGGCGAAGGTCGCCGGACTGCGTGAACAGCTCCTCGGGGCGATAGCTGCGCATCCAGGCCTCAAGCTGGGCCAGGTGGGCAGGGTTTTCGCGAACCCCCGCCAGGGGCACCTGGTGGCTTCGGAAGCTGCCCTCAACCTTCTTGCCGTCCACCACCGCGGGCCCCGTCCAGCCCTTGGGGGTGCGAAGAATCAGCATGGGCCAGCGGGCCCGGCCCTGGAGGGTGCCCTGCCGCGCGGAGGCCTTGATCTGCTGAATAATCTCCAGGGCCTGGTCCATGGCCGCCGCCATCTTGCGGTGCATGTCCATGGGCTCCTTGCCCTCCACCAGAATCGGCTGGTGCCCGTAGCCCCGCATCAGGTCCTGCAGCTCGCCGGGTTCCAGGCGATCCAGCACCGTGGGGTTGGCAATCTTGAACCCGTTGAGGTGCAGCACCGGCAGCACCACCCCATCCGTCACCGGATTGATGAACTTGTTGGAGTGCCAACTGGCAGCCAGAGGTCCCGTCTCTGCCTCCCCATCGCCCACCACGCAACAGACCAGCAGGTCCGGGTTGTCAAAGGCCGCCCCATAGGCGTGCAGCAGGGAATAGCCAAGCTCGCCACCCTCATGGATGCTCCCGGGGGTTTCGGGGGCCACATGACTGGGTATGCCCCCGGGGAAGGAGAACTGCCGAAACAGCGCCTTCATGCCGGCCTCGTCCCTGGAGATGTTGGGGTACAACTCACTGTAACGCCCCTCCAGCCAGGTCTGGGCCACGGGGGAGGGCCCACCATGCCCCGGCCCGGCAATGAAGATGGCGTCCAGATCGTGGCGCAGGATCAGCCGGTTCATGTGGGTGTAGATGAAGTTCAGGCCCGGCGTGGTGCCCCAGTGGCCAAGGAGCCGGGACTTCACATCCTCCTTCGCCAGGGGCCTGCGCAGCAGAGGATTGTCGCAAAGATAGATTTGACCAACGGAGAGGTAGTTGGACGCACGAAACCAGGCATCCAGCAGATCGAAGTTCTCAGTCATGGGGCCTCCAGAGAATACGCACCTCTGAACACTTGGCCCACATCGGGGCCGCTGTCAAGGTGCCTGAAGTTCCCACTTGACGGCGTCGAAGGCTACGGCGCACTTGGAGGGGGAGGCGTTGTAATCCTTGAGGGTCACCTCGCCTACCGTGTTCTGGAAGGAATAGCTGCCCAGGAGGTTCCAGCCGGGGGAGGCCTGGGAGGCCGTAACCCCCAGGCCATCGCCGGACTGATTGCTCATGGTCTTGACCCAGTATTTGACGCTGGAGCAACGAATCCACGACTTGACCGAGTACAAACCAAGGTAGGGGTCATAGGAGTCGGGGTCGGGCACATGGTAGTACAGCTTGTAGACCCCGGTGAGGGCCTGGCTTGTCCTCCAGCGCCCAAAGGTGCCGTCCCCGCCAAAGTTTGGGGTGTAGCGGATGTTCTTGTTGTAGCCCTTGGTGTTGAACCAGCCGTCGGGGCTGCCGTCGGTGTGGTCGGAGGCCTTGAAGATGGAGTCGCTGGGCGAGCCCATGGACCAGCCCGAGGCGTCGTGGCTGTCGATGATGACCGAACTGGGGCCACATTTGCATTGGGCGCTCGCGCAGGAACACAGCCCGCAGTCCTTCACGGTGTCGTTGGAGACCCCCTTGCAGTCGAACCACATCACGGTGTTGAAGATGCAGTCCTGGTAGTCATGCTTGGTGCAGGACACGCAGTCTCCCCCGTCACATATCTGAGTGCTGGAGCAGGAGGCGTACACGATATCTCTGCAGGAGTCGCCGTCGTCGGCATCACCGCAATACCAGCGGGTCTCGTCGTCGTCACAGTCCTGCTCGCCCTGACTGCACTCGTCGTTGCAGGTCTCCAGACACTGACCGCCGCTGCACTCCAGGCCCCAGTCGCAGCCCTCGTAGATGCGGTCCCGGCAGGGGTCGCCGTCACCCGCATCACCGCAATACCAGCGGGTCTCGTCGTCGTCACAGCCAAGGTTTCCCAGGTTGCACTCGTGGGTGCAGGTGATCTTGCACTGGCCGGCCTGGCAGGCCGTGCCCCCCTCACAGGTCTCGTAGAGTTTGTCCCGGCAGGGGTCCCCGTCATCGGCCAGCCCGCAATACCAGCGTTGCAGATCCCCGTTGCAGCCCGTTTGGTTGACGGCGCACTCGTCGACGCAGACCTCGGCACACAGGTCGTCGGCACAGACGCCGGGGCACAACTCCTTGACCTCCTCCGCCGTGCCGCAGCTGTCGAACCACCACAGGTCTCCCTCCCAGCAGCCCCAGGTGTGGTGGCTTTCGGGAAGGCAGCCCTGGTCGGCGTCAAGGCCGCTGTCAGTTCCCAGGAGGCTGTCCTTGCCTTCACTGATCTCCACCGGGGTTTCCGTGTCCGGCTGGGGCTGAACCTCCATCAGCCCAAGGTCCTGGCCTCCGTCCCCTGGTTGGCCTCCCGAGTCTGGCTCAGTGGCGAGTTCGCCCAGGGCCCCGGCCTCGGAGAGGCTATCGTCCTCCAGGCCAGCCACATCCCACTTCCAGTGCTGGCCACAGACCCCCGCCTCGCAGGTCAGCCCGTCACTGCAGACCGCGCCCTGCAGACAGGGGCCGCCCGCTTCCCCCGGAGGAATGCTCTCGAAGGCGGCGGTGCTGTTTCCCCCGCAGCCCCCAACCGCCACCCCAAGCAGCAGCAACAGCCACATCAGTCTGGTCTTGGTACCCATGGTGCCCCCCGGGTCAGGTCCACTCTCTGCCCGGCGTGTACGCTAGCACCCCCGCACCTTTGCAGTCAAAGGATCAGGGCTGACTTATTTGACCGACCCCAACCCCTTGATATAAAGGCCGCCGGAGGAATGTCGCCATGTCAAACGAAATTCTGTTGGACTGTCAGGGAATGAAATGCCCCCGCCCCATCATCGAACTGGCCAAGGCTGCCCGCCGAAATGGTCCGGGCACCATGCTTCGGGTCATCTCCGACGACCTGGCCTTTGAGAGCGATGTGAACGCCTGGTGCGACACGGGCAAGGGCAAGCTGCTGTCCCTGGAGAAGCAGAGTCAGGTCGCCATCGCCGTGATTGAGTTGCTTTAGCGAAGGAGCCCCCATGGAAGCCAGCAATCAACAGGATCTCATGACCCGCTTCGATGCCCTGGAGGCCCAGGTTGCGCAGCTCAAGCGGCAGGTCGCCGAGGGCCTGCCCAAGGACCAGGTCAGCATCATCTGCTTCAGCGGCGATTGGGACCGCCTGTTCGCGGCCCTCACCCTGGCCAGCGGCGCTTTGGCCATGGGCCAGGAGGTCCACCTCTTCTTCACCTTCTGGGGTGTGCCCGCGCTGCGGAAAGGCGCCAAGGCCGGCCCCTGCCCCCCAAAGGATCTCTCCCAGGCCATGATGTCCGGCATGCTGCCCTGTGGGCCCTGCAACGCCAAGCTGTCCAAGATGAACTTCCTGGGCCTGGGCAAGATGATGTTGCGCCGCCTCATGAAGAAGCAGGGCGTGGACGACATTGATGTGCTGATGCGGGAGGTGCGGGAGCTGGGCGCCCATATTCACCTGTGCGAGACCTCCGCCGCGCTCTTTGGCCTGTCCAAGGGCGAGTTGGCTGACAATGAGGAGATCAACCAGTGCGGAGTCGCAACCTTCATGGGGCACGCCATGAAGAGTCGATTTGTCCTGTTCATCTGACGGCCACGGGCTGGAGCAAAAGGAGCGCTCAATGAGCAAAGAACTTGGAACCATGATTGTGCTGACGACGGGCAAGCAGGACCGCGGCACCCGGGCAACCCTGGCCTTCTCCTGGGGCTGCGCGGCCCTGGCCATGGGGCAGACCGTGGCTGTCTACCTGACCATGGATGGCACCGTGTGGGCCAGCAAGGGCGCCGCCGACAATGTATCCGTGGCGGGCTTTGAGACCCTGGACTGCTACATTGAGCAATTCCTGGCCCTGGGCGGCGAAATCCTCGTCTGCGCGCCGTGCAGTGAATACTACTGCTCGTTCACGCCGGCCAGCGGCCATAGCGCGCTCTTGCCCGAGGCCCAGCTTGTGGGCCTGGCGACCATTGTGTCCCGGACTGGCCAGGGGACCAAGATCATCACCTTCTAGGAGAGGTAGCCCATGGGATCCACCTTGAACCCTGGCCACAACCCGAACGATGGAGATGTGGCCTTGAACCCAGCCGAGGCCTCCCGTTGGCGAATCGCCCAACTGGAGTCACTGCTGCGCCGCTCCCGGGATGAGCAGGCCCGTCTGGAGGCCCATGCCGCAGACTTCCGCCTGCAACTGGAGAACAGGGACGCCCAGTGGGCTGACATCCAGAAGATCAACCTCAGGCTGGCGAGAGCCAACGCCGAAAGCGCCGAACTCATGGCCGAACTTGAGGAGCGAAACCGCAGCCTCAAGGAGGCCAACCTCGCCCTGGCCCGGGCCAACGCCCACGGGGCCGAGCTCATGGCCACCATCCAGATCAAGGAAGACGAGATCCAGCGCCTCAACCGGTCCCTGTCCGGGGCCAACGCCACGGCCGCCGAACTGGTGGCCGAGCGGGAGCTGCAGTTGGAGGAGATGGATCGGCTGAACAAGAACCTTCGCAAGGAGGTCCTGGAGAGAAAGAAAGCCGAGGAGAGCGCCGCCGACCTGGCCCTCCAGCTTGCCCGGGCCAACCAGAACCTGGACCGGCTGGCGACCATTGACGCCCTCACCGAGGTCCTGAATCGTCGCGGCATTGACCGCCAGCTCACCGCCGAACTCAGCCGAGCCGCCCGCGGGGGCCACGCCATCGGGGTCATCTTCGTGGACTTCGATGACTTCAAGTCCGTCAATGAACGCTTTGGTCATGTGGGCGGAGATGTGGCCCTGCAGGACATTGCGAGGCGGCTGATGCGCTCCCTCAGAAACACCGACTGCCTGGGGCGCATCGGTGGCGACGAGTTCATGGCAGTGATCCCCGATGTGGCCCGGCCCGAACTGGCCATCATGGCCGAGCGCTTCCGGGCTGCCGCCGCCGACACCCCCATGACCATTGCTGGCCAGGAGGTGACCGTGACCTTGAGCCTGGCCGCTGCGGTCCTGTCCCCAGACACCTCGTCCCTGGACGAGATCCTCTCCCAGGTCAAGGACGGCCTGGCCACCAGCAAGAAGCTCGGCAAGAACCGCGTGACCATGGTGGGCTAAGGTCCCCCGGGGTTCAGCCCAGGTGCTCCACAAGAATCTTCACGCCAATGGAAATCAGGATGGCCCCTGCCACGAGGCCCATGCGTTTGCCGAAGCGCCGCCCGGCCCCTCGGCCCAGGAAGAAGCCCCCGTAGGTCATGGCAAAGGCCACCACCCCAATCACCACTGAGGGCCACAGGACTGCCAGACCCACCGTGGCAAAGGAGAACCCGACGGCGAAGGCGTCGATGCTGGTGGCCACCGCCAGCAACAGCAGCGCCACGCCCTTGCTGGCATCCGGGGACGGAGCCTCCGGGTCGCCCAGGGCCTCCCAGCCATTCTTCAGGCCCACCACCAACAGCAGCCCGAAGGCCAACCAGTGATCCCAGGCCCGCACCAGAGCCTCCGCCGCTGCGCCGGCGCCAAAGCCAAGCAGGGTCATCCCGGTTTGGAACACGCCGAAGGCTGTGGCCATGCGAATTGCGGGAACAAGGCAGCTTCTTCGGGGGCAGATGCCGGCGCTGACGGCCACCGCGAAGGCATCCATCCCAAGGGCCACTGCCACCAGCAGTATCTCGATCCAGCTCATATCCGCGTCACTCCACCTGATCCTGGGCCAGCATTCCATAGCGTTTGTCCAGGACCGCCTTGCGGGTCTGGATTTCCTTCTCCAGGGTCTCCCACTGCTGCATCAGGTCCTCCAGCAGGCAGTTCAGCTCCCCGTGGCGATGGGACAGCAGGAGGATGCCCTCGGCGTCGTGCTGTTCGGGGGAATCCATGGCCGTCTCCAACTGCTCCAACTCGACTTCCGCGGTGGAGATGCTCTGCTCCACCACGGTCAGCTTCTTCTTCAGGTCCGCGGTGTCCCGGTGGAGGGCCTGACGGTATTCGGCCTCCTGGCGCTTCCGGTCCCGGTCCGCCTTGCGGCTGGCCTCGGTCTGTCCCTGCTCGGGACGGCCTGCCTGGGCTTCCGGTTCCTTGGGCGTCGGCGTGGCCGCGGGCGTGACCTGGGCCTTCTCCCCCTGCTTCTTCTTCCAGGCGTAGTAAGAGAAGTTCCCCGGGTAACTCTCCAGGACCCCGTTCTCCATCTCCAGCACCCGCCCCGCCACCGCATCGATGAAACGCCGGTCATGGGAGGTGAACAGGATGGCCCCCTGGTACTGGCGCAGCGCCTCCTCCAGGATTTCCCGGGACTCAATGTCCAGGTGGTTGGTGGGCTCGTCCATCATCAACAGGTTGGAGGGCCGCACCAGCAGCTTGGCCAGGGCCAGCCGGCTCTTCTCGCCGCCGGACAGGTACCCCACCTTCTTGTCGATGTCGGTGCCGGTGAACTTGAAGGCCCCCAGCAGATTCCGAATCTTCGACACCTGCAAGCCCACGGAGACCCCGAGCATCTCGTTCCACACTGTGTTGGCCGAGTTGAGCTCTTCAAGGTGATGCTGGGCGAAGTAGGCGGGCACCACATTGTAGCCCAGTTCCAACTCGCCGCCGCTGGCTTCCAGGCGCTGGGAGAGGATCTTCATCAGCGTGGACTTGCCCGCACCGTTCACCCCCACCAGGGCGCACTTCTCGTTCTGGTAGATGTCCAGGGACAGGTTGCGGAAGACCTCCTTGGTCCCATAGGACTTGGCCAAGCCGCGAATCTTCACGACCAGCTTCCCAGGGCGAGGGGCTTCGGGGAACTCAAAGGTGATATGGCCCTCCTCTCGGGGAGCCTCCACCCGTTCGATGGCATCCAACTTCTTCATCCGGCTTTGGGCCTGGCGCGCGCGATCCTTGCGGACCCGGTTTCGGGAGATGAAGTCCTCAAGCTCGCGGATCTGGGCCTGCTGGTCCTGAAACCGCTTCACCGCAAGCCGCTCGTCCTCGGCCTTGAGCCGCTTGTAGTTGTCGTAGTCCCCGGGGTACTGGCGGACCTTGCCCTGGTCGACCTCGATGATGCGCTTTACGGTCCGGTTCAAAAACTCGCGGTCGTGGGCCACCAGGACCAGGGCCCCGGTGAAGCTCTGCAGGTAGTTTTCGAACCACATCATGGACTCCATGTCCAGGTGGTTCGTGGGCTCGTCCAGCAACAGCGCCTCGGGAGAGGACAGCAACATGCGAGCCAACTCGGCGCGCATCTTCCAGCCCCCCGACAGCTTGGCCCAGTCGTCGTTCTGGAGCCGCGCATCAAAGCCAAGCCCCGACAGGATCTCCTTGGCCCGGGGCACCAGCGCATCCCCGCCCATCATCTCGTAGCGGGTCTGCAGATCCGTGAGGCGGGCCAGCACGGGTCGGCCGAGTTCGGCGTCCTTCAGCAAAGGATCGTGGGTGAGTTCCTCAATCAGGTGCCGAGTGGAGTGAAAGCCCTCCACCCCGTCCAGCACATTGAACAGCACGGGGCCCTGGCGGTCCTGGGAAATCTCCTGCCGCAGATAGCCGATCTTCGCACCCTTGGCCCGCCCCACCTCGCCGGTATCGGCGCTGAGTTCCCCGGCAATGACCCGAAAGAGCGTGGTCTTGCCGCTGCCATTCTTCCCCACCAGGCCCACCCGGTCGTCCCGGGCAATCCGAAGGTTCACGCCCTCAAACAGCGGACGCTCGCCAAATGATTTTCCAACATCGCAAAGGTGTATCATGGTTCTTCCTCAAGGGGCTGGCCAAGCAAGCCAAGCCGACCGCGGCGCGCAGTATAGTCGCGGTTCGAGGCCAAGCAAAGCGCGAAAGTGTGGAGTCTCTCCGTCCTTGCCCTAACCATGCCCTTTGCGTTATTAAAAGGCCTTCCGGGCCTTGGCCCCTGCAGGGAGCACAAGCTTGCGCGCTAGAGCTGCACTTTTTCCTCTATCTTGGCTGGTCCTGGTCTTCTTCCTTGGGGGCCTGCTGGTGGCCCTGGGCAAGGGCCTGGACGGGGCCCTGCTGGCCCTGCCCTTCTTCTGGACCCTGCTGACCTTTCCCTTGGGGCTGCTGGCCTTTGCCGGGGCCTGGCTGCTGGGGCTGGGGCGACGCCCCCCCCGCTCCCCCGCATCACCCGCTGCCCCTTGGGCTCCTCGACCACTCCGCCCTTCCCTGGCCCTGGGGTTCATGCTGTTCGTCTTTCCGGTGGTCTATCCGGCCATCCCGGCTTTGTTCGAACGGATCACCTCTCCGGCCCTGGCAAGCCTGCTTCAAGGGGTGGCGACGCTGGCCCTGTTTGCTGCGCTTGGGCTGGTCTTCCTGGCCGTGGCCCTCCTGCTTCCAGCGGGTCCCGTCAGGCGCCCTGGGGCTGCCAGCCTCCTGACCTGGGCCCTGGGTACCACGGGCCTTCCGGTGGCCTTCTGGGCGCTGGTCATCTATCTCAAGCATGGGGCTGCCCTGGGCATGGTCTCCTTGGGCCTGTTGGTGTTGGTGATGCTTGGGCTGGCGCTGGTTGGGGCCCTGCTGGGGCGGCACTGTCCCTGGCGCCTGGCCCTCCCAGTCCACGGGGCTGGGGCCTTGCTCCTGCTGGCCTCCCTGGTGGGGGCCCTGACCCTGCAGCCTTCCCGGACGAGGGCCGCGGTGGAGAACGACCCGGCCTCTGCTCTGGTGTCCCAGGCCCTGCGCGGCCTGGGCCTTCAGGCCAAGGAGAGGTCCCCCCGGGGCAGCAGCAAGAAGCCCGCGACGGCGTCCAAGACAGCCAAGGATGAGGCCCAGCTTTTTCCCGGCGCCGAGCCCTACCCCTGGGACGGCCCTCCCCAACCCAATGTGGTGGTCATTCTGGCGGACGCCCTGCGGGCGGACCGGGTCCACTTCCTGGGATACCGCCGGGAGAACACCCCCAACCTGGACGCGCTGCTGCCCGAGGCCCTGGCCTTTCGGGCCGCCTTCAGCCAAAGCGCCTGCTCCCGCAAGAGCATCCCCAGCAGCCAGACGGGCGTCTATCCCCAGAACATGGAGTGGGACCAGCGGCCCAAGTTCTGGGGCGTGGGCCCCCAGAACCTGACCCTGGCCGAGATCCTGAAGAATGAAGGCTACGACACCTACGCCGTCATCAACCCCTGGATCCAAAACAATGTGAAGGGCTTCGGGCAGGGCTTCTCCAAGGTGGTCACCAACTACGCCACCAAAGATTGGAAGAAGGCCTCGGCCAGTTCCAGCCCCAAGGCGGTATTCAAGGCCCTGGAACTGCTAGAGAAGCGCCGCTCCAAGAAGCCCTTCTACCTCTTCCTCTACCTGGAGGACGCCCACCACCCCTATGTCAATCACGGCCCCCCTGGGCTGACCTTCGGGAAGACCTCCAAGGACCGCTACGACTCCGAGATTGCCTTTGTGGACGCCTGGGCCGGCTTCTTCATCCAGTACCTCAAGGAGCGCAGCCTTTGGAACAACACGGTGCTGTTGTTGCACTCGGATCACGGCGAGGAGTTCAAAGAGCATGGCGCCACCCAGCACTGCAAGCAACTCTTCTCCGAGTCGGTGCGGGTGCCCCTCCTGCTGCGGGCTCCGGGCCTCAAGGGGCGCAAAGTAACGGCGCCGGTGGCTTTGGTGGATCTGGTGCCCACAATCCTCGATCTCACCGGCGCCCAGCACCCCGACCGTGGTGTTCTTGAGGGACGCAGCCTCCTTTGGCATCTGCTGCCCCCCAGCGTCCGTAAGGAAGCCCCCCGGCCCCTTTTCTCCTTCGTGAGGAATGCCGAGACCAGGGCCCGGAGGCACGGCCTTGTGTTGTGGCCCTGGCACCTCCTGGCGGGCTCCGAAGGGGAGGACCCCGAACTGTTCAACCTGGAAAAGGACCCGGGGGAGAAGAAAGACCTGGCAGCCACCGAGGAGGCCCGCACGGAGACCCTGACGGACCTGCTGCTGCGCTTCCTGGACCGGGCTCGCGTGCGTTAGGCCCCCGCCCATTCTGTGCACCTTGCTTTTGGCACAGGGCCGCGCGACACTTGGGCCATGTTGCTTCGCCGCCTTCCATTTCTGCTGCTGCTTATCTGGCTTCTGGCCTGGTCCCTTCGGCTGGCCCTCACGGCGGACCTCAACCACGACGATCTCGAACACCTCCACAGTGCCTGGCTGATGGATCAGGGGTTGATGCCCTATCTGGATTTCTTCCAGAAGCAGGGGCCGCTGCTTTGGGGGGGACTGGGGGGGCTGTTCGCGCTGCCCATGGCCAGCGCCGGGGGCGTGCTGCTGCTGGCCCGGGTGGCCACCTGGTTGATGCTGCTGGCCTCCTGCCTGGCGCTCTACAGGATCGGGCTGGACGCCACCCACTCGCGCCGCCTGGCCTTCCTGGCTCCGGCGCTGCTGCTGGCCTCCTCCAAGCTGGTCTACAACCTGGTGGTCCTGCGGCCCGACTCCTTCATGCTGCCTCTGTGGCTCTGGTCCCTGTACTTTGGCCTGTTGGCCTTGAAGGCCCCCCGGCGGCGCCTGTTGCTGGCCTCCGGGTTTTTGGGGGGGCTGGCAGGGGTGGTGCTGATCAAGGCCCTGCCCTTCGTCCTCCTGTGCGGCCTGGCCCTGATGGTCGTCCCTGGATCCACCTGGTGCCGCCTGCGCCGCGGTCTCTTCTTCGGGGGCGCGGCCCTGGTGCCCCTGCTGGCCTTCGCCGCCTTTCTGGCCTCCCGGGGCCTGTTGGCTGGCTTCTGGTTCACCAACCTGGAGTTCAACAGCTTCCTGTATACCTCGGCCACGCCCTTTGACCCGCCGCCCCTCGAGACCCTCACAGCCATCCTCACAGGGCTCCTGGAATCCGAGCCCTGGGTGCCCGGGCTGCTGCTGGCAGCCCCCCTGCTGGTCTGGCTTCGAGGTCCCAAACGAACCCACCGGGGCGAGTGGCTGCTCCTTGCCCAGGCGGCCCTGGGCCTGTTGCTGCTGATCCCTAACCGGCTTCCGTTCTACACCTATCTTCTACCCAGCCTCCTGGCCCTGCTGGCCATCCTGCCGTGCTTCCTGCAGGAACTTGGCAAACGCCTGGAGCCCTACCGGCTGACCCTGCAAGGGCCCCGGCTGAACCGCAAACTGGCCCTGGCCCACCTGCTGGCCCTGGCCCTGGCCCTTCCCGTGCTGCACCTGGCCTACCAGTCAAGCCTCGACTTCCCCAACAACCAGGCCCAACTCCAAGCCCTCCTTCAGACCCCCCTCTCCCCCGCGCCGCCCCTCCCCGCAAGCCCCTTTCTACCCCAGGCCAGCGGTTACCTCTGGGACAACCAGGACCGCTACCTCCACGCCCTCAAAGAACTGGACGCCAAGAACCAACTGCCCCAGTGGTTGAAGGAAAAGTTCTAGGAACACCACTCCGCTTACTTCGTGCGCGGCTGGGAAGAACAACCCCCTCCCTGGCGGTCGGGGTTCGGACAGGCTGAGTGTAATGTGTAAGGTCCTGACCCCAAGGTCACCAAGGCGGCGGGCCGGGGCGAGGGGTGGCGCTTCGAAGGCAGCCTCCGCACGCCGCTTACCTCTCAAAAGGGGGGCGTGGAGCGGCGTGCGGCGGCTAGGCGGATAGGGGGGAACAATCCCCCCGGCCGCCGGCTCTCCGAGGCGCCACCCCCGCCACGGCCCCTGGGAAAAGCGGGGGACAACGGCGGCGGCAAGGGCCCGGTTGCCCCAGTGGTTGAAGGAAAAGTTGTAGGAACACCACTCCGCTTACTTCGTGCGCGGCTGGGAAGGACAACCCCCTCCCTGGCGGTCGGGGTTCGGAAACGACAACCCCCTCTTTGGCGGTCGGGGTTCGGATTGGTGGGATTTACTTGAAGACTTGGTCCTTGGAGGATTCCATGAGGGCGGGCATGAAGCTCTTCTTGAGGCTGAGGAGCCGGTCGAACTTCACCTTCTGGCGTGCGTCGGTGTAGAGGGCAGTGGGCTTCTTGATTTCACCGTCGATGAGCATCTCACCGAAGTCGTAGAACTTGGACTTCACCTTGTCGGCCGCCTGGGCAGAACCAGCGCCAATCCCAAGACCAAAGGCCAAGAGCACAGCCGCGAATACCAGTCTCTTCATCTGACACCTCCTGCAACCAACCGCAGGTAACCTGCGGCAGATATTGCTACAAACCCCCGGGGGTTACAAGTCTTCACTTCACCTCGGCCGCAGCGGCGGGCTCGGCCTTCTTCTCTTCGGCCTTGGGGGCCGCAGGCTCGGCCTTCTTCTCTTCGGCCTTGGGCTCGGCGGCGGGCTCGGCCTTCTTCTCTTCGGCCTTGGGCTCGGCGACGGGCTCGGCCTTCTTCTCTTCGGCCTTGGGCGCGGCGACGGGCTCGGCCTTCTTCTCTTCGGCCTTGGGCTCGGCGGCAGCCGCAGGGGCTTCGGCGCCTTCGGTCTTCTGGACCTTTTCAATCTTCAGGGCCGCGCCCGCCTCGTCAATGGCAGGGTTCACGGTCTCAAAGAGCTTCTTGGCCAAGGCCTCGGCGTCTTCCATCATGTCCATCTGGATGTTCTCGCGGATCTCGCGCATGGCGGGGTCCACCACGGACAACTTCTTGAGCAACTCGTCGGCCTTCTTCACAAAGGCCCGGTCTTCAGCGGTGGCCTTCTTGTTGGCCTTGATGGCATCCTTCTTCTCCTGCAGCAGGCGCGTGTACTGACCGGCCTTGGACTCCAGGGTCTTGAAGTTGCTTTCCATTTCCTTGATGCGGACCGCCTGCTCTTCCATGGCCTTCTTGGCGGCGGCTTCTTCCACCTTCATCTGCTCTTCCATCTTGCGCATCTGCTCTTGCATCTTGCGCGTCTGCTCAATGGACTTCTGGGCCTCAGTCACATCCAGGCCCAGGCCCGTGGCGACCTTGACATACTCCTCGTAGGCCTCCACGGCCTTGTCGAAGTCCGACAGCCGAAGCTGGTAGGTGCGCCCGATGCGCAGCAGCAGTTCGACATTCTCGGGGGAGACCGCCACGGCCTTGCGGTAGAACTTGAAGCCCTCTTCGTAGTCCTGCAGGCCGATGGAGGCGCTGCCGATGCCGATGGTAGCTTCCACATTACCGGGGCGGGCGTTCAGGACATACTCGTACTGAGCCCGGGAGGCCTCGTAGTTGAGGTATTCCAGGTAGATGGCCGCCAGATTCATGCGGGCCGTCAGGTTGTCCTGGTTCAGCTTCAAGGCCACATTGAAGTGGAACACGGCCTTGGGGGTGTCGCCCAACTTCAGGTAGGCCAGGCCCAGGTTGTTGTGGGCCTCGGTGGAGGCGGCATCCAGCTTCAGCACCTTGTTCTCAAAGATCCACCGGGCCAGGCTGGCCTCGCCCCGGGCCAGGTAGATGAGGCCGCGGGTGTTGAGGGCGATGACATTGGTGGGCTGGAGCGTGAGCACATTCTTGATGAACTCCTCGCCGCGGTTCAGGTATTCCTGGTGCTTGGCCTCATCCTTCTCGCGCTCGGCCTTCAGCAGCCAATAGAGGGCCACGGCGTTGTTGGCCTCCACATTGTCGGTGTCCTTCATCAGGACCAGATCCAGCAGAGACTTGGCGTCGGCCATCAGCTTGGCGCCTTCGTCCTCGCTGCCCAACTCAAAGGCCTCCTTGGCCTTGGCCAGGTACACCTTGCCGATGTAGGACTTGGCGGCCCCGGAGTCGGGGTTGGCCGCAAGGGCACTCTGGTAGACCTTGATGGCCTCTTCCCGCTGGCCCGTGCGCTCGTAGATCATGCCCAGGTTGAAGTAGGCCTCCAGGAAGTTCTTGTCCAGGACGATGGCCTGCTCAAAGGACTGTCTGGCCAGCTCGTAGTCCATGGTGGAGTAGAGCGCGATGACGCCATCCCGGAACTTCTTCTGGGCCTCAACCTCAACACCAGGCACGAACTCGAGTTCCTGCACCACGACCTCGCGCTTTTGCAGGGAGCGAGCCAGATCATCTTTCAGCATCTGCTCTTTCTCGTCCTGCTTGCGCTGCTGCTCCAGGCGGGCCATCTCCTCAGGGGAGGGTCCCATGGGCTTCTTTTCCTGAACCGTGGCGGAGGGCCCGCAGGCCCCGAGGCCCAAGGAGAGGGCCACCACGGAGGCGATTACTGAACTATTTTTGGTGATATTGGCAAACACGGCAGTCCCCCTCACTTGCTTTCCTTGGTTTCGGCCTTGGTCTCGGTGGCCTCGGCGTCGTCGCTTTGTTCCTTGAGCTCGTCGGTCTCGGCGGGCTTGGCCTCTTCCTTGCCCTTGCTGCCGGCGAAGGAGACGAAGTCAACCTCGGTGTCGCCGCGGCGCAGGCTGCGGATGAAGCTGGTGCTGGTGAGGGTGTCCCGGATCTTGTCCGCGTGAACCAGGGGCTCTTCGGAGACCGGGAAGTCCTGCGGCGTCACCTTGGCGGCCATGGTGCCAGACTTCCGTGACCATTCGCTGTACACGCCCATCTTGTGGGCCATCTGAATGGCTTCTTTGAAGTTCGCCCGGGCCTTCTCTTCCACGGGCGCGGCGAAGTCTTCGAGGGAGGTCTTGTATTCGTCAATCTCGTCCTCGCTGAGGCCCTCGGGCAGCGGCACCGCGTACAAGGTCTCGGCGAACTCGTAGTACAGCAGACCAATCTTGTAGTAGGCCGCGGCGGCCCAGGTCCGGGACTTGTAGTTGATCACCATGGCGAAGGAGGCCTCGGCCTTCTGGTGCCGCTTGGCCTTGCCTTCCAGGGAGTCCGACAGAGCGTAGAGGTTCCGGGTGTCAAGCTTGAAGGCCACATAGTCGGCGTAGTCGTACTCGGCCTGGTAGAAGGCGGCCTGGGCGGCAAAGACCCTGGTGGGGGCCTTGCGGCTGGTGTCGCCGGACTTGTCGTAGACCGTCAGGATGGTCTTGCAGTGGGCCAGGACCTTGGTGCGGTTCACATCCCTGTCCTTGGTGAACAGCACCTCGGCGGCGCGGGCATTGGCCTCCATGACCACATTGCCGTTCTTGGAGAACTTCTTGGCTGTGTCCGTGTACTGGGCGTAGGCCGCATCCAGATCGCCCTTGTCCTGCTGCAGCCGGCCAATCTTCAAGAGGGCCGAGGACACGCGGGTGTCGTTGGGGAAGCTCTTGTTGAAGGTCTTGAGGGCGTCAATGGCCTTGTCGTGATCCTTCAGGGCCTCGTACAGCGTGGCGGCGTTGATGATGGCGCCGGCGACCCGGGGTTCGCCCTTGAACTTGTTCATGGCCATGAAGGCCTCAGCGGCCTTTTCAAACTGGGTCTGGGACTCGTAGATCTGGCCAATCACATACTGGGCCTCCACGGCCTTGGGGCTCTTGGGGTACTTCTTGATGAGGTCTTCGTAGTTCTCGATGGCCTTCCGCAGTTCCTTGTTCTTCGCGTAGAGGTAGGCCATGGTGTAGGTCGTGTACGCCATGATCTCTTTGTTCTTCGCGAACTCGCGGCGCAGCTTGCTCAGGGTCTCCAGGGAGGCCGTGGTCTTGCCCTCGGTCTCCTGGTCCTGGGCCTTGCGGGTCATGGCCGTGGCGACGATGAGTTCCAGGTCGGCCTTGCTCTTGAAGAGGAAGTTCTTGGTGGCGATGAGGGTCCGGGCCCACTCTTCCACCTTGTCCCAGTTACCCACGCGGTAGTAGCAGTCCATGATCATCGTCGCGGCGATGGCGGCGAAGCGGTGCTTCTCGTCATAGCGGAAGATGTTCTGGAAGCGCTCGACGGCCTCCTGGAACATGCCGTGCTTGTAGAAGGTCTCGGCGGCGATGTACATGATGTTGGGGATCATCTCGCCCTTGGCCGGGTACTTCTTGACGAAGTCCGGGTCCTCGCGGGCCTTCAGCAGCAACTGGGTGTACTTGTCGGCGGCGCTGATGAAGTCCTGCTCCAGGGGGTGCAGGTCGGTGCGCTGGATCTCCATGGCCTCCTCGCGCATATCCTCGGCCTTCACCTGCTTGACCTGGACCTCGCCCTTGTCGGCGCGGCTTCGCAGGCCTTCGACCACCATCAACTGCTCGTTGCAGTAGATGACGCCCAGGGCCGCGTCCTCCAGGAACTTGCCCTTGAGATCCTTCTGGATCACGAGCTTGTACTGTTCGGCTGCCTTCTTGAAATCCTTGAGGTTGAAGTAAAGGATTTCTGCGTACCAGAAGCTGACCTCGTAGGAGCGGTTGCTGTTGGGGAAGCGCTCCAGGTAGATGGCGTAGTACTTGGCAGCGTTGACATACAGAGGCCCGGCCACCTCGGTCTTGCCGGCCTTCTCCTGCTTGTCACCCTCCACATGGTAGTAGTTGGCGACGAAGAAGATGGCCTCTTCCGTCATGTTGGCGGCGGTGTCCAGGATCTCCGGGTCGTTCTTGTTGGCGTTGGCCCAGTTCGACCCTTCGATGAAGAAGGCCATGATCTCGTTGACCACGCGCTCGGTCTCGTCCCAGTTGGGGGACTTCTGGGAGATGTCCAGGATGACCTGGTAGTACTCCGTGACGCGGCGGGACAGGGGGAAGGTCTCGATGAGGTGGTAGTACACCGCCAAGGCTTCTTCCTGCTTGTCCTGGCCCACATAGAGTTCGGCCATCTTGTGCAGCTTCACATAGGCGCCGTCCTTGCCGATCTCCTTGGTGAAGTACTCGAGGGCCAGCTTCCAGCCGTCGTCCACTTCGGTGTAGACCAGCACCAGGTCGTTCAGAGCCTGGTCACGGAAGGACATCTTGGCCTGCTCGGAGGACTCGGACTTGATGGCCTCGATGACCTTGTGGAAGGTGTCCACGGACTTCTCGAACTCGGACAGGTTGTAGTACACCCACGCCAACTTGTAGAGGGCGTAGTTGTACATGCTGGCCGTGGGATAGTTGTTGATGATGGTCTCGTACTTCGTCTTGGCGTAGTACAGGGACCGGTTCTCGAAGTAGTACTCGGCCTGATGCAGCAGGGACTGGGGAATGAGCCGACTGCTGGGATAGCCCTGGATCAGGTTGTCGAAGTGCTTGATGCCCTCGCGCTGAAGCTGGATATCCTTGTTGGTGCGACCCACCTCGAGGGCGCCGCGGCCCAGGAAGTACAACACTTCGTCAATGCGCTGGTAGTCGGGGTATTCGCGGAGGATCTTCCGGTAGTACTCCAGGGAGGTGCCGTAGTCGCCCACGGGCTCGCGGGGGCGCTCGGTCAGGAGGCCGGCGTCGAACTTGTCCAGGGCGTCCAGCCAGGTCTTGCGGGCGTTCAGGTACTGGAAGTGGTTCTCTTCCCAGTAGGATTCGGCCAGCCGGAAGTACACATCGGCCTTGCGATCGTACCGCGGATTGGTGGCCAGCAGGTCCTCCATCTGGCGGATGTTCTGCTTGCGGAGGTCAGACTTGCGGGCCTGCATCTCCTCGAACTTCTTGTCAATGGCCGCCACTTCGAAGTCCGACAGGGTCATGGCTGCCTTGACGCAGATGCCCTTCACGGAGTCGCAGATCTGACCCTGGGGACAGTCCCCATCGGCCTCGCACTTGATGTCCTTGGATTCGACATCCTTCGTCTTGATCTTGGTGATCTCACGCTTGGCGCGGGACCGCTCGCCCATTCCCTGGGCAAAGGCCGGCGCCGAAAGCAGAACCATCAACAACGCAAGCAGGGCATTCCTCATTTGCATTCCTCTTTCACGAAACTGCGGTAACCCCAGATTTCGTCTTCCCAGTAGTCGCCCTCGAAGGGCCATTCCAGAGAGTCACTACCCACGATGGTGGTGCTGCCACCGACATTCTCTTCGCCCGCCACGACCTCTTCGATGGCGTCAATCACCTTGCCGGAGATCTTGGCCTTGCGCAGGGCGTTGAAGTGCTTGACCTTGAACAGCCTGAAGATGGGGTCGGAGCCCACGAACTTGATGAGGTCCGCCTCGCCGCGGCCGGCTTCCTGCATGCGCACCAGGCCATTGACGGCGTCGGTGAGCTGCTGCTCGGCCAGCAGTTCCTTGGTGGACTCTTCGATCTTCTCCATCTCGACCTGGTTCAGGTCCAGTTCGATTTCGGTGACCTTCACCTGGTAGTCACGCAGATCCTTCTGGATGTTGCGGAAGGCCATCTGGATCTTGATGCCGATCTCGTTGATGCGGCTGATCTTCTGGTTCTCCAACATGGAGATGGTCTCTTCGCCCCAGGAGCCCAGCTTGCCACGCACGCCGCTGAGGGACTTCAGTTCCTTCTCCACCTGGGTGATGGTCCGGTACAGCCGGTAGATATCGGCGTTCGCCATCACGGGGTACATGAGTTCCATGGGCAGGTTGTAGGCGCCTCCCTGGCCGTTGCCGATGCGCACGAAGGCCATGTAGTACTCGGCCTGGGTCCGCATGTTGCGGATGAACTGGTCCAGGGGGATGGCCTTGGTGGAGATGTGCCGCTTGAACATCTCCAGGGTGAGGCGGGCGCGCTCGTACTGGCAGATGTTCATGTAGATGGTGGACTCAAGGATCCAGAGCTCGGGGTAGAAGTAATGATCGAAGAAGGGGCTGTGGAGGGCGTGGAAGGTACCCACGGCGCGGCTGTAGTCGCCCTTCATGAAATAGGTCCAGCCCATTTCGTAGAACGCGTCGGGCAGCCGGGGGCTGTTCTTGGGGATCTTGCGGTAGTAGTAAATGGCGCCGTCGTAGTTGCCGGTCTCGTAGGCGATTCGGGCCAGGGCCAGATAGGCCATGTCCGCCACGCGGGCCTCGGACTTGTTGCGATTCTGGCTTTCCACCGCCTCCTGGAAGGACTGCACGGCGGACTTGTACATCTGGTTGGCCACCTGCACCAGGCCGGTGAGGTAGCGGGCCTTGGCGTGAAGCTGGCTGTCCGAGGAGACCTCGCCGAAGTACTTCAGGGCCATGCTGTAGTTGCTGCCCTCGTAGAAGAACTCGCCCAGGAAGTAGTTGTACTTGTCCTGGAAGCCACGGCTGAAGTTGCCCACGAAGAACTGGGTGAGCTGCTCCAGGTCGGGGGGGCTGTAGGCCACGCGCTTGCGCATCTCGACGAGGTTGTCGAAGGCGGCCTGGAAGAAGGTCTTGTCGGGGCCCTGGAGGACAATCTCCAGCAGCATGCTGGCAGCGCTTTCGTACAGGCCAGCCTTCACCAGAGCAAGGGCCATGCCGTAACGGGCGTTGTAGTACTCGTCCGTGGTGGGGCCGTAATTGTTCTTCTGAATGAAAGCCTGGAACAGGCGGATGGCTTCCACATACTCGCCCTTCTCAGCCAGTTCCATACCGGTCTTGAGCTGACCCTTGGCATAGGCCTTCTTCTGGGCGTCCATGGCGCGCTCTTGTTCCTGCTTGAGGCGCAGGGCCTCGGACTTGGCCCGCTCGGCTTCGGCGCGGATCTCCTCCGGGGTCTTCTCCACCACGGCCTGCTGCATGCCGGGCATGGGGGCCGCGGCCACGGGGGCCACGGGGGCCTGCACCGCGCCGTACATCTGGGGCGTGGCCAGCATGTGGCGGATGACCTTCTCAGGCACGCCCGCGTTCTTCAGTTCAAGGATCTCGTTGATGTTCAGATTGAAGATCGTCCGATCCTTGTCAATGGCCTGGATTATCTCGTCCTCGCTGATGCCGAGCTTCGCCAAGGTGATCACTTCACTCTTGCTGATGGCGAAGGCGACTGAGGGTAGCGCAAGCACCCCCAGCAGCACCGCAAGGGTCAGGACCGTGTTCAGTCTGGATCTGAGGTTCATGGTCATGTCCTTACCCCCCCTATTCCTTTCAGGGAATCACTATGCCTGGTCCTGCTCAGTTGACGAAGAACGAGAAGCCAAAGGTGACTTCTGCGGGGGTGGAGACACCGCCCAACCGTTCCATGGCCGCGAAGAAGAAGTGGCGGTAATCCACGGCGATGGCTGCCCAGTCGGTGACGAACACGCGCCCACCCAGGCCCACGCTGCCGGCCACATCGGTGCGGCTTTGCTTGTCCGCGCCCTTGTTGTCGGACACCTCGGTGCCCAGGGCCCCGACGCCGAAGGACAGGTGCATGTCAAAGTGGAAGAGCTTCCAGGCGAAGAGGCCCATCTTGCCGTGAATGGGACTCCAGAGGCCCTGGATGCCGGCGTTCCACTTCAGCACCTGGGGGAACTCCGTCTGGACGCGGAAGCCGTCGTCGCTGCGGAGGAACCCGGCGAGGTCGGACTCGCTGCCCAGGATGTAGCTGCCGGTGAGCTCAACGCCGAGGTCCTCGGAGAAGTAGTAGCCGACCTTGGCCCCAAGGGGGTAGTAGGTGTAGAAGTCGTCATTCGGGATGACGCCAAAATACGGGGTGACATTGATCCGGCCTTCCTTCTGGAAGAGGCGCTTCTGGATCACCTTGACGCTGCGGGTCTCGCCCCAGTATTTGTCCAGATAGGTGTCCAGCTTGGACTCCTCCGCCGCGAGGGCGGGGGTAGCCGCCGAAACCAGCAGCACAGCAACCAGAGTCCCGACGATGCTTCTAAAAGATCCCTTCATGTTTCTTCTCCGAAATGCGGTTCTAAGTCCTTGAAATAGGAACTATTAATCTACCTAATAAACCTATGGATGGAAGCAGTTCTCCGTGTCCTCGCAGCTCCAGTCGTCGGGCCAGTCCAGGCCACCCGGGTTGCTGTAGGCCATCTGATCGGCGGCGTCCGCAGCGGTGTGGGTGGTGCACCCGGACTTGTTCACATAGTAGACGGCCCAGAAGTACCAGATGGAGGGATCCTTGTCGTCGGGCTTCCAGCCCTGCTCCTCGTAGCACTTGCCCCCGATGGTGCTGTCCGCGTACTCGGCAGGCATGACGGGGGGCTTGGGGGGCACGCAGCCACCGCTGCAACACACGGTGGGTATGGAGGCGCCAAGCTGCTTGGTAATGGTGTCTCCAGCGGAGGAACTGTTGGTGTTCTTGGGCTGCAGCTTGAGGTAGGCCTTCACAGGCTTGCACTCGCCCTGGCCCGTGCCGTTGTCGGTCCAGGCGTCGAAGAACTTGCAGGCCCCGGCGGCGGTGTCGCAGAACCAGGTGCGGGTGGCGCAGGTGCCCATGGTCTCGGCCTCGTCGCAGTCCTCGTTGGTGGTGCAGTTCTTGTGAATGGCGGGGCGCCCATCCAGGTAGGTGCTGGTGTCGATGTTGAAGGGATAGGGCTTCTCGCTGCCATCGGCGATGAACATGGGCTCGGAGACAGACAGCTTGCCTTCCACGGCGTAGGCCCAGCCCTGGGGCATGTCATTGTTGTTCTTGATGGCGTCCAGTTTGACCACCATTTCCCAGTAGCCACCAAAGGTGTAGCGCACCCGTTTGGCGGCATCCTTGAGGTGGTTGGCCAGTTCGGTGGTGGTGAAGTCCTGGGCGTTCAGGAACACATAGTTGCCACCGGTCTCGCAGGCGGTCTGCATCTGGCGAGAGTCCCGGTCCGGGTAACCCTTGGCCGCGAACTGCACGAAGTGCACCGGGATGCGGTCCTTGTATTCGTCCGCCCGGATGCGGGTCATGGCCTGCTCGTAGGTGGTCTGGTAGGAGAGGCAGGACTTGCGGCAGCGGTTCAACTCGGGGCAATCGGAGCAGGTATCGGGGCCATCGGAGATGACCAGGATGTGCTTGTACTTGAGGTTCTTGGCGGCAGCGTGGTTGGCCATGTAATCATAGGCCATGTCCACGGCGCTCCACAGGGGGGTGCGGCCCAGGCTGTCGTTGCGGATGCCCTCCAGCGGGGAGAAACTGCCCGCATCACCCAGAACCAGGGTCTTGTTGGAGGAGAAGCAGGCCTCTTTCTTCTCTTCGAAGGAAGCATTGGCCTTGTCGGGGTGATTGCAGACGATGTCAATCTTGTTCTCATTGAAGGAGAACACCACGACCTTGTCGCCGGCGTTGAGCGTCTCGATGACCTCCTTGACGGCGGCCAGGCGGGTGCCGCCGGGGTCCGAGCCGTTCTGCAGGAAGGTGGCGCCCTCGGGAATGGAGGCGGTGGCATCGCCCATGGTGTCTTCGTAGTAGGGCGGGTAGTAGTGGACCAGGCCACTGTTGCTGCCGCTCATGTCCACCAGGATGGCCACACCCACAGAGGTCCCGCGGGCAGGCGTGATGGGCTTGAAGCCAATCTTGGTGAGGGCCACGCTGTCGCTCTTGATCTGGCTGTAGCAGTAGGGGACGGAGACACCATCCTCAATGCAGTAGCCCTTGATGCGGTCGCCACAGGTCTGGTCAGCCTCACAGTCGCCCGAGTTCACGCACTTGCGATCCTGCAGCAGGACCTGCTCGATGCAGTCGAAGCTGAGGCGGAAGTTGCTGGTATTGATCTGGTCTTCGTCAACAAAGCGACGGTCCAGATTGTCCCCGGGCCGGATGGAGAGGTCCAGGTCAGCCACGACCTCGTCCTTCACCTCCGAGCCGTAGAACAGGGATTTCAAGATGAGGCCATCAACATCAGCGTTGGCGCCGTCACAGACGGGCACATAGGTCTCGCTGCTGCCGCTGCCCTCAATCTTCATGGGCACAGCGCCCAGCACGAAGATTTCTCTGAAGGAGCGCTCACTTGTGGAAAGCAGGGCGTTGGAATCGCACCCCACCGACAGTCCGGCCCCAAACAGCAGGCCAGCCGCCCCCAGCGCTAGAATTCTCTTCTTCATTTCCTCTCCACCTCACCCGCAGTTGGATCCACAAAGCAGCGTTCACCGCAGGCCCCGGTCGGGGTCAGGCGGCTCCCGAAGTTATAACAGGGTTATTCTTGCCGGGGACCGGTCAAAGTCAATCGGTTTTTTGGGTTTGGGTCCGGGGGGCTACGCGGGTGAGCTCAGGCGGCCTGAAAGCGCGTCGAGAGAGGCCAGGGCAAGCTGCTGAAAAGGCATATTTTCCGGGCCATGACCGATGGGCAGACCGGCCACCATCGGGATTCCTCTTTTTTCTGCCTGGGCAAGCAGCAGGGTCTTCAGGTCCGCGGACAGGGGCACCCCCAGATCCCCCAGGAGGAGCCCCGCGATCCCCTGGGCCTCCCTATGGTGGAGGAGCTGCCAGAAGAGGCGGTCCAGCCTGTAGGGCGCCTCGTTGGTGTCTTCCAGGGCAAGCAGCACGCCCTCCAGGGGGGGGGCCAGGGGGGTACCCAGGATCGACAGCAGCACGGACAGGTTCAGGATCAGCAGCGGGCCCTGGGCCTGCCCCGGAGCCAGGGGCTGCAGGCCGGCCAGGGTGGGCACGGGGGGCCTTTGGCCCAACAGGAGGTCGAGGAAGGCCTGTTGGGAGGCAGAGTCGAGCTGGGTCAGGGTGCAGACATTGGGGCCATGCCAGCACTCCCAGCCGCAGGCCCCGGCGAGGTGGGGAAAGAGGGCGCTCACATCGGAGAAGCCCAGGAGGCGGGAGGCGGGGGCACAGAATCCCCCATCCACCAGGGCCCGGGCGGCACCGTAGCCACCTCGGATGGCCATTACCAGTCCCTCCCCGCGCCCCTCCCTGGCCCAGCAGGCGGCGTCAACCAGACAGCGGGCCCGGTCAGCGTCGCTACCCGCCAGGTACTCCCGGGCGGTGCTGGGCATGAACACCTGCACCTCCAGGCCCGCTGCCTTCAGGAAGGCCACGCCCTGGTCCAGGCGCTCTTGGGGGACCCGGCCACTGAAGGCGGCGCAGGCAACGCGCCGGACGGGGCTGGGGGCGGGCGGGGCCTTGGGTTTTTTGTGGGAATCCATGGTGGGCTTTATACTCCTGCCGGTGCCTGCCAACTGAGCGGAGTTAGTCATGGCGGTTTCGATTGTCCAGAAAAGCACGGGACAGGCAAGGGGCAAATCCAAGGTCGCCCTGGTGCTCTCCGGCGGGGCCGTCTCCGGTGGGGCCTTCAAGGCCGGCGGTTTGCTGGCCCTGGACCATCTGCTGAGTTCCT
This sequence comes from uncultured Myxococcales bacterium, assembly GCA_964565265.1. Lineage (GTDB taxonomy): Bacteria > Myxococcota_A > UBA9042 > CAIXZC01 > CAIXZC01 > CAIXZC01. Next base: position 32,559 of record CAZMEC010000006.1, read on the forward strand.
GTCGGGTGACGGATTTCGATATCTATGTGGGCATCAGCGCGGGCTCCATGCTGGCCGCACCCCTGGCCGGTGGCATCCGCCCCCAGGAACTGGTCACGGGGTTCGCTGGGGGGCAATCGGACCTGCCCAGCTTCGGAGCCCTGGACTTCTACAGGCCCAACTTCCGAGAGACCCTGTCCAAGAGCGTGAAGGCGGTCAAGGATCTGGCGACCCTCTGGCCCGAAGTGGGGCGTAGCTCGCTGCGCGTCATGGGGCGCCAGAAGGGGCAGGTGAAGCGGTCCCTGTCGAACCTGATGAAGCACCCTGGCACGGGCGCCGTGTCCGAACTGCTGGCCCCCTTCCTGGCCGAGCTTCGGGCCTCCTCGGACCTGCCCTACCCTTCGTCCTACATACCCTCGGGGCTGTTCTCCAATACCAGCATCGAGAAGTGGATCAGGAAGACCTTTGACTCCCGGCGCATCCCCAACAACTTCCGGCTGCTGAAGCTGGAGCGGGGGGTCTCGCTGTATGTGGAGGCTGCGGACCTGGACACCAGCGAGGAGGTGGTCTTCGGCCCCGACGAGGACCAATCCGTCAGCATCTCCGAGGCCATCATGGCGTCCACGGCGCTGCCGGGGTTCTATCGCCCGGTGAAGATCCGGGACCGCTACTTCGTTGATGGGAGTGTCCGCCACACGGCGCCCATGGAGATTGCCCGCCGCAAGGGGGCGGACCTCATCATTATATATAACCCCTTCCGGCCCTTCCGGCAGGTGCCCACCCGTAAACTGGTCCCCAACTTTGAGTCCATTGGCGAGATGGGCCTCATCACGGCCCTCAACCAGTCCATCCGGACCATGATTCACAGCCGCCTCCATCTGGGCATCGAGGAGCTGCGCAAGGACCCGGGCTTCAAGGGTGATGTGATTCTGTTCGAGCCCTCCGAGGACGATGCGGACTACTTCGCCATGAACCCCCTGGCCTTCTGGCAGCGCGCGGAGGCCGCCAAGAAGGGGTACCGGTCGGCTCGCCAGGACATCGAGCGGAACTTCCCAGGACTGCGGCGCGTGCTGAATCGCCATGGGCTGGACTGCAAGCTCTCAACCCTCCAGCAGGTGGACGATCTCCTGGTGCAATGCGGCAGCGACGAGGGCGAGATCATTCGCACCCTGGGCCGGGAGTACCCCAAGGACAAGGGCAACCTGCGCCTGGTCCACAGCGCGTAGACGACCTGTCCGTCCGAACCCCGACCGCCAGGGAGGGGGTTGCCTGCTGTTCCTTCAGGTCCTGCTTGCATCTCTTCCCACAACGAACGATATTTCAGCCCTTGGAGGTTTTTTGGGAGGCCCGCCCGTGACCCGATCCATGCCTGGCTTGTTTTTGTTGCTTGCCGTTCTGGTGGGCTGCGCCGACGAGGATCCCGTCCTGGTTTCGCTCCCGGCTGATCCGGGCGTGCTTTTCCGAGGCGAGGACGGCCCGGTGCTGGCCCAGATTGGTGATTGGAAGATCACCACCAGGGACCTGGAGACCGTCCACCCCATCAGGGAGGGCGCCTCCGCCAAGGAGAGCCTCCAACACCTTGTTGATGGCGTTCTGGTGGTGAAGGCGGGGGTGGAGCAGGGGCACGAAGGTCGCTTTCCCGTACTGCTGGAGTGGCGCCGCGCCCTGGCCCGGGAATGGGCCCTCCAGAACTTTGGCGAAGGGTTCTCAGCAGAGTCGGTGCCGGACTCCCTGTGGCAGGAGATCTACAGCAGCGTCCGGGCCCGCTTCGACCACAAGGAGACCTTCTTCGTGCTGGATGTGCAGTACCTGTGCTGCATGGGGCACCCCGATGGCTGCGACGCCAAGGATGTGGCCCGCTGCCAGGATCAGAACCTCCCCATGATGAGCAACATTCAAGAGTTCCTGGCCCAGTCCGGGGTGAAGACCAAGGAGCAACTGGACCGCAAACTGGAAGAATATCGGGCCACCTACGGCGGCGAGTTCGGCGTGGCGGACTACGCCTTCCAGTACGACTTCAGCAAGGGGCCCGACCAGCAGGGCCGCTACGACCGCGTCAACGAGAATGTCGCCCGGGGGGCCAAGGCAACCAAGGTGGGCGAGTTTTCGCCGGTGGTGGCCTCCAGAAACGGCCTGCACATTCTGCTGCTGACCCAGTATCTCCCCGAGACCCACCGGAAGTTCGGAGACCCGGGCGTGAAGGAAGAGCTGATCCAATCCTTCCTGCCCATCCTGCGCGAAAAGGAAGTGGCCGACGCCTTCGCCATCCTGGTCAAGCGCCAGCAGATCAAGCTGCACCCCGAGAACCTGGGCCAGGTGGACTGGACCAAGGCCACGGGCCTGAAGTAGCCTCCCCCGAGACGGCAAGTCAACTACCTCTGCGGGCCGAGAGCTTCGTTGGGGTCTGCCTGCCCCCCAGCGCTTGACTTTCCCCCTACCCTGGGGCCCACTGACGCTGTGCGTTTGGAGGTGCCCCATGAAGCGTACATCCCTGCTTTTGTCCCTGCTGCTGACCTTCGTGACCCTTGGCCTGGGTGCCTGCGCCGCTGGCGGTGATGGCCCTGGGCAGGTGGCCGATGGCGCTGAACAGGCGGACGGTGTCACCCAACTGGACGGCTACCACCCGGACGGCGGCTCCGATACCAGCCCCGGCGATGGAACCCCCGGCGAGGACGGCAAGGTGCCCGACGGTGAGGGCCAGCCCGACGCTGGTCCCGTGGGCGCCAGCATCCATGGCCGCCTTGCCGCCCCCGCAGCCCCCGACCAACGCAACTTCACCTTTGGGGACAAGCCCGCCCCCTCCCCACAGGTGCCCAAGTCCTTGAGCCTCGTCTCCGTGGACCTGCTGCGGGCCGACCAGGGTACCCCGCCCGCCAACTGGACGGTGGAGAAGAACGCCCTGCCCGACCAGGACGGCGCCTTCGCCTTTGAGGGGCTGACCGAAGGCAACTACGCCCTGCGGGTGAACCAGCCGGAGTTTGCGGCCCTGGCCTACAGCGTGGACTCCACGGAGTTCCATCTGGGCGCCGACCAGAGCGTCAGTCTGGTGCTGCCCCTGCTGACCACCATCACTCACGGCCTGACGGACCCTCGGCTGCGCCAGTCCCAAAACGGTCCCCCGCCCATTCTGGCCACCCTGGACCACAGCACCGGCGAGGTCATCATGCTGTCGACCCTGGGGCTGGGGCTGGTGAACCCCGACACGGGCACCCTGGACCTGCTGTTCAGCCGCAACTTCTTCCCCGGCAACGCCGTCCTGGCCGTGGCCCCCAACACCGGCGTCATCTGGCTGCTGTACCCCAACCGCATCGTGCGCGTGGACCGCAGCGTCTTTCAGGACGCCGGGGCCAGCGAGATCCTGAACCTGGATGACCCCGCCACGCGGCTGGCCGTGGGGGACAAGGTGCGCTTCAAGATGCTGTCCGCGCCGGCGGGGTTCGGGGGCTGGTACTTTGAGGGTCGTAGCTATTTTTCGCCGGACGAGCTGACCCTGTTTGCCTCGACCCAGAGCTCCGGCGTCACGGTCATTGACCTGCAGACGCTAAGCATCGGGCGGGTAATCCTGGGGCGCGTCATCGGCTACAATCCGGTGTCCAACCACCTGTTCTTCACGAATGGTCAGGGTCAGAGGATGGGCGGCACCGAGGTGCTGGTGGTGGATGCCTCCACCAAGCTGGAGGTCAGCGTGGTGCCCTTCGAGAATGTCCTGGGCGTGGCCCCCATGCCCCAGCAGGCGCTGACCGTGATGGTGGGGGGCAAGCTGTCATCCGGGGACCTGCAGGTGCCGTTCATAAAGGTAGTGGATGGCAGCGGCGAGGTTGTCGTGGACCAGCGGGCCAGGGACTACCTGGGACTGGCCAACGACCCGAAGGCGGGGGCGCCCTCGTTTGATGTCAGCGGACAGTATTTCATCCTGGGGTCGGCGGCCTTCAAGCTGCTGCCCGAGGGCGGCTTCGAGGCGGTGCCCACGGGGATCGCCCCGGGCCAGTTCTTCAGCCAGCGCATGCAGCAGAACCAACAGCGGGCGCTGGACCCGGCCCACCTGTACGAACTGTGGTACGGCGACTGGCAGCCCAATGCCAGCGTGGGGCTGCTGTCCCTGAACGGCAGCAACCTGCCCGTGGCGGTGCGCCCCGGCGTGCCCGTCACCCAACTGCTGCTGGACCAGACCCGGGGGCGGGCCATCTTCTGGAACGCTGACAAGCTGGTGCTGATTCACTACGCGGACCCCAACGGCGCGGCCCTGCCCGAGACCCTGGACCTGGCGCCCCTGGTGGCGGCCCTGGTGCCCGAGGGCGCCCCCTGCAGCGCGGACAACCCCTGCACCGGGACCGACCTGTGCGCCGGCGCCACGGACACCTCCTTCAGCGGCCACTGCACCGCCAACCCGCGCCTGCCCTTCCTGCCCTTCTGTGGCGGCTTCACAGGGGCCACCTGCGACGAGGACTACACCTGCAAGACCGTGAACCCCACCAACCCCAACGCCACGGGCCAGTGCCTGGGGCTGCCCAGCCGGGACTACGCCGCCCACGGCCCCGCCTGCACCGAGGCCCTGCCCTGCCCCGCGGGGATGGCCTGCAACGCCAACGGTCACTGCCAGCCCAAGACCTGCCTTCGGGACGCCGACTGCGACGCCCTGTCCGGCGAAATCTGCGGCCTGGTCCAGAACCTGGGGCGCGTGTGCCTGACCCCCGGAAGCCTCCCCGACGACAGCCCCTGCCTGTCCTCCAGCGAGTGTCTGCACGGCGCCTGCATTCCCATTGAGGGCGCCTACGCCATGGCCAGCAACGGCACCATGAACGACATCCTCTCCGGCACCCTGGGCCTGCAGGTCTGCACCACGCCATGCTTTGAGGGCGACGACTGCCCGGGCGGCCAGCCCTGCGTCTACCAGCAGTCCTACGGGGCCCCCAACTACCTGGGCGCCGAGACCGTCTGGAGGACCCACCGGGTCCAGCTTGCCCCCTTCTGCTGGCCCTCCGTCCAGCCCCCCGTGGAGGGCTGCACCGACAAGTGCCTCCCCTCCCAGCTTTGCAGCCTGGGCTACTACGACGGCACCTGCCGCGTGGGCTACGAGCCGGTGGCCTGGGTGAAGAACGGCGAGGGCAGCTCCACCTTCTGCCTGCCCCCCGCCGAGGCCAACGGAGGCTGCCGCTTCCCCTGCCTGCGCTCCGGCGACTGCCCCTTCACCACCAACTGCGACGGCGGCTTCTGCAGCGCTGGCTCGCCCTTCAGTTCGCCCTGCAAGCAGCTTTGTGGCCCGGAGGAGAGTTGCGCCTACCTGTCCGGTACCGTGGCCGCCGATCCCTTCGCCTTCTGCGTGGCCAGCGACTCCTGCGCCAGCGACGCCGACTGCGGGGGCACCATGGGCGCCTGCCACGGGGCCTGCCTCCAGGCCTGCACCACCAACGCCGACTGCCCCGGCGGCGAGTGCGCCGTCACCGTCCCCATGATCTTCTCCAGCCGCTACTGCGTGCCCACCACCTGCAACTGCACCGGCCCCCACGCCGCGGATATGGTCTGTGACCTGCCCACCAGCAAGTGCGTCATTCAGGGTGCCTGCACCGATGTGCCCTGCGACGGCTCGGTCCTGGCCCAGTGCGGCCTCTCCGTCCCCGACCCCCTGCCCATCTTCTGCCAGTGCCCCGCCTGCCCCTGGAACGCCACCCAGTGCGGCGGCCCCGCCTCCCTCTGCCCCGAGGGCTTCACCTGCACCGCCGGCTCCGCCCCCCTGGGAGGCGACCACCGCGGCCAGACCTGCACCTGCACCTCCGCCGAGTGCCAG
>CAZMEC010000007.1:0-6078 GCA_964565265.1 uncultured Myxococcales bacterium
AGTCTTCGTCGTCGGGGCGATCCTTGCGTAGCAGTGCGTTGGCCCTAAACAGCGAGGGGAAGGTGCCGGCGTCGGTCCACCAGCCCTGGAAGGTGTCGTACTCCAGGGTGCCCTGGCGGAGGTACTCGTTGTTCACATCGGTGATCTCGAGCTCGCCGCGCTTGGAGGGCTTGAGGTTGGGGATGAGGTCGTAGACCGTGTGGTCATACATATAGATGCCCGTGACGGCCAGGTTGGAGGGCGGGTCCTTGGGCTTCTCGATGATCCCCGTGATGCGGCCGGCCTCGAAGCGGGCCACGCCAAAGCGCTGGGGATCGGAGACCTCCTTGAGCAGCACCCGGGCGCCCTTGCCCTGGGCTTCGAAGGCCCGCACGAAGGGGCTGATGTCGTCCTCAAAGATGTTGTCCCCAAGGATCACCACCACCCGGTTCTTGCCCGCGAAGTGCCTGGTCAGCAGCAGGGCCTGGGCGATGCCGCCGGCCTCGTCCTGGACCCGGTAGGTGAACTCGCAGCCAAACTCCCGGCCGCTGCCCAGCAGGGACACCACGGACCCCATGTGCTCGGTGCCGGTGACGATGCAGATCTGCTTGATCCCGGTGGCCAGCAGCTTCTCCACGGGGTGAAAGATCATGGGCTTGTCGCCCACGGGCAGCAGGTGCTTGTTGGTGACCTTGGTCAGGGGCATGAGCCGGCTGCCGGTGCCGCCGGCCAGGATTACGCCTAGGGTTTCCATGGATCTACCTCCCGGTTGGAGCGCGTTTGAGCAGCCTGGCGGCGTGGGTTACCACGCTGGGCCAGGAGGCCGTGGTGAGGGACTGGAGCTGGGCCTCGTAGCCCGGGCAGCCAAGGTCTTCCAGCGCGGTCAGGGCCGCGCGAAGGGAGAACACCTCCCGGGGTGCCAGCAGCGGCCCCAGGATCTTGCAGGCTTCTTTCAGGCGCAGGGCGGTGACCGCCTCCAGGGCGATGGTCAGGGCACCGGGGTTGACCTCCCCGGGCTTGGCCAGGAGTTCCAGAAGGGTCTTGCTGCCCTCCGGCTGGCCAAGCTTGGCCAGGCCCCAGCCGGCAGCCCCTTGGGTCAGGGGGTCCTGCTCCTTGGTGGCGGTCTGGAGGGTCTGCTGGAAGAGGGGCAGGTCCCGTTGGTCGCCAAGCCGGGCCAGCGCCAGCAGGGCCTCCAGGCGGCACTCGGGGCCTTCGTTGCTGCGGGCATCCAGGAGGCGACTGCGGGCCCCCTCGCCCCCCACACAGCCCAGGATCCAATAGAGGCGGCAGCGCTGCCAGCCCCAGGCGCCGGAGTTCAGGGCCTCGTCCAGCATGGGCAGGATTCGCGGGCCGGCCTTGCACAGGTTGGCGGAGGCGGGGCAGCCACTGACCCGGTTGCAGGTCTGGCGCTGGAGGACCTTGGCCAGCAGCTTGTCAAGCCTGGGATCGGGAGGCAGGGGGGCTTCGGGGGCGGCCTCGGCGGTGACCTCAGGGGTGGCCGGGGTGGGGGCCGGGGGGGGCGCCTCCTGGGCCACCACTGGGGGCGGCGGGAGGGGCTTGCTCGGAGCCTTTGGGGCCTGGCTTGGCTGTTGGTTGCAGGCACAAACAAGGATCAGGGACAGGAGCAGTTTCTTCATTGGTTTGGACTCTATTCGCAGAGCTTCTCTGCATCAGAGAAGAGATCCCCGGGGTCTATGGCGGTGCCGAAAGCAGCGGCCAGGGCCTGGATGACCGCCAGCAGCTTGGCCGCCTGGGTGCTGCCCTCGAGGCACAGCAGGGTGGGGACGAAGTTGGCGGGGGTCTCATCGTCGAAGAAGTTGTACTGGTCCTTGAGGCACTTCACGCTTTGCTTGCAGGTGTAGTACTGGCCCCCGGGGCCGTAGCAGGTGGCGGCGGTCTCCAGGCAGTCTGTGTAGGGGTTGGCGCCGCCTTCAAGGTAGGCCTGGTGGCTGGCGTTGAACATGCACCTGCCCAGCTTCTTCATGGGATCCATGGCGTCAAAGCCCATGTGGTATAGGCAGGAGACGAGGCAGGTGGAGGTCTTGGCGGTCTCGCACTTGTCCCCCAGGTCCTGCTGGAGCTTGGCGGGGCAGTGGGTCTCGAAACAGTCCGTCTGGCACTTGAGAATGGGGCCGCATTCCTCTTCCCCAGCGTTGAGGAAGCAGTTGACCAGGTTGTCCACGCAGGTCTCGGGGTCGATGGCCCAGTCAAACAACACGGGGCCGCAGGGCACCACCTTCTTGAGGCCCCCGATGCCGCCCGCCGAGCCCTTCTTGAGGACAGTCCCAAGGCAGGTGGCCTCGGCCTGGTCAGTGGGGCCCTTGAAGCAGTTGTCCAGGGCGTCTCGGTAGATGAAGCCGCAGAGGGAGGATCCTTCCCCGGTGGGGTTGGAGCAGGTGGCCCATTCGGAGACGCAGTACTGGTAGATGCAGGAGGTTCGCTCGGTGCCCGAGAGGGTGTCGCCGCACTTGGCCTTGGCGCAGTCGTGGAGGGCCTCGATCCGAGTTTTTTGTTTCTGTTCCAGGCCGGCGTAGCACTTGTTGATGCAGGCGAAGTTGCCGTCGTAGGACTCCATGATGACATCGCACTTGCTGTAGGCGCAGATCCAGGCCTCGTTGCACTCGGCGGGGGGGGCCTCCGTGTCCTGGGCGGTGTCCACGGCCTCGGGGACGGTGTCCTGGGCGGTGGTGTCCACGGTGTCAGCAAACGAGTACTTGTTCTCTATCTGGATGCCGCAACCAGCAAGAAGCACCAGGATGGCGGCGAGGAGACTGGAGCGCATGGGTTCCCCCTTATTCTTTTCGGCAGGATTCTATGCGGCAACGGGGCCGGTGGCAAATACGCATTTTCTAGTTCTGGGAGGCGGGCAGCAGTTCCTCGATGCCGTAGGAGGGCCGGATGTCCACCGGGACCTCGTCGAGCAGGCCAATGGTGGCGCGCATTTCCTCTGAGGGCAGGCCGTGGTCGATGATGAAGGAGCCGGCCCGTTTGTAGTCCCCCGCCAGCCAAAGATCGGTGAGCTCGGCGACCAACTCCTCCACCGCCGGGCCCAGCCGGTTCACATCGGCGGAGAAGCGCCGGGCGGTGGGGTCGTAGGTGAAGGCCCCTCGGGCGGCCAGGAAGTTGTAGGCGGCGGTCTTGGCCATGGAGTGGGGACCACCCGAGTCCAGGCGGACCACGCGGAACACGGAGACCAGCCAGGTGATGGCGGCGGTGCGCTCGGTCAGCTCGGGCAGGAGGCCGTACTCGGCAAGCTGCAGCAGCACCAGCAGGCCCATGGCGTCGGCCCGGGCCTCGCCGATGATCTGGCGGCGCTGACGGAGCCTTCCGGCAACTTCCTCGTCGCCGCCGTCTACCACGATGGTGTGGGCAAGCTGGGTTGCCAGCAGCAGATTGAAGTAGGAGTCAAAGTCCACCGCCGAGAGCTGCTCCTCGGCCACCACCAACTTGCTCAAGGGGAGCCAGGACTTCTCGAACTTGGCCTGGGCCACATTCTTCAAGATCACCTGGCGGCTGCCCTTCTCCTTGATGACCCGGGGGTCGTTGGGCAGGGAGAAGGCAGTGGTCTGGGCGCCGGCCCGGGTCTGGCCGGCGGCGTACAGGAGGTTGGCGATGAGCACCTCGGACTGGGGTTGAACCTTGAGGCGGGCCTTGAACTGGGCGGGGATGGGCAGGGTCTTGAACAGCTCGGGGAGCTTGGACAGGAGGGTCCGGAAGCGCTCCGTCTCGGCCCGGTCAGTGATGGCCAGGATGGCCTCGAAGGCGGCCTTGGCGCCCAGGAGGCGGTCTTCGTAGTACTCGTAGGGGCCCAGGACCACCACCCAGGGGCTCTTGACGGAGTCCATCCAGAGGAGTTCAGAGGGGTAGTAGTTGTCCGAGAGGAAGGCGTCGGCGCGGGCCAGGAGGAACTCCTTCAAGGGCTTGTCGTCGGTGAGGCCGGCGGCCTCCCGGAGGGCAGCGGAGGCGGCCCGAAGGTCTCGCTTGTACTTCTCGGAGTAGCCTACGGCCACAAGGTCCCGGCCGCTGCGGCGGACCACCGAGTAGGGGGACATGATGGCGCCCGCCTGCTGGGGGTTGTTCCGGATGAAGGCGTCAATCTCGGCTACTGAGGCGTCGGGGGGATAGAAGGCCACGCCCTTGGGGCGCAGGCCCACACCCATGAAGGGCTGGTCATCGTTGAGGCGGTTCCAGGGGCCGTAGTGCAACTCCAGGAGGGCCGCCAGGCGCTTGGCCTTGGGGTGGGGGGACAGGGAGAGGGTGTCGTACCAGTAGGCGCCGTCCTCGAAGACCTGTTGGCGGAAGATGCGGTCCATGTGCCGGGCGGCCTCCACCAGCTTGCCGGCGAGGCGCAGCTCGCGGGGGCTGAGGGAGCCAGGGGGAAGACCAAGCTTGGCGGGGGCAAAGCGGGCCAGTTCGCGGTCCAGGACGGACTGCCCCAGGGAGTCCTGCAGCAGCCGATCCAGACGGGGCTGGGCCTGGACCTCCAGGCCCAGCAGCAACAGGACGGGAAGGAGCAGCAATGGCAGGCGACGGATCATGGGGCACCTCCCTTTTGGTTTTCCAAGACGGGGCCAGTGTAGACCAACGGACCAGCCGGTCACAATGGGAATATCCGGCAACTATTTTTGCCCCAAAGCTTGAAGGATTCGCGGGATGCACTATCATGTCCGCCATTGGAGGTTGATATGCGCCTGGGGGTTCTGGTTTCTGCTTTGCTGTTCGTAGGCGCCCTGGCCTGTGGAGACGACTCCGAGGCCTGGGTCGACTTCCCCCATGAGATCAAGGTCCCAGTAGAGTCCGCCCTGAAGATCCCCACGGGCAAGATCATCAACCACCCGGACTTCCTGCGGGGAGACCTGGTGCTGTTCAAGTCCTCCACGGTCAAGGTCCAGGCGGGCTGCCTGAATGATCTGACGGACTGCCTGCCCATTCATGTGTGCAAGCCCAATGTCCAGGCCGCCCCCACCAAGTACGACTCCCTGGACGGGGTGTGCAAGGACCTGCCGGGCAACGCCGACAACAGCAACATCCCCAATGTGACGGAGAAGATGGGCTTCACGGTGGAACTCAACACCACCGATGCCATAGCCAGAGTTTGGATCAAGGCGGTCGAGGGACAAGGGGACAGCGCAGTGCTGACCCTGGTCTACGACCTGGTTGAATGAACCCAAGGAGGATCGAATGAAGAGAATCGCAGTGTTCGCTCTGTTGCTCATGTTTGCCACCCCCGTGATTGGCTCGGATGCCTTCGCCCAGGCCCCCACCCCCCAGAAGCAGGCGGGCAAGCTCAAGGGCGAGAAGAAGTCCACCAAGGAGAAGAAGGCCAAGAAGCACAAGAAGGGCGGCGTCTGTGGCTGGGAAGGCAAGAACTCCATTGGCGTTCGTGGCTTCATCAACCCCTGGACCAGCGTCAGCTCCGACCTTAAGGCCGGCGGCACCTACGAACCCGACATGAACCTGGGCTACGGCTTCGGCGCCATCTACGCCCGCCGCATCGCCAACTCCCCCGACATCTCCATCCTGGGCAATTTTGACTACCTGTCCATGAAGGCCGATGTTCCTGGCGCCAAGCGCGATGGCCTGATGCGCATCGGCACCGGCGCCAAGGTCACCCTCATGGGTGGCGTGCAGAAGCGCAGCGCCGACCGCGTCTACGCCAAGGGCCTGCTGGGCTACGCCTCCTACAGCCCCGACACCGGCGACAGCTCCACCGGCATCTACCTGGGCGCCGGCGCCGGCCTCGAGCACTTCTTCACGGGCAAGGTCAGCGCCTTTGTGGAAGCCGAGTTCCTGTACCACAACTTCATGTTGAGCGTGCCCACAGGCGTGGATGGCACCACCATGAACACCCTGGATGTGAACGCCGGCGTGGCCTACCACTTCTAAGCCTCCCTCCCCAGCCTCCCCCCCCCTCCAACACCCCAACACTCCAACACTCCAACACGACGGCTGAACTGGAATCCAACGGTCCTCTGGGACGGAGCCGGATGCACGCCTCCGTCCCGGGCAGTAGCACGACGGCTGAACTGGAATCCAACGGTCCTCTCCAACACTCCAACACGACGGCTGAACTGGAATCCAACGGTCCTCTGGGACGGA
>CAZMEC010000007.1:6178-13669 GCA_964565265.1 uncultured Myxococcales bacterium
TCCAACGGTCCTCTGGGACGGAGCCGGATGCACGCCTCCGTCCCGGGCAGTAGCATTCGGCCTGTGGTGGTGCCCCGGAGGTCTTGCGCGGGGGCTTTTGGGGGTGCTATCTTCCGGCCCGGTGGGTTGGCCTTGGGAGGCTCCATGGAAGGGCGCGAAGTACGGGTAATGCCGGACTGGCTGAAGAACCAGATCGCCGCTGGCGAGGTGGTCGAGAGGCCCGCCTCGGTGGTCAAGGAGTTGGTGGAGAACTCCCTGGATGCGGGGGCCCGCCGGGTGGTGGTGGAGGTCGTGGACGGTGGCCTTGCCAGCATCCGCGTGGTGGATGATGGCTGCGGGATGGGCCCCGAGGACGCCCGCCGAAGCCTCCTGCGGCATGCCACCTCCAAGCTGTATGGGCCGGAGGATCTGTTGGCCATCGGGACCTTGGGTTTTCGGGGAGAGGCCCTGCCCTCCATTGCCTCCATCAGCCGCTTCACCTTGAGCACCCGCCGGGCGGACCAGCAGGGGGGCCTGCGCCTCCACTGCGAGGGGGCCGGGCCGGTGACGGAGACGGACGCGGGGCTGGCCCCGGGTACCGAGGTCCTGGTGGAGGACCTGTTCTTCAACACCCCCGCCCGCCGCAAGTTCATGAAGACCCCCAGGGCCGAGACCGGTCGCATCGCCGAGGTCCTGGAGGCCCTGGCCCTGGGCCACCCCCAGGTCCACTTTGTGCTGCTGGCGGATGGCCGCAAGCTGCTGGAGGCCCCCGCCAGCGCCGATCCCCTGGGGCGCCTCTGGACGGTGCTGGGGGCGGAGGTCTGCAACAACCTGTTCGAGTGCCGCCTGGAGGGGCCCGTGTCCGTCCGGGGCTTCATCTCCCAGCCCGACTTTCACCGGTCCACCCGGAGCCTGGTCCACCTGTTTGTGAACGGTCGCCCCGTGAAGGACCGGATGCTGATGGCCGCGGTCACCAGCGCCTACGGCCCCCGGATCCCCAAGGGCCGCTTCCCCGTGGCCGTCCTGGACCTGTTGTTGGCCCCCGGGCAGGTGGATGTGAATGTCCACCCGGCCAAGAGCGAGGTCCGCTTCCAAAACAGCGGCGCGGCCTTTTCGGCCCTGTCCCGGGCGGTGTCGTTGACCCTGGAGGAGGCCCCCTGGTCGGCCCTGGGCAGCAAGCCCCGGGTTGCCCGTCCCGCCCCCACCCCGGGCGCCCCCGTCCCCCAACCCTTGCCCAACAGCTCCCTGCCCTTTCGCCCAACCCTGGCCAAGGAGCAACTGGGCAGCTTCTTCGCGGAGGCCCAGGTGCCGACAAGCCGACTCTTTGAGGAGGCCCCGCCGGCCCCAATGCAGGAGATCCCGGCGGGCTCGGTGCTGGAGACCCTGCTGGCCGGAGAGCCCGCCTCGGAGCGCTACCTGGGGGCCTTCGCGGAGTGCTATCTGCTGTTTGCCTCGGGCGGCGAACTCCTGTTTGTGGACCAGCACGCCGCCCACGAGGGGCTGTTGTTTCAGGAACTGCTGGAGGGTTGGGGGGCCGGGGGGGTGAGGCGGCAGGGCCTGCTGGTGCCCCTGACCCTGGCCTTCACGCCGGCGGAGGCGCGGATCCTGGTGGAATACTCAGCCCACCTGCGGCGGGCGGGCATTGACCTGGAAGACTTTGGCGGGGGCAGCATCCTGGTCAGTGGCCTGCCCCCGGACTTCAGCGTGGGGGCCTTGAAGGCCACCTTGCAGGAGGCGGCGGCGGCCCTGGAGGGGCTGCCCGTGCTGCCCGGCGACGAGCTGCTGCCCAGGCAGCGCCAGTTGCTGGCCACCATGGCCTGCCGGGGAGCGGTCAAGGCCGGGGACCGGATCTCGCCGGCGGAGGCCCGGCGCCTGCTGGAGCTGCTTCGAAGGCGGGGCGTCAAGCACTGCCCCCACGGGCGGCCCGTGCTGCGCAGCCTGACCCTGGAGGACCTCCAGCGCTGGTTCAAGAGGGTCCAATGAAGGGGCCCATCTTCCTGCTGCTGGGGCCCACCGCCAGCGGCAAGACCGAGCTGGCCCTGGCTCTGGCGGCCAGGCTGCCCCTGGAGATCCTGAACTGCGACTCCATGCAGGTCTACCGCGGCATGGACATCGGCACCGCCAAGCCGGACGCGCAGGAGCGGGCGCAGGCGCCCCACCACCTGTTCGATCTGGTGGACCCGGACCAGGAGCTGAACGCCGGGTCGTACTCCCGGCTGGCGGACGAGACCATCGCCCAGGTGCAGGCCCGGGGGCGGGTGCCCCTGTTGGTTGGAGGCACGGGGCTTTGGGCCCGGGCCGTGACCCTCGGGGTGGCCACGATTCCAGACATTCCGGCGCCGGTGCGGGAGGCTGTGCGGGGGGACCTTGCTACCCTCGGAGCTCCCGTGCTGCACCAGCGGCTGCTGGAGCTGGACCCGGTGGCGGCGGCGCGCCTGCATCCCAACGACAGCCAGCGCCTCGCCCGGGCGTTGGAGGTGGTGTTGGCCACGGGCAGGCCCATCAGCAGCTACCAGGCGGCCCACGGCTTCGCGGAAGAGCGCTATTCCCACCTGGTGTTCGGGATCAAGCGGGAGCGGGAGGAGCTGTACCAGCGCATCGCCCAGCGGGTGCCGCGGATGTTCGAGGCGGGCTTCCTGCAGGAGGCCCAGGGGCTGCTGGACCGGGGCTATGCGCCGGACCTGCGGGCCTTCAAGGCCCTGGGCTACCAGGAGGCGTTCAGGGTGCTGCGGGGGCGGCTGGAGATCCCGGCGGCGATGGAGCTGATCGTCCACGCCCACCGCCAGTACGCGCGGCGGCAGTTGACCTGGTTTCGGGGGGAGCCTGGCTTGCAGTGGGTGGCCCCGGGGGCTCAAGGGGTGGGGGAGATGGCCGCCCGCCTGGAGGCGGCCCTGGCGGGGACTCAGACCTTTGGCACCTTGTAGATGGGCTCGATGTCCACGGGCAGGTTCTTGAGCCTGTCCAGGACCTGCTGGGTCTCGGGGGCGACCTTGCCGTACTTCTCGAGGAAGGCGGCGGCGCCCTTGTAGTCGCCGGCGGCCTGCAGGTTCAGCAGTTCGGCGGCCATGGCCTTGATGGCCCCGGGCATCTTGGCGAAGTCGGCGTTGTAGCGGCCGCTGGGCTGGTCAAAGCGCAGGGCTTCTTTTTCCACCAGGTAGTTGAGCTGCATGAGGTTGGACTTGCCGTGGGCCTCCTGGGCGCCGAAGCGCAGGGAGCGGAAGAGCCCCGCGGTGAAGGTGGCCACGGAGCACTGGGTGGCCTCCTCGACGGTCATGGGCTGACCGTCCGCGCGCTTGAGGACCTCCACGGATTTTTCAATGAGCATGAGGTTGTTGTAGAGCCCCAGGACATCCGCCTTGGCCTCTTCAATGTGGGGATAGAGTTCGGCCAGGGCCTGGCTGACGGTGGTGTCCTTGCCGTCGGCGCCCTTGATGGTGCCGGGGCCGATGCCATGGGAGATCTCGTGCATGAGGGTGTGGTTGAAGAAGGCGTCGCGGTTCAGGTACTGGGCCAGGCCCGGGTCAATGGTGCGGGCCGCCACGGCGGTGAGGATCTTGTCGAACTTGGCGTACATGACATTGCGAAGGAGGACCTTCTTGCTGCCCCGGGCCTCGCGGACGCGTTCGTCGTTGGGGAGGTTGAAGGCGATGGTCTGGACCCCTGCGCGGGTGTCCCCGGCGGAGAAGATGAGGTCCGCCACCACGATGGGGGACTCGGTGCCCCGGGCGGTCTTGGCGCCGTGGCCACCGGGGAGGGTCTCCTCCAGGCGGGGGGCCCACTCTTCGAAGGTCTTGAGGAGCTTGGAGGCCTCGGCGTCGCGGAGGGTCACGAAGGACTCAAAGGCGGTCTTGTAGCCAAAGAGCTTGTCCTCGTAGACCTCGTAGGGGCCGATGGTGATCTCGACCTTGGCGTTCAGGTCCATCCAGGCCAGGTCGCTGCTGTAGTAGTCGTTGCTCAGCAGGGAGTTGGCGCGGGCCAACAGGTAGGCCTTGAGGCTGTCCTCGGGGGCCAGGGCAGCGGCCTCCTTGAGGAAGCGGGCGGCGGTGGTGAGCTCGTCCGGGTAGGCCTGGGGGTAGGGCAGGGCCAGGAGGCTGCCGTCGGGGTTCCGGCGGATGACCGTGAAGCCGCTGCGGAAGGCCTCCGCGTCCTTGGGGTTCTTCTTGAGCCAGGCGTTGAACTCTTCCTTGGTCAGGTCCTCGGGGTAGAAGCCCGCACCCAGGGGCTTGGGCTTCTCGCCAATGAAGGGGGCGTCGTCCCGGAGGCGGTCCCAGGGGCCATAGTTGATGAGCAGGAAGTGGAGCAGGGTGCGGGACTCGGGGCTGTCCTCAGCGGCCACCAGTTCGCGCAGGCCGGTGCCCTCAGCGGAGACCTGCTTCCAGAAGATCCGGTCAATGGCGTTGGAGGCCTGGACCAGCTTGCGGATGAGCAGCTTGTCGTTGTCCGTCAGGGAGCTTTCGTCGTACTCCAGGCGCACGGGGGAGTACTGCCGGATGCCCTCGCGGATCTGTTCTTCGGTGAGGCGCTTGGTCGGGTCTAGCATGACGGGCGCTCCGGCGGGGGCGGGGGCGACCTCGGGGGCCTCGGTGGCCTCCGGGGCGGGGGCCGCGGGTTCTTCCTTCTGGGGGCTGCCCTGGAGTACGGCCTCGGAGTCCTGGGGCGCGGTGGCCTTGTCCTCAGGGGAGGCCCCGTCCTTGGACTGGCGGGTGGGCTGGGGCTCGGTGGTCTTGGCGGCCTCAGGCTTGCCCTGGCAGCCGGCCAGGAGCACGAGGAGCGCGAGGGCGGTCATGGGTCTCATCAGGGGAACCTCCTGAATTGGGAAAACATCGCGGGGGAATATAAACCGCAGCCGTACCCTTGGCAACCGCCAAGCACGGGGAGGCCGGGCCCTGGGCAGGGACCTCTTGAGGCTTGTGGCCCGGCGGGGGGGCGGGTTATACTCTCGGGCGTTTCGCGCTAGGGGGGACCTTTGATGAATCTAAAGACTCGTTGGCTGCTACCGGCCCTGCTGTCGCTGCTGCTGGGTTGCGGGGGGACGGGGGGCCTGGGGGGACGGGGGGATACGGCGGACCTGCGGGACACGACGGCCCCGGCGGACGCTGAAGATGCGGAGGCCAGGGCGGACTCCTTGGATGCCCAGGTCCCGATAGATACGACGGCCCCGGTGGACCTGCGGGACACCACGGCCCCGAGGGACGCTGAAGATGGGGTGGCCCTGACGGACTCCTTGGATACCCTGGTCCCGGTAGATACGACGGCCCCGGTGGACCTGCGGGACACGACGGCCCCGAGGGACGCTGAAGATGCGGTGGCCCTCACGGACTCCTTGGATACCCTGGTCCCGGAAGATACGACGGCCCCGGTGGACCTGTGGGACACGACGGCCCCGGTGGACACTCTTTGTCTGCCCGATTGTGCCGGGCGGCTTTGCGGCAATGATGGCTGTGGGGGGCTTTGCGGGCTTTGTTCCTATGGTCACACCTGCACGGCCCTTGGGGCCTGCGCCGTGGACCCCTGCAAGCTGGCCTGCCTGGCCGATGATGGCAGCCTGCGGGAGTGCGGCTCGAATGGCTGCGGGGGCGTCTGCGGCACCTGCGCTTCGGGGTCCCATTGTGGTCAGGACTCCCGCTGTTACCCCAACACCTGCAGCCCCCTGTGCGGCGAGCGGGTCTGCGGCGCCGATGGCTGCGGCGGGGTCTGCGGCACCTGTGGGCCGGGGAAGCTCTGCTCGCTGTCAGGCAAGTGCCTGGACCACCCCTGCGGCCTGGTCACCGCCCAGGGGCAGTGCGCCACCAAGTTCAGCGGTAGTTGGTGCGACCAGTTGCACCTGCGGGACTTCCAGTGCACCGACGGCCTGGTCTGTGGCTGGGACGCCGGCGCGGGGCGCTTCTCCTGCGTGGAGGAGGGCCCCTGCACCCCCTCCTGCGTCTTCCCCGGCGGTGGGGCCCGGGAGTGCGGCGACGATGGCTGCTGGGGCTCCTGCGGCACCTGCGCCAGCGGCTGGGCCTGCCAGCTTGGGTATTGCAAGCCCTCCGTGGGGGCTGATTGTTCCTGGATCTCGTCCCCCATGGGCGCCTGCTTTGGCACCGTGCGGTGGCTGTGCGCCGCGGCCAAGCTGTACTCCTATGATTGCCTGGCCAAGGAGGGCAAGAACTGCGGCTGGAAGCCCGGCGGGGCGGAGGGCGGTTCCTACTCCTGCATTCCTTTCTGAGGTGAACCATGAGAGCTGAGATTTTCCAGGCCCTTGGGCTTTTGCTGTTGTTGGGCCTGCTGGGCTGCGCCGGGGAAGGTGGGGCCAAGGGGCCGGGGGATGCCACCCCGGAGGCCGTCGGGGGGGATCTGGCGCTGGACCAGACGATGCTGACGGATACCCCCGCTGAGGTCAGCCAGGACACCGCCGCGGAAATGCCGGGCGACCTGGGGACGCCAGGGGACGGGGGGGACGGGGACCTGGGGACCCTGGCGGACCTGGCAGCAGAGACGCTGGACCTGGAGGCTGGGGAGTTGCCCTGCGTGCCCCAATGCGTGAATGAAGACCAGACCGCCCGGGTCTGCGGTCCCGACGGCTGCCAGGGCCTCTGCGGGAGCTGCGACCTGGAGCACACCTGCGTGGCCGCCACGGGCACCTGCATGCCCCTCTGCGAGCCCCAGTGTGGGGGCCGCCAGTGTGGCGGGGACGGCTGCTACGGGCAGTGCCCTCCCGGTTGTCCCGAGAACTACGACTGTGGTGAGGACGGCCACTGCTACCCGGCCTGCGACCCCTTTGTCCAATGCAAGGACCGGGACTGTGGTTCGGATGGCTGCGGGGGCTCCTGCGGGGACTGCCCCCAGGGCCACAGCTGCGAACCCCTCTCTGGGAAGTGTCTGGCCACGGCCTGCACCGGCCTCACGGCCAAGGGGCTGTGCCGGGAGGACCAGTGGCTGGTCACCTGCGTGGACGACCAGCGGGTGGAGACGGACTGCGGCTTGGTGGAAGGCGGCGGTTACTGCCACTACAACTCCATCCTGGGCAAGAACGAGTGCGTGGCGGGCTGCCTCCCCCAGTGCAAGGGCCGGGAATGCGGTGACGACGGCTGTGGGGGCCTCTGCGGCATCTGCGACTCGGGGTGGTCCTGCCCGGAGGGCCAATGCGCGCCGGCGGTGGGAGCTGAGTGCGGCTGGTATGCCTCCGGAGGTTGCGAGAACGCGGCCATCTTGTGGCAGTGCGAGGGGGGTGCGCTGACCCGCACAGACTGTAGCCTCCAAGACCTGCGCTGTGGCTGGGCCCTGCCCAGCGGCCCCTACGCCTGCCTGCCCAACTAGCCGGCCCCCCGCGACCCCCCCAACACTCCAACACCCCAACACCCCAACACTCCAACACCCCAACACCCAGGGACGGTCCTACTCTCGCCAGGCATTGTTCAGTTCCGCTTGCTGCGCGCGCGGCTTGGACACCCCAGACACCCCAACACCCCAACACGCCAACACCCCCTCCCTTGCGGTCGGGGTTCGGACGGACAGCCCCCTCCCTTGCGG
>CAZMEC010000007.1:13769-37924 GCA_964565265.1 uncultured Myxococcales bacterium
TTCGGACGGACAGCCCCCTCCCTTGCGGTCGGGGTTCGGACGGACAGCCCCCTCCCTTGCGGTCGGGGTTCGGACGGACAGCCCCCTCCATTGCGGTCGGGGTTCAGTAGCGTTGGCGCCAATGGAGGATGGCCAGGGGGCTTACGGTGACGCCAAGCCCCAGGCTGGTCTCCACCGGATCAAACAGCATCTGGCGGGCCTCCAGGAAGACCGACCAGGCGGCCTGGTAGCCCAGGAACTCCAGGCGGAGGGCGGGGCCGGAGGTGAAGGCGAAGCGGTGGTCCGAGCCCGTGGTGATGGTGGCGGAGGAGTACTCCCGGCCGGCGGCCCGGCCCACCGCCAGGGCGGTCAGGACCAACCAGCCATTCCAACGGGACAGCAGCGGCTGGGCCCAGCCGGCCCCAAGATCGAAGCTCTCGTCGAAGGAGGCGCGGAAGTCAATGGCCCAGGGGCGCAGGATGGTCTGGAGGCCGAAGGATGGGACGGCGCGGTTGTAGGGGCCCATGAGGTGGCTGCCCTCGGGCACCCAGCCGTGGGCATAGTCCAGGCCAAAGGACACGCTGAGCAGCTTGTCCTGCCAGGGGGCCTGCTCCCAGGCGAGGGCAGGGCGACCCAGTAAACAGGCCAGCAGCAGCAGGGGCAGGAAGAACTTCATGGCAACCTCCGGGGGCTGATTCTAAGGGCAGCCGCACAAGATTCCAAGCGCGAGCTTGCCCAGCGCCCGCTTCCTGATACAATTGGCGCACTTTTTCTGGAGGAGCCCATGCGGTTCGGGATCATTTCCGATATTCACGCCAACCTGGAGGCCCTGGAGGCCGCCCTGGCCTGGCTTGACACCCAGTCCGTGGACGAGATTGTCTGCCTGGGCGATGTGGTGGGTTACGGTCCCGACCCCCTGGAGTGCTGCCGCCTGGTGCGGGCCCGGGCCAAGGTCACCCTGATGGGCAATCATGACGCGGCCGTGGTCGGCGCCATGAGCACCCGCTTCTACTATGACGCAGCCCGGCAGGTCATAGAGTGGACCCGCAGCCGCCTGGACCAGGACAGCCTGCGCTGGTTGTACTCCCTGCCCTACACCTACCTGCGGCGGGACGCCGGCGTGGGGTTCTTCCACTCGGCCCCGGTGATGCCCAGCGGCTTCTTCTATGTGGTTCGCAAGGAGGACGCCCAGAACCACACCCGGATCTTTGATCGCCTCATGCCCGTGTCCCTGATGGGGCACTCCCACCTGACCAAGGCCTTCCGGCTGTACCGCGACAAGGCCAAGGACATCTCGGGGAAGCCCCTGGAGGGGGACGAGGAGAGCAAGTTGCTGGTGAATGTGGGCAGCGTGGGGCAGCCGCGGGACCGAAATCCCCTGGGCTGCTGCGGGATCTACGATTCCGGTCCCCGCACCTTCATCCATCACCGCTTTGACTACAACCGGGAAGAGACCGCCCGCAAGATCGAGAAGCTGGGGCTGTCCCCCAGGTTCGCCCAACGCCTGTTCACTGGGGAATAGCCTCCAGCCTGTCCATGATCTCCCCCCAGAGGGGCGCCGCCACCTTGGGCCCTGAGAGGTCCTTGAGGGGCGCGCCGTCGTCGGTGCCCACCCAGACCACCAGCAAGAGGTCCTTGCGAAAGCCCACGAACCAGGCATCAGCGCCGGCGTTGCTGGTGCCCGTCTTGCCCGCGCTGATGCGGTCCTTGCGGTGGGCCAGACGGCCTGTGCCCCGGTCCACCACCGTGCGCAGCAGGTTGGCCATGGCCTTGCACAGCAGGGGGGGCGCTTGGCCCCGCAGGGCCGCCTCACCCTTGAAGACCTCGCGCCGGTTGCGGTCCGTGATGGTGGCGAGGGGATGGGGGGCCAGGCCCTTGCCTCCGCGGAAGAAGAGGCCGTAGCCCACGGCCAGGTCGTAGGGGGAGAGGGAGAGATTGCCCAGGGCCACGCTCAGGTCTGGCATGGGCCGGGCGGGCAGGCCGAAGGCCTCAAAGGAGCGCCGGAGCTCGGGCAGGCCCAGGCGGTGGGCCACGGCAACCGCAGGGCCATTGAGGGAGAGGCGCAGGGACTCCTCCAGGGTGACCGGCGTCTTGGTGAAGTCGGGGCCATGCTCCTGGGGCTTCCAGCGGGTCCCCGCCTTCCCCTTGAAGGAGTTTGGCCAGTCCTGGGGGATGATGGTGCTGGGTGTCCAGTTCCAGTGCATCATGGCGGCCAGGTACACGAAGGGCTTGATGGTGGAGCCCACATTGCGGCGAGCGTCCAGGGCCCGGTCGAAGGTGGAGGCCCCCTGGCCCCCCGACCAGGCCAGCAGTTCCCCTTTGGCGGACACCAGGAGGGCGGCCACCTGGGGCGAGAGCAGGGGCGAGAAGAGGGGCGCCTCGGGGCCGCAGAGATCGGAGGCCTCGTCGGGGGAGGCCTTCACCCAGTAGCCAGGCTCGGGGGGGCCGGCGGTGGCCAGACCTGCGGGCCAGCGGAAACGGTCCAGGGGGATGAGTCCAGGGCCGCTGCCAAAATCCACCCTGGCCACATCATCGCCGTAGGAGACCAGGCGCCCCCAGTACCCGTGCCCAGGAAGCACCCGGCAAGGGGTCTTGGGGAGCTTGGAGGGTTTTCCCGGGGCCAGGACAGGGCCCGGGCCCAGGGAGGCCAGGATGCCCGTCTCCAGGCTCTCGTTGAGGGCCGCAAGGAGTGCCTGTTGATGGCGCCAGGAGAGGCCAAGGGTGAGATCAAAGCCCCCTCGGTCGGCGGCCTCCTGGCCCACAATGGTAGTCAGCAAGGTTCGGGCGCGCAGCACCGCGTGGGCCACCTGGGCATAGGGAGGCACCTGGCAGGGGCTGCATTGGGGTAGCCTCAGACCCCGGGCCGGCGGCGGCAGGTTGTGGGCCTGCAGGTAGTCCTTGAGGCGCTGGTGGGCATGCTGGAAGCGGGCCGCCGCGCGGTCCGGGTACTTGAGAGGATTGAAGCGCTCGGGCGCCGAGATGATGCCCGCCAGCAGCAGCACCTCGGAGCGGTTGAGGGTGGCAGCGGACTTGCAGAAGTAGGTCCGGGCGGCCTCCTCGGCCCCGTAGGCCCCGGCGCCCCAATAGATGCTGTTCAGGTAGAGGGTGAGGATCTCGTCCTTGGTCAGGGTGTCGTCCAGGCGCTTGGCCAGCAGGGCCTCGGCCAGCTTGCGGCCCAGTTTCTTCTCGGTGCTCAGGTACAGGGCCCGGGCAACCTGTTGGGTGATGGTGCTGCCGCCCTGGGCCATCCGTCCCTCCCGGAGATTGGCCAGCATGGCCCGCAGGACTGAGACCCAGCTTATGCCCTGGTGCTGGTAGAACTGGGCGTCCTCCACGGCCAGCACGGCGGTCACCAGATCCGGGGAGATGGCGCCCAGGGGTACGGGGCGTCGGCGCTCCTGACCCCAGGTGTAGAGGAGCTGGCCATCACTGGAGAAGATGCGGCTGGACTGCCAGACCTGGTCGGCCCAGGTGGCCGGCGTGATGGTCACCGGCACGGCCAGTCGAACCAGGAGGTTCAGGCCCTGCCAGAGGCCCAGGGCCAGGACAAACAGGAGCAGCATAAGCAAAAGGAGCCGCCTCCCGGGGGAGGGGCTCCTTTTTGTTGGCCGGTGGGTCTTAGGCAAGTGGGGCCGGATCAGCAGACATTCAGATGTTCGCAGTAGCCTTCGTTGCAGGAGTCAATCGTGCAGGCGTTGCCATCGTCGCAGTCCTTGGCCTTGAGGCAACCGGTGCACTTGGGCTCGGGGTCGTGGACGCAGCCCTGGTCGGGGTTGCAGTAGTCGAGGGTGCAGGGGTCGCCGTCAATGCAGGCCACCTCGGGGTGGGTGCAGACGCCCAGAATGCAGAGGTCGTCGGTGCAGAGGTTGTCGTCCTGGCAGTCTTCCTGGCTGAGGCAGCTGCCGCAGTCGCAGTTCTCGCAGGGCAGCGCCGTGCACTGACCGGTGGTGGGCTCGCAGAAGTCCACGGTGCAGGGATCATTGTCGTTGCAGGTCGTGGCCTTGTTGGCGCAGGTGTTGGTGTCGGGATCGCAGAAGTCCACGGTGCAGAGGCTGTGGTCGTTGCAGTCCGCATTGGCGCCGCAGAAGTCGGTGCAGTTCTCGTCGAAGTAGAAGCGGCAGCCGTAGGGGGCTTCGCAGAAGTCGATGGTGCAGGCGATGTTGTCGTCGCAGGTCAGGTCGGCGTAGCTGCAGGAGCCATTGCCATTGGCGGGATTGATCTCGCAGGTGGCCTCCACGCAGTTGTCCACCTCCAGGGCGAAGTCGTAGCAGTCCTGCTTCTTCTCGCACTCGCTGGTGCAGAACTCAATGGGGGTGTTCAGGCACTCGCCGGTGTCGCCGTCGCAGCTATCGGCAGTGCAGGGGTCGTAGTCGTCGCAGTGGTAGGACGGGAAGGAGCAGGTGTGCTTGACGGTATCGCAGGAGCGGCCAGTGCAGAGGTTGGTGTCGTTGCAGTCGGTATCAGCGTTGCAGCAGTTGGCCACGGGGGCGTGGGCGCATTCACCCGTGAACATGTTGCAGGCGTCAGTGGTGCAGGCGTTGCCGTCGTTGCAGAGGTTGTACTCCATGGTGCAGTAGCCCGTGCTGGTGTTGCAGGAGGCAGCGGCGATGCAGAGGTCGTCATCCATGGCGGCGGTGCAGTCGGAGTCGTTCTTGCAGACCGTGCAGAGGGACTCGTAGGAGCAGTACCGCAGGGGGTGGGGGTTGCCGTCCGCCATGTACACAGAGTCAGCCAGGGACAGGGGGCTGGCGGACTTGCAGATATCCTTGGTGCAGGTGTTGAAGTCGTTGCAGTCCCCGTTGGTGTCGCAGCCGTTGCAGTCCTCGGCGGGGGTGAAGACGCACCCGGTGGAGGGGCTGCAGGTGTCCTCGGTGCAGGGGTTCAGGTCGTTGCACTCCAGGGGCACATAGATGCACTGCTTGGAGGCCGTGTCGCAGTAGTCGATGGTGCACTTGTTGTTGTCGTTGCACCAGGTGTCGCCGCCCTCGGTGGTGCAGTCGGTCTTGCAGCCGGGGATGGCGTCGTGACGGCAGGAGCCCGTCTCCCAGTAACACCAGTCCTTGGTGCAGGAGTCGCCGTCGTCACAGTTGGCGATGCCCACCACACACTTGCCAGCCACGCAGGCATGGGTGGAGCATGACCACCCGTCCTCGCAGTCGGAGGCCCTGGAGCAATTGGCAGTGCAGGCCGCCCCGGTGGGCTTGAAGTTGCAGCCCGCCCCGCTGATGCAGGTCAGGTTCTCGGTGCAGGCCTTGCCATCGTCGCAGACGATGTTGTTGTAGACGCAGGTGCCCAGGGGATCCACCACGAAGGTGCAGAACTCCGAAGAGCAGATGTTGCCGGTGTCATTGGAGCTGCCGTAGTCGTAGCGGCAGTCGTAGTCGTTGTAGCAGTTGTAGCCGCAACCCTCGACGCGCTCGAAGACGCAGCCATCCTTGGCGCCGTCGCAGTAGTCCATGGTGCACTCGTTGCCGTCGAAGCACTCCACCGGCTTGTACTGGCACTGGCGGGTCTTGTAGTCGCAGCTTTCCACAGTGCAGGGGTCGTTGTCGAAGCAGACGGACAGCTTGGCGTTCCAGTTGGGGTCGTTGTCCATCAGCGGGGGGTCGGTCAGTTCGTTGCAGCAGGTGGGCAGCGGGGTGTG
The DNA here is from genome assembly GCA_964565265.1 of uncultured Myxococcales bacterium. Taxonomy (GTDB): domain Bacteria; phylum Myxococcota_A; class UBA9042; order CAIXZC01; family CAIXZC01; genus CAIXZC01. The sequence continues at coordinate 19,393 of CAZMEC010000007.1, forward strand.
GACGCAGGCCCCGGAGGAAGGAATGCACTTGTCCAGGGTGCAGGGGTCGTTGTCGTTGCAGTCCTTCAAGGTGAAGGAGCAGCGGCCACCGCCGCAGTCGCCCACGCCCTCAGTGGCACAGTACCAGATGGTGCACTGGTTGCGGAACACCGTGGGCTGGCCGCCCTGGTTCTGGACGGTAGTGTCAGGATCGCAGAGGCCGGTGTCGGGGTAGTCCGGGGTGATGGGAGTGCCGTTGGGCATGAGGGGACATTCCACCGAACAGTCGCCAGCCTCTTCGCAGGTCTGGCAGCCGGGGAAGAGCAGCTCGTTGAGGCAGCCGCCCTCGGCGTTGCAGGAGTCGGCAGTGCAGCAGTCGTCGTCGTTGCAGTCCCGGGGGCTGTGCTGGCAGGTGCAGGAGGCAGCCGTGTCGCAGGTGTCCAGGGTGCAGGCGTCGGTGTCGTTGCAGTCGGAGGGCTGGCTGCAGGCCACGCCGGCCTTGGGGGCCTTCACGCAGCCAAGGGCCGGGTCGCAGCTTTCGTTGGTGCAGACATTGTTGTCATTGCAGGAGATGTTCTCGGCCTTGCAGGCGCCATCCAGCGGATCGCAGAAGTTCTTGGTGCAGAGGTTGCCGTCGTCGGCGCAGGTCTTGATCTCGCTGACGCAAGCACCCGTGGTCACATTGCAGGAGTCGCCGGTGGTGCAGGCGTTGCCGTCGTCGCAGTTCTTGGCGGCGTGCTGGCAGGTGCCAGAGGTGGGGTCACAGGTGTCCAGCGTGCAGGGGTTGCCATCCTCGCAGTTGACCGGCTGGTTCCTACAGCCCAGACCGCCGGCGTCGCAGGCGTCGGTGGTGCACTTGTTGTTGTCGTTGCACTTGGCGTCACTGTAGACGCAGGAGCCTTCCATGCAGTTGTCCGCGGTGCAGGCATTGCCGTCATCGCAGTCCATGGGCGGGAAGATGCACTCGCCGGAGTCGGGATCGCAGGTGTTCATGGTGCAGGGATCGGCGTCCAGGCAGGGCTTGACGGCGAAGTCGCAGCGGCCCGAGCCGGGGCTGCAGGTGTCCACCGTGCAGGCGTCATCGTCGTCACAGGCCACGGCCTCGAAGAGGCAGCCGTTGCCGTCCGGGTCCTCGGGGTTGCAGGAGTCGGTGGTGCACAGGTTGTTGTCCGTGCAGTTCCGGTCATCATTGGTGCAGGCGTAAGCGATCGGCAGCCCAAGCAGCGGACCTTCGTCGTCGGGGTCGTCATCGAGAATGATGATGCACTGGTCGGCCGTGCAGGCGTCCTCGTCGTCGCAGGTGATGACCTTGAACAGGCAGGAGCCGGTGGCCGGGTTGCACTCGTCCTCGGTGCAGAAGTTGTTGTCGTTGCAGGTCTTGTCATTGTGGGTGCAGGCGGCGGTCACGGGGTCGCAGGCGTCGATGGTGCAGAAGTCCCCGTCGTCGCAGAGGGGCTCGTACTTGCACTTGCCCGTGAGGACATTGCAGCTGTCCACGGTGCAGTCGTTGTTGTCGTCACAGACGGTGGCCTCGTGCAGGCAATCACCAGTGGCCGGATCGCAGCTGTCCTTGGTGCATTTGTTCTCGATGAGTTGGAAGCTGTCTGCGTAGTCGATGCAGCCCTTGAGCCTGTTGACGCAGCCGGCGGGATCGCCGGTGCAGATGGGATCTTCGGCCCCGGCGGGCACGCAGATGGAGACGCCGCCGTCGATTTCCACGCAGATGTCGGTGCCAGTGCAGTCCTCATTGCCGAGGCAGACCACGGGGTCCGTGATGCCACCTTCGCAGACGATATTGCCGGATTCGCTGCAGAGGTCGTCCGTGCAGGGATCGCCGTCGTCACACAGGGATACGGCGTCGTGGGTGCAGGCCAGGGTCACGGGGTCGCAGGCGTCGACGGTGCAAATGTAGCCGTCATCGCAGGAGCCCAGATTCTGGCAGGTGCCAGAGGCCGGGTCACAAAGATCCAGCGAGCAGGGGTCGTCGTCGTCGCAGTTCAGGGTGCTGCGGACACAGCCCGAGGCAGGGTCGCAGGTGTCGGTGGTGCAGCCGTTGTTGTCGTTGCAGTTGCGGACATCGAAGACGCAAGTTCCTGCGGCATTGCAGGAGTCAATGGTGCAGGAGTTGTTGTCGTTGCAGACCTTGGTCACATTGGAGCAGCCCTTGACGGGGTCACAGGCGTCCACAGTGCAGGCGTCGGCGTCGTCGCAGTCCTTGGTGGTGAACTTGCACTGCCCCTGGTCGCAGGTGTCAGTGGTGCAGGAATTGCCGTCGTTGCAGGTGATGGGGGGGTTGGAGCAGTTGCCGGTGGTGGGGTCGCAGGTGTCATTGGTGCAGGCGTCGGCGTCCGTGCAGACCTTGGGGGTGTTCTTGCAGTTGCCGTTGACGGCATCGCAGGCGTCCGTGGTGCACAGGTTGTTGTCGTTGCAGTCCCTGGCCACATTCTGGCAGCCCTGCTGGGCGTTGCAGCTATCCACGGTGCAGAGCTTGTCATCGTCGCAGTCAATCTGGGTGTACTTGCAGGCGCCGGTGGAGGGATCGCAGATGTCCACGGTGCAGTTGCTGGCGTCGTCGCAGGCCATGGTGGCGTAGTTGCACTGGCCGGAGACGGGGTCGCAGGTGTCTGCGGTGCACTTGTTGTTGTCGTTGCAGACCTTGGGCAGGTTGCTGCAGGTGCCATCCGCGGGGTTGCACTTGTCGTCAGTGCAGGGGGCGGAGTCAGCGCACTTGGCGATGAAGAGGCACTCGCCGGTGGTGCCGTTGCAGGAGTCCTGGGTGCAGATGTTGTTGTCGTTGCACACCTTGTTGGTGTTGGAGCAGGCCCCGGTGATGGGGTTGCAGTTGTCCACCGTGCAGGGCTTCTTGTCGTCGCAGGCCTCCAGGCTGTTGATGCAGCCCAGGGTCTTGTCGCAGGAGTCCAGTGTGCAGGGGTCGGTGTCCGCGCACTCTACATTGGTGAAGGTGCACTTGCCGGTGGTGGAGTTGCAGCTATCCACGGTGCAGGCGTTGCTATCGTTGCACTTGGGGACATTGGTGCACTTGCCCGTGCCGGAGTCGCAGGAGTCCAGGGTGCAGTTGTTCTTGTCGTCGCACTTGAGCGAATAGATGCAGCCTTCCAGGGTGGTGCAGACCTCCGTGGTGCAGGGGTTGCCGTCGGAGCAGTCCCGGTCAGCGTATCCGCAGGCGCCGGTGAGGGGATTGCAGCTATCCAGCGTGCACTCATCGCCATCGCGGCAGTCTTTGCTTTGGTAGGTGCAGCCACCGGGGACCAGCGGGTCGCAGAGGTCGGTGGTGCAAAGGTCGCTGTCCTTGCAGTCCTTGGCCGAGTACTTGCAGGTGCCGTCGGCGGGGACGCAGTCATCCACGGTGCACTCGTTGCCGTCCAGACAGGTGACGGGGGTGAAGCCGCAGAGGCCCGTGGTGGGGTTGCAGGCGTCGTTGGTGCACTTGTTGCTGTCCGCGCAGGTCTTGGGGGTGTGCTTGCAGGTGCCCGTGACGGGATCGCAGGAGTCCACCGTGCAGAGGTTGGCGTCGTCGCACTTGGCGGGGGTGTAGACGCAGCCCGTCTCGGCGTTGCAGGAGTTCAGGGTGCAGGCGTTGTTGTCATCGCAGGTGATCTGGTTGAACTTGCACTCGCCGGTGATGGCGTCGCAGTAGTCCTCGGTGCAGGCGTAGTCGTCGTTGCAGGAGGTGGGGATGTACTCGCAGCGGCCCGTGCTGGTGTTGCACTGGTCATTGGTGCACTTGTCGCCGTCATCGCAGTCGATGGTGGGGTAGCTGCACTCGCCCGAGTCGGGGTTGCAGCTGTCCATGGTGCAGCTGACGAAGTCGTTGCACTTGGGCTTGTAGGCGCAGCGGCCGTTGGCCTCATTGCAGGAGTCAACCGTGCACTTGTTGCCGTCGTTGCAGACCTTGGTGATGTTGGCGCAAATGCCGTTGGCCTTGTTGCAGGAGTCGGTGGTGCAGAGGTTGCCGTCATCGCAGGTGTTCAGGGTGTTGACGCAGCCCACTGCGGGGTCACAGGAGTCGGCCGTGCAGGGGTTCTTGTCATCGCAGACCACGGGCTTGTGAGAGCAGGTGCCGTCGGTCTCAAGGCAGAAGTCCTCGGTGCAGGCGTCCTCGTCGTCGCAGAAGGGCAGGAAGGAGCACTTGCCCGAGGCGGGGTCGCAGACATCCTTGGTGCACTTGTAGTTGTCGTTGCACTTGACGCTGTTGACGCAGCCCTTGGCGGGGTCGCAGAGGTCCACGGTGCAGGCGTCGGAGTCGTCGCAGTTCTGGACAGGATGCAGGCAGTCCCCGGTGGCGGGATCGCAGTTGTCCGTGGTGCAGGCGTTGCCGTCATCGCACTGGGGGTTCTCGTAGAGGCAGCCCGTCTCGGGGAGGCAGGTCTCGGTGGTGCACCAGTTGTCGTCATCGCAGTCGGTCTTGGCCCAGGTGCAGTCGCCGGAGGCCGGATCGCAGGAGTCATCGGTGCAGAGGTTGCCGTCATCGCAGACCGTGGGGGTGAAGACGCAGGCGCCGGTGATGGGCTCGCAGGTGTCGCCGGTGCACTTGTCGGAGTCATTGCAGACCTTGTCAATGTTGTAGCACTGACCGTTGGTGGGGTTGCAGATGTCCTCGGTGCACTCGTTCTGATCGCTGCAGGTCTTGATGGCGTTGCGGCACTGCCCGGTGGTGGTGTCGCAGGAGTCCTCCGTGCAGGCGTCGTTGTCGTTGCAGTTCTTGTTGGCGTTGACGCAGGCCCCGGTCTGGGGGTTGCAGAAGTCGTCGGTGCAGAGCTTGGAGTCATCGCAGGTCAGGCCGCTGTAGTCGCAGGCGCCGGTCTGGGGGTTGCAGGTGTCCACGGTGCACTTGTTGCTGTCGTTGCAGACCTTGGGGGTGGAGGTGCACTTGTCGGCGACGGCATCGTACTCGTCCAGGGTGCAGAGATTCTTGTCGTCGCACTTCAGGTTGTGGACACAGTCTCCGGTGTTGGGGTCGCACAGGTCATTGGTGGAGGCATCCGCGTCATCGCAGTCCTTGTCAGCGTAGGTGCAGTCGCCGTTGGCGTCATCGCAGCTGTCCACGGTGCAGGGATCTTCGTCATCACAGACGGAGAAGACATTGACGCAGCCAAGGGCCGGGTCACAGGAGTCTTCCGTGCAGGGGTTCTCGTCGTCGCAGGTGGCGGGCTTGGTGCTGCACTTGCCGGTGTCCAGGTCGCAGGCGTCCACGGTGCAGGGATCCTTGTCGTCGCAGAAGGCCGTGTACACGCACTGGGTCGTGCCGGGCTTGCAGGCATCCACGGTGCAGGGGTTGGCGTCATCGCAGTTGGAGGTGTGGTAGCAGCCGGTGATCTGGTCGCAGCCGTCCTCGGTGCAGAGGTCGAAGTCATCGCAGGAGGCGGTGGTGTACTTGCAGTTGCCGTTGGCGGGGTCACAGGCGTCCGTCGTGCAGGCATTGTTGTCCTTGCAGACCTTGGCGCTGTGAGCGCAGCCGGCCTTGGGGTCGCAGGAGTCGGTGGTGCACTTGTCCGAGTCGTCGCAGGAGATGGTGAGGTACTTGCAGTCGCCGCTGACGGCGTCACAGGAGTCGTTGGTGCAGGCGTTGTTGTCCACGCAGGCCTTGGCCACATTCTTGCAATCACCCGTGGCAGCGTCGCAGGAGTCCACGGTGCAGTTGTTGCTGTCGCCGCAGGTCTTGAAGACATTGTTGCACACGCCCACCACAGGGTCGCAGCTGTCAATGGTGCAAAGGAGGTCGTCGTTGCAGTCCTTCTTCACATTCTGGCAGCCCTTGACCTGGTCGCAGCTATCGGTGGTGCAGGGGTCGCCGTCGTTGCAGTCCTTGGGCTGGCTGCTGCAGGCGCCGTCCGCGGGGTTGCACAGATCCTCGGTGCACTCGTTGTTGTCGGTGCAGCTCTTGGGGGTGTACACGCAGTTGCCCGTGTCGGCGTTGCAGGTGTCCACGGTGCAGGGGTTGGTGTCGCCACAGGTCTTGGCGAGGTTGGTGCAGGTGAACTTGCCATCGGGGGCGCCGGCGCCGGGGCTGCAGGTGTCCACCGTGCAGGCACTGTTGTCATTGCAGGCGGGGGAGTAGAGGCAGGAGCCCGTCTCGGGGCTGCAGGCGTCCGCGGTGCAGTCGTTGCTGTCGTTGCAGGTGATGGTGGTGTGGGAGCAGACGCCCGTGAGGGGGTTCATGATGTCAATGGTGCAGGCGTTGTCATCGTTGCAGGAGATGGGCTCGTTGAGGCAGCCCAGTTCATTGTTGCAGGTGTCCTTGGTGGTGGGGTTCTTGTCGTCGCAGCTGACCGCGCTGTGGCTGCAGGCGCCGTTGTTGGGGTTGCACAGATCGTTGGTGCACTGGTCGGCGTCGTCGCAGATGGACTTGGTGTAGTCGCAGGCGCCGGTGGCCGCGTTGCAGAGGTTCTGGGAGCAGACGAAGTTGTCATCGCACTTGGCGTTATGCAGGCAACCCACCGCGCTGTTGCACAGGTCGGTGGTGCAGTTGTCGTTGTCGTTGCAGGTGGAGGGGCTGTGCTGGCACTGGCCGTTGCCGGTGTTGCAGGAGTCGTCCGTGCAGATGTTGCCGTCGTTGCAGTCGGTCTGGGTGTAGACGCAGCCCACCTGGGGGTTGCAGCTATTGGTGGTGCAGGGGTTGCCGTCATCGCAGGTGAGGGCGGAGAAGACGCAGTTGCCCGTGTTGGGGTCGCACTGGTCCAGGGTGCAGGGCTTGCCGTCGTTGCAGACCTTGGGGTTGTTGACGCATTCGCCGCTGCTGGTGTCGCAGGTGTCGGTGGTGCAAGCGCTGTTGTCGTTGCAGTTCTTCTGGGTGTAGTTGCAGGCCCCCGTGACGGCGTCACAGGTTTCCATGGTGCAGGGGTTCTTGTCATCGCAGGTGCGTTCAAGGTTCACGCACTTGCCGGTGGTGGCGTCGCAGGTGTCGGCGGTGCAGGGCTTGGAGTCGTTGCAGTCCTGGTTGAAGTGCAGGCAGGTGCCCAGCTGGGGGTTGCACAGATCCAGGGTGCAGGAGTTGGCGTCGTCGCAGACCTTGGGGGCGAACACGCACACGCCGGTGAGGGCGTCGCAGGAGTCCACCGTGCAGTTGTTGCTGTCGTTGCACACCTTGGTGGAGGCCTTGCAGGTGCCGTCCGCGGGGTTGCAGGTGTTCACCGTACAGGCGTTGCCGTCTTCGCAGGCGTTGGAGTAGACGCAGCGGCCGGTGAGGGGGTCGCAGGTGTCCTTGGTGCAGCGGTCGTTGTCGTTGCAGTTGGGCGCGGTGTTCTTGCAGTTGCCCGTGGCCGCGTCGCAGGTGTCCGTGGTGCAGGCGTTCTGGTCGTCGCAGCTGTTCCAGGTGTTGACGCAGCCCGTGGCCGGGTCGCAGGTGTCAATGGTGCACTTGTTGGTGTCCGAGCAGGCCAACTGCCCGTGGCCACATTCGCCGGTGGTGCCGTCGCAGCTATCCGTGGTGCAGGCGTTCTTGTCGTCACAGGCGGGCGTGTAGCTGCACTTGGGGGGATTGGTGGAGGCGTCGCAGCTATCCTTGGTGCACTTGTTGCGGTCGTCGCACACGCCGGTGCTGATGCAGCCGCCGGTGGGGGAGCACTCGTCCACCGTGCAGGAGTTGTTGTCGTTGCAGTTCTTGGTGTTGTAGCTGCATTCGCCAGTGGCCTGGAGGCAGAGGTCCGTGGTGCAGGCGTTGTTGTCGTCGCAGTTGGTGGCGGTGTTGACGCAGCCCTGGTTGGTGTCGCACTTGTCCACGGTGCACTTGTTGCCGTCATCGCAGCCGTAGATGTACTTGCAGGTGCCGGTGGCCTGGTCGCACTTGTCGGTGGTGCACTTGTTGCCGTCGTCGCAGTTGGCCGCGACATTCTTGCAGACGCCCGTGTTGGGGTCGCAGGAGTCCACCGTGCAGGGGTCGCTGTCGCTGCAGTTCTTGACGGTGTTGGCGCAGGTGCCGGTGGCCTTGTTGCAGGTATCAATGGTGCACTTGTTGCCGTCGTCGCAGGCCTTGGGCGTGGTGCCGCAGCCGCTCTCCGCGTGGCAGAAGTCGTCCGTGCAGAGGTCCCCGTCGTTGCAGGTCACGGCAGGGTTGGTGCAGGCGCCCGTGGAGACATTGCAGACATTGCTGGTGCAGAAGTCGAAGTCGTCGCAGGTCTTGGGCACATAGGCGCACTCGCCGGTGTTGGGGTCGCAGGCGTCCTCGGTGCACTTGTTGCCGTCGTCGCAGGGCTGGGGCACATGCTTGCACTGGCCCGTGCCGGGCACGCAGGAGTCGATGGTGCAGCGGTTCTCGTCGTCGCAGTTCTTGGGGCTGGTGATGCACTGACCGGTGTAGGGGTCGCAGGCCTCAGTGGTGCAGAGGTTGCCGTCGTCGCCGCAGACCTTGACATCATTGACGCACTCGCAGGAGTCGGCGGTGCAGGAGTCCAGGGTGCAGAGGTTGGGGGTGCCCGTGTCACCGATCTTGTCGTTGCACTTGCTGTTCTTCGGCACGCCGCCTTCGCAGCAGCCGCAGATGTTCTTGTTGACGCAGCCCAGGCCCGCCACGCAGGTGTCCGAGGTGCAGGTGTCGCCGTCGTCGCAGGAGATGGCGTTGTTCACGCACAGGCCCGTGTCCGCGTTGCAGTAGTCCTGGGTGCAGGGGTTGGAGTCGTTGCAGGACTTGGCCGTGTTGGTGCACTTGCCGGTGTCGTCGGCGCAGACATCGAAGGTGCAGGGGTTGCCGTCGTCGCACTTCTTGGGGGGGTTGTAGCACTGGCCCGTGGTGGAGTTGCACAGGTCCTGGGTGCAGACGCTGGTGTCCGCGCAGTTCTTGGGGGTGTTGGTGCAGTCCCCGGAGGTGGGGATGCACTGGTCCACGGTGCAGGGGTTGCCGTCATTGCAGGTTTGGACGGCGTGCTGGCAGCCAAGGACCGGGTCGCAGTAGTCCTGGGTGCACTTCAGGGAGTCGTCGCAGGTGTCCAGGGTGTACTGGCAGTTGCCCGTCACCGGATCGCAGGTGTCCACCGTGCAGGGGTTCTTGTCGTCGCAGGCGCTGGGCCGGTTCTCGCACTGCCCGGCCAACCAACCATCCTCTGTCTTTTCGCGGCAGATGTCCTTGGTGCAGGGGTTGTTGTCGTTGCAGTTCTTCGCGCCGAACTCGCAGAAGCCGGTGAGGGGATTGCACTGGTCAATGGTGCAGATGTTCTTGTCGTTGCACAGCTTGGGCTGGTTGATGCACTCGCCCGTGTCGGCGATGCAGAAGTCGTCCGTGCAGGAGTCCACATCGTCGCAGCTGTTGTTCACATTCTGGCAACCATAGGTGGGGTTGCAGGTGTCCAGGGTGCAGGGGATGGAGTCGTCGCACTTCTTCGGGGTGAAGGCGCAGCCCGTGGTGGGGTCGCACTTGTCGTCCGTGCAGGAGTTCCCGTCCACGCAGGTGATGACCTCGCGGTAGCAGTCACCGTCGGCGGGGTTGCAGGAGTCGATGGTGCAGGCGTTGTTGTCGTTGCAGCTCTTGGTGGTGGACACGCAGGCCCCCGTGGTGGGGTTGCAGCTGTCGTTGGTGCACTTGTCCCCATCGCTGCACTGGACCGGCGTCATGACGCAGGCGCCCTCAAGGCACTTGTTCGGGTTGGTGGGATCGGGGGTGAGGCACTGGCACTTATCGAGGGTGCACTTGTTGCCGTCCTCGCAGCGGCCATCCGAGGGCAGGCCCGTGTTGGTGTCGATGCAGCCCTTGCCGCACTGGGGAGAGACCACCGGCACATGGTAACAACCGCCCACGGAGCCGTCGCAGATGTCCAGGGTGCAGGGATCGTCCACGGGGGTCTCGCGGCAGGACAGGGGGGAGTGGCTGCACTGGCCCGTGGCCGCCTTGCAGGAGTCAATGGTGCAGGGGTTCTCGTCGTTGCAGTCCACGGGGACATGCTCGCAGGCGCCGGTGACGGGGTTGCAGGAGTCCAGGGTGCAGAGGTCGTCGGCGGGCTTCTCTTTGCAGTCCAGGTTTGCCCAGAGGCAACCTTCCACCGCGTCGCAGCTATCAGTGGTGCACTTGTTATTGTCGCCGCAATTGAGGTTCGTATAGACACAGAGTCCCGTGGTGAAGTTGCAAGAGTCGGTGGTACAGGCGTCGTTGTCGTCGCAGCTTCGGTCCACATACGACCAGCCGCCGGTCAAGGAGTTGCAGAGGCCATCCTTGCACTTCCGGGGGGCGGGATCGGGGAAGGGTTCGTGTTTGCAGGTGCCGTTGAAGCAGCTATCGGAGGTGCACAGGTCCCCGTCTTCGCAGTTGCGGGGCTTGTAGATGCAGCCGGCTTCAGAGTTGCAGCTGTCGTCCGTGCAGGTGTTCTCGTCGTTGCACTTGACCGCGGTGTAGACGCACTTGCCGTCGGAGGGGTTGCAGTTGTCCTCGGTGCAGGCGCTGCCGTCATCGCAGGACAGGTTCTGGAAGATGCACTGACCGAAGGGCTTGCCGGCGTCTATCTGGCAGAAGGCCACCTGGCACTTGCTGGAGGGGACGCAGTCCTCGAGTTTGGTGCAGAGGTTTTCGATCTCGCACTCGGGGGTCTCGGTATCCAGTTCGTGGCGGCAGGGGTCCGTGAGGTTCGGGGCGTCGGCGTCGCAGGAGTCGATGGTGCAGGGGTTGCCGTCGTCACATTCGATGGTCGGGTAGGAGCAGATCTTGAGGGACTTGATGCAGGTGTTCTTGGTGCAGGCGTTGTCGTCCTGGCACATGGAGTTGGTGAGGCAGTAGCAGCCGGGGTCGTCGACCTTGGGGCTGTGAATGCAGCCCTTCAGGGGATCGCAGGAGTCGGCGGTGCAGATGTCGCCGTCGTCGCAAACCGCGGGCTGATTGCCCCAGGGCACCAGCTTGCTGAAGTACTCACAGCGACCCAACTCGTCGGTGCCTTCCTCGGGCTTGCCAGCGCCGGAGAAGGGCTTGAAGCCGTTGGGATAGACGCACATCTCGTAGGTGCAGAGGTCGTCGTCGTTGCACCGGATGTAGGCCGTGTCCTCAGTGGGGCCCCAGCACTGGATCTCGCACTCCGTGGGCTCGTGGGAGCAGGCGCCCGTCTTGGGGTTGCAGAGGTCGGCGGTGCAGGGGTCTCCGTCGTCGCAGGTGGTGTTGACCTTGTCCACATAGCTGCACACGCCAGAAGTCACATTGCAGACATCCTGGGTGCAGAGGTTCTTGGTGAACCCGTCGGGCGTGATGCCGGGGCAGGGGACTATCTCCCCGGTGAGGTCGTCGGCGCAGTCCTGGCAGTCCTTGGACAGCTTGCAACAATCCGGGGGGGCGATGTCGGTTGTTGCGCAGCAGCCGTCGGTGCAGGCCCAGGCCTGGCACTGGCCAAGGCCCTGGGCGTCGGTGCCACAGGCGTTGCCCAGTTCTTCGAAGGTCATCTCGGCGGTGCAGGCGCCCAGGGGGCAGCCGCAGCCGATGCCTTCTTCGCATTTCTGGTTGTTGGGGCAGGCCGTGGCCACGGTCCAGTCCCGGCAGCCGTCTTCATCGGCTACGCATTCCCGGACCTTGTTGCCCAGGACGCACTTGACGGCGCCCTCCTCGCACTTGTGGTCGCAGACCACGGGCACATCGGTGTCGGGCTGGGAGAGGTCCTCTGGGGGTTCCTTGATGTCAGTTGTGTCAAGGCTGTCCAGATTTTCGGTGTCGATGGGCTCGGTGTCGAGGCTGATGTCTTGACTGACGCCGTCGCCGGTGTCCTCGCCTCCGGGGGTGCCGGGGGTGGAACTGCAGCCAAGCACCGTCGCAAAGAGGGCCACCGTGGCCAGAAGGAGCGAGAACCGGGTACACAGACATTGACTCATTTTTGCCTCCCCAAGACTACAACCTGTCCCTTGTGCAAAGCGGCACGGCCAGACAAAAAGCCCAGTGCCAACGCTTGCAGTTTGGAACGCCCATTAGAGCCCTTTTCCCCAATTGGGATCGTCGGTAAAAAACCGGCGAAGTAACTTTTATCAGACGGTTGGATCTTTGGCAAACACAAATCCGGCGGGGTTTGAAAAAAGCGGGCTTGGCAGAAGTAGGGGGGGCGAGGGGGGGTTAGAAATCCAGGCCCAGGCGGAAACTGTAGACGGAGTTGTCCTTGCCCATGGCGTACTCGAAGCCCAGGTCCACCATGGCGGCGGTGACCCGGAGGCCCGCCACGCCGTACTGGTTGAAGTGCCAGACGCCGGCGAAGGTCACCTGCTCGGGCTGGCCCGTGAGGTTGCTGAAGACCGTTATTACATTAGAAGTAGAGAGCAGGGGTTGGAACTGGTAGCCCACATAGGGGGCCATGCTCCAGAGGCCCACCAGCCCAAAGCGCTTGGACAGGGCCACATCCTGGGTGATGACATAGAGGTTGTAGTCGCCGGTGTTGATGGCCGTGTTGAAGGCCGAGCGGAGGGCCAGGTCGGGCAGGTACTTGAGGCCCTCGATGGGGGCGAACTTGAACTCGAAGCCCAGGCCCCAGAGGCGGCTGTCCACCAGGCGGGTGACGGAGGCGCCCAGTTCCATGGAATAGGGCAGGCCCTTGCGGACATGGATCTGATAGCTTTGCAGCACGCTGTCAGCGCCCTCCTGGCGGGCCAGGTCGGCGGCCCCCAGGTTGGGGTCGGTCATGGCCGTTCGCCAACCCCGGGAGTCCTCCTTGATGTCCGTCACCGCGTAGTCGAAGGCCACCGAGAAGCCATAGGACCCGGTGGTCTCAGCGGGCCCCACGAAGCGGGGGCCAAGGGCTGCGGCCAGGTCCGCCATGATGAATTCGATGTCGCTGCGGGCGCCATCACGGGGCCTCAGGTCGGCTGGGCTCATGAAGTTTCGACTCCAGAAGCGGCCTAGGTCCAGGTCATACTTGCCCGCCAGGCAGGGGCCGGCAGCAAGCAGCAGGGACAGAGCCAACAGCAACGAACAGCAGCGCCGCAGGGTAGTGGAACGGCTCACCGTCGCTTCCTCCAATGACGATTGGTTTGGGCACGAAGGGCAATCTAGCAGGGCCGGATTTTCGTGTCAAATCATTCCCCCGAGGCAGGTCCCCCAGCCTCCGTCCCTGGGGACTCCCTGGGGGCCAGGAATCTTCTGCCTTGAGGTTTGACAGGGTGCCCGGAGGGCTTTACTATCGGCCGGTCCCGGGAACTCCGCTTGTCTTGAGGAGGTCGACGCTTGATTTCCACTGCCCGCTTGAGCCTGCTGCTGGTGCTGACGGCCTTGGTGCTGCCTGCCTGCGGGGCGGAGCCCAAACCCGAGGAGGAGGCCAGGAAGCTGGTGAACCTCCTGAAGTACGCCGACCAGGAAGGCTTCGATGCCGTGCAGGAGGATCTCTTTGGGATGCTCAGCCAGGCCTCCCAGGCCATGGTGGAGAGGCAGTGCGCCCCCGCAATGGAGGCCCTCAAGGCCAGCAAGGCCAACCCGCCGGCAAGCTGTCTGGTGTTCCGGGGCTTCCCCCTGGGCCGGACCCTCAAGACCGTGGAACGGGTGGATGGCTCGGCCGCCAGGGTGAGGCTGAAGCTGGTGATGGAGGGTGGTCCCGTGCTGCTGGACCTGGTGAAGGAAGAGGGCCGCTGGAAGCTTGATCTGGAGGGCGGCTTTGAGCTGGCTCCCCAGGCCGGGGCGAAAGGAGTCTCAGGTGACGGACACAAGTGACGGCTCGGAGCAGCGACGCTTTGCCCGACATGAGCAGCTTATCAGTGTGGCCCTGTTGTCCAAGCCGGGCATACCCAAGGGCCGGACCGTGAACATCAGCAAGACCGGCGCCCTGGTGGAGGTGCCCCTGGAGTTCTCCCTGGGCGAAGAGATCGTCCTGGAGATGGAGTGGGGCGATGTGAACCAGGGGGCCGTGGTGATGAAGGGGCGCGTCATGCGCGTCAACACCCGGGGCCCTGGTCGCTGGCACCTGGGCGTGGAATTCAAAGAGTGCCTGTCCCGGGCCCTGCCCCTGATGTTCAACTTCCTGGGCACGGTGCTTCACATCACGGACCCCGAAACCCGGGTGCTGAACCGGGGGGCCCAGGAGGACCAGATCCACGCCTTCTCCTTTGACGAGGTTCGCCGGGAGGGGGACGAGCGCCTGGCCGTGGTGGCCAGCAAGGTGGTCGGCTCCATGGAGGAGCTGGACGAGGTGGACCAACTGCTGGAGAGCTTCGGCACCGGCGCCATGCTGGGCTCGGGCCGCTCCACTGCTTCGGATCTGGAGGACACGGACGCGGGCTCCTCCTCTGAGGTCTATGTGGTCAACGAGAGCACCAACGAAGAGGTGCTGGCGGGGGACATGTTCCAACAGGACGCCAAGGGCCCCCAGGGCCAGCCCGTCCAGGCCAAGGCCACCCCGGCCGCCAAACCCAAGCCTGCGGGGCCCGAGGTCAGCGCCGGCAGCGCCCTGCTTGGGAAGATGAAGAAGGCCATGGAGGGGGCCCTGGTCAACACCGGCGAGAAGAAGGGCGGGGACCTGCTCTCCGTCAAGCCGGCCCACGAGCTGTCCGCCGTGGTCAATGGCCTGGAGGCCGAGTTTAACAGCCAGGGCCGCAGGGGCAAGGCGGGCGTGGTGAAGCTTCAGGAGGGGAGCCTCCGCTGCGTGGTCGCCGACGAGCCCCCCGAGCCCTACCGGAGCATCCTGGTGTCCATCATCGTCACGGGGGGCAAGAAGCCCCAGGCCATTGCCCTGCACGGGGATGTGGTCCGGGTGGTGCGCTCCACGGATGGTACGGACATGGCCCACTTCGATGTCCGCTTGTCCATGAGAAACTCCGCCGAGACCCTGGCTGCCTACCGCAGCCTCATCGAGAAGCTGGGCGCCCAAGGCGAAACCTGAGCAGCGCCCCCAGCCCCTTGGGAGCCTTCCCCCGGGCCCCCTTCTGGAACCACAGGTCAAGCAGTTTTTCCGCCAACTGGGCGGCGCTCTTGGGGCGCTCCTGGGGATTGGGCGAGAGGCAGGCGGCCAACAGGGATTCAAGATCCCTGGGGCTGCCGGGGACCAGCTTGCCCAGGGGCGTCTGGGGGAGGATGAGGCCGGCGGTCTGCCGGGGCCAGAGGTTGCCGGACCAGGGGGCCTGCCCGGAGGCAGCCAGGTGCAGGAGTGCCCCCAGGGAGAAGAGGTCGGCCCGGTGGTCGCTGCGGCCGCTGGCCAGTTCGGGGGCGCTGTAGGGGGCGGACCCCACGAAGAGCGAATCCTCGCTGCCCGTGCCCAGTTCAGGGATGGCGTCGGCCACCGCATGGGAGAAATCAAAGAGCTTGGGCAGCCGGCCCAGGCCCGACACCTCCTCCAGGATCACATTGGCGGGGGACAGATCCCGCAGCACCACCCCCAGGGCGTGGAGTTCCTCCAGGGCGGAGGCCAGGGTCGCCCCCAGGAGCAGGGCCTCCTCCCAGGGGAGGGGTTTGGTGGCCACCGCGTCCAACAGCCGAGGACCCTCAAGGTACTCCATGATCATGTAGGGGCGGGGCTCTTCGGTTGGGGTGAAGCCCACATCATGGATGCGGGCGAAGCAGGGGTGCTTGAGGAGGGGGAAGAGCTGGGCCTCAACCAGGAAGCGTCGCTCGTGGATGCCCGGGGAGTCGGAGTTCCGATGGCAATGGATCTCCTTGAGGACCCGCACCGCCACCATCCGGTCCCCCAGGCGGGTCTGGCGCCCCAGGTAGACATCGGAGACGGAGCCCGCGCCCAGCTTGGACAGGATTCGGTAGCGGCCATCCAGGTCCAGGCCCGGGAGGGGATCTCTTAGCAGGTTCAAGATGCTCATGGGGTCAAACCTCCCGGGGGCAGGGCCAGCTCCAGCAGGACCAGGTCGGGGGTGGCCCCCAGTCGAATGGGGGGGCCCCAGAGGCCGGCGCCGTTGGAGACGAAGAGGACGCTCTTGGGGCCAAGCTGGTGAAGCCCGGAGCGAAAGCCGCCGTTGGCCAGGGGAGCCAGGAGGGTCATGGGGAAGATCTGGCCGCCATGGGTGTGGCCTGAGAGGATCACCGTGCGGGGGCGTTGGGCCAGCAGGGCGGCCTCTCCCGGGCGATGCCACAGGAGCAGCAGGAGGTCCTCTGGGAGGACCTTGGAGAGGGCCCCCTGAAGGGCCTCCGAGGTGGGAGTCAGGTGGGGATCATCGGCCCCCGCAAGGCGCAGGCCCGGGGCCAACTCCAGGGACTCGTTTCGCAGGAGGCGGACCTGGGGCCTGGTGGCCAGGTGCTTGGCGATGCGAAGGATTCGGGCGTACTGCTCGTGGTTGCCCGGGACCATGTAGAAGGGGACCCCGGGGAAGGCCGCCAGGAGCTGATCCAGGAGGGCGTAGGAGTCCTCCCGGGCGTGCTCAATGATGTCCCCTCCCAGGAGCACCACCTGGGGCCTGGTGGGTAGGCCCAGTTCCAGGGCCCGGGCCAGGAAGAGGCTTGAGCCCACGCTGCCCAGGTGGAGGTCGCTTAGAAACAGCAGGCGGGTATATTGGGGGTCCTGAGGGGAAGGGGACGGGGGAGCCTGGGCGGCGAGTTCCTGGTCAATCTGAAGCCTGATGAGGCGGGGGCTTTGGGCTGCCAGGTGTCCGGCGGCCAGGCCGATCAAGCCCAGGAGGAGCAGCGCCACCCCCCCGGGGGGGAAGCCCCTGGCGGGATCCAGGCGGGCCCACAGGGGAGCCAGGCCGGTCCAGGGGCGGGCTGCAGTGAGGCCCAGGTTCAACAGCTCCACGGCGCCAAACACCAACATCAGGGCTATGAACAGGGCCATCCAGACGGAGGCCAGGGCCTCCAGGACCAGGGCCAGTTCCTGGAAGCTGGTCCGCCCCAGGAAGCGGGAAGGAATGTAGGAAAAGCCCAGCAGCAGCATCCCCGCCAGGGTCAAGCCGAAGGGCCACCTGCCGAGGTGAAACAGCAGGCGCAGGCGGTGGGCAACCCAGAAGTGGGCCAGGCCCCAGACCAGAATCATGGCAACAAAAACCAGGGCCCGCTTGGCGTCCATGGGTACCTCCCTGGCCATACTGTATGCGGGGGCGCCCCCGGGGCAAGGAAATGCTGTTTTAGGGGCAGGATGTTTGCGAAATGCTGCCCCGGTTGTATATGTTGTGCGGCTTGGAGGTGTCCGATGCTTGTACTGCTCAAGAAGAGCCTGGCTTTGATTCCGCTGCTGGTGCTGGGGGGCTGCCTGAAGACCGAGGGAGGCACGCGGCCCCTGGCAGGCGACGCCGTGGACCTGGCTGACACAGCCCCGGAGCTGGGGTCGGGGCCGGATACCCAGGACATCTTCCACGAGAACGAGCCGGTCTGGGCGCGGCTGGAGGTCCCCGTCACGGAGACCTGGCGGGCCCTGGTGGGCGGTGAGTCGGGGGACTGGCTGGTGCTGGCGGGGGACCGGGGGGCGGTGCTGGGCTACGAGGCAGGGGCCTGGGCCTACATGAACCTGGGGACCCAGGAGCACCTGCGGGGGATCAAGGCCGAAGGCCCCGAGGACTTCGTGGTCTGCGGCACCCAGGGTGCCCTCTGGCGGCGAAAAAGCTCCGGGCCGGGCCAGCCCTCCGTCTGGGAGGATCTGTCGGCGGCCTGGTTCAGCAAGGAGTTGTTGGCCCTGGACGGCCCCTCCCTGGACGAGCTCTGGGTGGGCGGCGTGGAGGGGACCCTCCTGCATGTCTTCAGCGGGCTCCTGCTCAAGCTGGACCCGGGGGTCCTGGGCCTCACTGGAGAGGTCCTCCCGGACATCACCGGGGTGCTCATGGTGGACGGCCAGCCCATGATTCTGGCGGGCGACCGGGTGCTGAGGCTGGCGGGCGAGGACTGGGTTTTGGACTTCAAGACGGCCAACGGGGAGCTGCTGGTGGCCATCTCCCAGGGGGCTGGTGAGGTCTGGGTGGGCGGCGCCAAGGGGTCCGTGTTTGTCAAGCGGGGCAACACCTGGGCCACCGGCTCCGGGCCCATCTACTTCGCCTTCGACTCCCTCTGGGCGGACCCCCTGGGGACCCTGTTTGCCACGGGGAAGCGGGAGGGGGGCGAGGCCCTGGTGTGGTTCGGGGACGAGACCGGCCTCCTGACAATTGAGGTGGCCTCACCGGACTATGTGCCCGAGGCCCTGAAGATCACCAAGCCCTTCCAGGTGACCGGCCTCTGGGGGGCCTCCGCGGAGAGCCTCTTCGCCTGCACCGACAACGGGCAACTACTTCACTACGCCATCCACTGAGGCAGCCTAGAGCACCGATCAGGCAAGCCGTCGCATTCTGTGGGCCAACAGTTGGTTACCACTCAGAGAGTCGGCCTGGAAGTGTCGGGGTGTTGGGGGTGTTGGGGGTGTTGGGGTCCGGCCGGCCGGACAGTGCCTACGGCCTTCAGGCGGTAGTTGTGGCAGCTTTGGGCTGCTGCAAGGGCGCAGCGTCGCTGCGCAGGCCCTGGGTTGTTTGCTGACGCTTGCCTGTGGGCCTCCTTTTGTTGCTGCCCGCGTTTTTGGACCTCGACCTTTGGTTGAGAGGCCGCAAAAACGCGGCCAGCAACAGGAGGCCGCGATGCTCAGTCAAACCCCAGCCAGCAACCCCCAGTCCTTCCACCCCGACACCTCTCACCCCGACACCTGTCACCCCAACACTTCACACTCCGACACCCCGACACCAAGCACCTACCTGTTCCCCCATGAAC